>JACQYN010000223.1 GCA_016208235.1 Deltaproteobacteria bacterium
ACCCCGGAGATTAATCAAATCCTGGCGGAGTTGGGCCGGGTCCGGAAAAACATCCAGGAACTAGAGCAGCAGCCCCAGCAATACCAGGAATTGCAGGCGGCCCGGGCGCGGTTGGAAGATGAAATCCAGCGGCTGACCCAGGAGGAGGCGGCGGCTAAAAGAGAGGCCGTCTGGCTGGATAAGCTGAGCCAGGCCAGAAAGGTTTGGGAGGATTGGCGCCTGGCCCAGGAGGCCCTGGCGGCCTTGCCCCGGATCGACTCCTTCCCGGAAGGCGGCCTGGCCCGGCTGGAAAAAATCCAGGCCGACCTGGCCCAGGTGGAGGAGCAACTGGACCGCTGGGGCCGGGAGCTGGGGAAAGCCCGGGAAGAAGCCGCGGGTGAAGGTCCGGATCAGCAATTGCTCCAGGCCGCGGCGGCCGTCGAGTCCCTGGCGGAAGAGCGTCTGCGCTGCGCGGATCGAGGGGAAGAGCTTAAGCAAGTGGAAAGCAAATGCTCCCTGGTCCGTTCCCGCCTGGAGGAACGCCTGGGGCGGCTGGGGCCCCAGTGGGGCGAAAGCCGGTTGGAGAGTTTCCACCCCACTTTGAACTGGCAGATCGGCATCCAGGAGTACCAGCAACGCCTGGAAACCGCGACCGCGACCGTCCGCCAGGGGGAAGACCAGCACCGGCTGCGCCTGGAGACCCTCCAGGAAAAGGAGTCCGCGGAAAACCAAATGCGGCAGGATCGCATCCTCAAAAGTTCCGCGGCCGTCTTTTCATGGGGTTTTGCAGTCCTGGGCCTGGCCCTGGGTCTAAGCGCCGGGGCCGCCTACTTCTGGAAATCCGGAGATCTGGCCCGCCTTCTGGCCGCAGGGGCCGGCATGTCCTTGGCGGCCGCGTTGATCAATTTCTGGCAATTACGGGGCCATCGCCGGCGGCGGCTGCAAGAACTGGAAAATGATCGGCAAACCGCGGCAACTGCTCTGAACGCCGCGGAAAGCCAAGGGCTCCTGGCAAAACAAAATTTGGCCCGTCTCCAGGAAGAATGGCGCGCCTGGCTCCAAAACGCCTCTCTGGACCCGGATTTGAGCCCTGCCGGGGCCGCGGCCTTTCTCCAGGAGATAGGCGCGGCCCGGAACCTCCTCCAAGAGCTGCAGGACCTGGCCGGGACCGGGAAAGAACTGCAGGACTACCTGGCGGATTTAACCGCCCGGGTGGGTGAAGTATTGACGGGCCTGGGGCGGCCCATAGTGTCCTCCGCCCAGGTTAGCGCCACTCTCCTGGAACTGCGCCAGGAGGTGGCCGAGGCCCTGAAGCTCCAAGAACAGCAGCAGCAATTGACCCAGAAAATAGCAGAAACAGAAAAAGAATCGACGGGCTGGGAAACTAGGAAAAAGCACCTGAGCGCGGCCCTGGAGAACCTGCTGGCCGCCGCGGGCGAGCAGACGGAAGAGGGATTCCGCCGCGAGGCTGCGATCTTTGCCGAACGCGGGGAATTGACCCGGAAGACCCAGGAGCTGGCCGCCAGATTGCGTCTTCTGGCCGGAGACGACGTCGCGTTGGAGCAACTGCAGGCTGATTTGGTCCGGACCGCACCTGAGGAATTGGAGGCCCGGCGGCGCCAGGCCGCCATGCGCCTCCAGGATTTGAAATCCCGCCGGGAAGAAGCCTTTCAGCAGCAGGGAAAATTGCAGAACCTCATTGAAGGGCTGGAGCAGACCGATGCCTTGAGCCGGGCTCTGCTGGCCGAACAGACCCTATCAGCCCGCCTCCAGGAGGCAGCCCGCCGCTGGACCGTAACCACCCTCGCCAATTATTTCCTGGAGCAGGCCCGCGGCTGCTTCGAAGCCGAATACCAGCCCCAGGTCCTGCGCCGGGCTTCCCATTATTTCGACCTCCTTACCGGGGGCCGCTATCCCCAGGTCATGGCCCCCCTGGAGGGCGAAAGTTTTCTGGTCATCAACCGCCAGGGGAGCCACGTGCCCCCGGAACGCCTCAGCCGGGGCACCAGCGAGCAGCTTTACCTGGCCCTGAGGTTCGCCCTCATCCAGGAATACTCCCAGGAGGGGCGCAGCCTGCCCCTGATCCTGGACGATATTCTGGTAAACTTCGATCCATCCCGGGCCCGGCAGGCCGTCCGGCTTCTCCAGGAAATGAGCGACAGCCATCAACTGCTGCTCTTTACCTGCCACCCGCACGTACTTAACTTGGTTCAAGAAACCCTGGGCCCCTCAGCCCCGACGCCGGTGATGTTGGAGGAGAAGGACGCGAGTTGATGGGAGGGCCAGGGGAAAATAGTAATCAGTGGTCAGTGGCCAGTGGCCAGAGAAAAACCCACTGATTACTGATCACTGATTACTGGCAACTAAAACAAGCCGTTCTCTTCAAAGCGCCACCAATTATGGATCTGCCTAACCAAATAGCCGCTCTCGGCCGCTTGTGCGGCATTGCCCCGGAGTATCTGGACAACTTCGGAGTAAAGCGGCATACTCCTCTGGCCACCTATCAGGCCCTGCTCACGGCCATGGAGGTTCCTTGGGAAGACCCGGAGAAGTTATCCCGGGAGATTGCCCAGCGGCGGCTGCGGCCCTGGGCCGGGCTGGTGAATGAATTAACTCTGGTCTTTTCTGACTCCGGCCCTAACCGGATCATCATTTCTCCCTGGACGCCCACCGCGAACTTGCCCCCCATGCGGGTGCATGGAAAGATCAAGGACGAAACCGGCGGGGAATCAACCTGGGAAGTCATCCTGCCCGCTTCTCCCCCCCTGGCCCGGCGGGTGGTTAATGACCATATTCTGGGGCCGGGTTTCCGTTCCCGGGCGGAATTGCCTCTCCCTGGCGGGCTGCAACCCGGCTATTATGACCTGGTTTTGGAAGTGGAGAACGCAGGCCGGGTGGAACGGGGGGAGACGCGGCTGGTGGTGGCCCCCAGCCGGACTTATGCACCTCCGTGTCTGGCCCAGGGGGATAAGTTGTGGGGCCTGAACCTGCCTCTATATGCCCTGAGGAGTGACCGCAATTGGGGGATGGGGGATTTTGCCGATCTCCGGGAGGTGATTGATTGGGCCGGGGAGCTGGGAGCCGCGTTTGTGGGAGTAAATCCCTTTCATGCCCGTCTCCCCGGGGAGAAGGCCGACCCCAGTCCTTATTCCCCCAGCAGCCGGATTTTCCGGGATATTTTGTATTTGGACCCGGAAGACATCCCCGAATTTAAGGATTGTCAGGCCGCCCAAACCCTCGGGGCCAGCCCGGAGACGCAGGCGCTTCTGGGCCGCTTGCGGGCCGCTAACCTGGTGGATTATGCGGCCGTATATCGCCTGAAAAGGCAGGTTCTGGGCCTGCTGTATAAAAAATTCCGGGAGCGGCACGGAGCACCGGAGAATCCTCGTACGGCCAGGGGCCGGGAATTCGCCCGCTTTGTGGAGACCGGTAATCTGCTCCTCCTCAGGTTCGGGCAATTTAACGCGCTGGCGAATTTTTTGGGGGGCAATGATTGGCGGGTCTGGCCCCGTGAATATCAACACCCGGAGAACCCGGCGGTGGACGCGTTCAGCCGCCAACACCGGGATGAAATTCACGGCCAGCTTTATTTCCAATGGCTGGTGGCCGGGCAATTGGACGCGGCCCAGGCTCAGGCCCGGAAACAGGGCCTGCCTTTCAGCCTTTATCAGGACCTGGCCCTGGGCGCGCACGCCGGAGGCGCGGAAACCTGGGCCCATCCCCACCTGTTTGCTAAAGGCGCGGACATGGGCGCGCCCCCGGACGCGTTCAACCCCGGGGGGCAGAATTGGGGGCTCCCGCCCCTGATTCCCGAGCGCCTCCGCCAGGAAGGGTACCGGCTGTTCATCGACACCCTCCGGGCCAATCTGCCTCCTGACGGCCTTCTGCGCCTGGACCACGTCATGGGGCTCTTCCGCCTGTTTTGGATTCCCCAGGGACAAAGCGCCAAAGCGGGAGCCTACGTCCACTATCCGGCCCGGGAAATGCTGGGTATCCTGGCCCTGGAGAGCCATCGACAGCGCACCCTGATCATCGGCGAAGACCTGGGCACTGTGCCCCCCCGGGTCCGCCGGGAACTGGCCCGCCGGGGTGTTTTGTCTTACCGGGTCTTTTACTTTGAGCGCACCGCTGATGGTCATTTTAAAAACCCGAAAGACTATCCCCGAAACGCCGTGGCCGCGGTCACCACCCATGATCTGCCCACCCTGGCCGGCTACTGGCAGGGGGAAGACATCAGGCTCAAGACCACCCTGGGCCTTTACCCCCAACCCCACCTGGCGGAGGAGGAAACCGCGGCCCGGGTCCGGGACCGGGAGCTGCTGCTGGAGGCTTCGGGATTGGGGAGGAGAGATTGCGGGGATGGGGGCCAGGGTTCTGCACAAGCTGGAAAGCCTGGGCCACCGGCCTCTTCCCCCTCCCTTGCCCCCCCTCCCCCAACCCCAAACATTGAGTTTGAGGACAAGGGGGAGGCAGAGGCTTCCGTGGACTTCTGCCCGGAAGAAGTACGGTTTGGGGTTTTGGAATATCTAGCCCGGAGCCAGGCGGCCCTGCTGGAAGTGCGCCTGGAGGAGATCTTCGGAGTGCCGTGGCAACAGAACCTCCCCGGCACCACTACCCAATACCCCAACTGGCGGCGGAAATTTCCCTTAACCCTTAAAGAAATGCGCCAGAATCCCGCAGCCCCGCGCCTGGCCGCGAAGCTGCGGAAGTATCGAGGAGGAGGGGGCTAAAGGCAGTGAGCAGTAAGCAGTGAACAGTAAGCAGTAAAAAGAGTGGCCCCACAGGTATTGTTTTTTTACTGCTCACTGCTCACTGCTCACTAATTTTCCCGGACCTCCTCCTCTCCCAAACATTAACTTTGAACTTGGAACTTGGAACTTGGAACTTTTCAAAACCGAGGTGACTCATGCCGGAAGCAACTTTAATCTACAATCTCTTTCCCCCCCTGGTGGGGCCCATTCCCCGGTGGGAGAAGCATCTGGAGCGCATCGCGGCCCTGGGTTTCACCTGGATCTATCTCAATCCCATCCACACCCCGGGGCTTTCCGGGAGCCTATACGCAGTCAAGGATTATTTCGGCATCAACCCCCTTTTTTATCCCGAATCAGGAAAGAAGCCGGAAGCGGCCTTGCGGCATTTCCTCAAAGAAGCGGAGCGCCGGGGCCTTAGGGTGATGCTGGACCTGGTGATCAACCACACGGCCATCGACTCCCCCCTAACGCAAGAACACCCGGAGTGGTACGCCAAGGATGAGCAGGGCAATATAAAAAACCCCGGGGCCATCGACCCCGCGGACGCCACCAAGGTGACCATCTGGGGCGATCTGGCGGAACTGGAGTACTGGCCGCCCCCGGACCCGGAGGGGCTGTTGCATTATTGGGATCAGGTCCTGAGCCATTATTTGAAACTGGGGGTCCTGGGCTTCCGGGCCGATGCCGCGTACAAGATTCCCGGAGATTTCTGGGATCGATTAATTACTGAAGCCCGCGGCCTGGAGCCCCGGGTGCAGTTTTTTGCCGAGACCCTGGGCTGTCGCCTGGAGGAGTGCGGCCAATTGGCTTCATCCGGCTTCGATTTTCTCTATAACAGTTCCAAATGGTGGGATTTTCAGGCCGATTGGTGCCTGGAGCAATACAATAGATTCCGGCATCTGGCCCCCTCCATCAGCTTTCCCGAGACCCACGACACGGACCGCCTGGCTGCGGAGGCCCACGGCGCGGTGGAGGTGGCCCGCCAGCGTTATCTCTTTGCCGCGTTTTTCTCCACCGGTCTGATGATCCCCATGGGCTACGAATTCGGCTTTCAAAAACATCTCCACGTGGTGCGCACCCGGCCCGAGGACTGGGAGACCCCCACTTATGACCTGAGCAGCTATATCAAGGGGGTAAACCGGATGAAAAAAGGCTGTCCCGTGCTCCTGGAAGAAGGTCCCATGGCCCGGGTCAACCCCCAGGGGGAGCCGGTGGTCCTCCTCCTCAAATCCCGGGAAAAGGGCCGGGGCCGGGTCCTGGCGGTGATCAACGCCACCCGGGAGGAACAGACCGCGGCGGTGGCGAATTTACCGGAATTGTTAGGGAAACCCAAAAGGGCCTGGCAGGACCTGACCCCGGATATGGTGCCCCTGAAGCTGCAGACCCTCAAGAAATTCCCCCTGGCTCCGGCCAGGATGCGAATCTTTTATAACCCTGAAGCCCCGCCCCTGCCGGAGGGCGAAGGGAAGTGAGCTGTAAGCAGTGAGCTGTAAGCAGTAAAAGAAAACGCCCCGATGCATAGTGTCTTTTACTGCTCACAGCTCACTGCTTACTGCTTACTGCTCACTCTTTAAAAGGAAACCCCGTGACCCAAGCTCTGGCAGGTTTCAACGAGCACGGCCTTTTCCTGGCCACGGACAGCCTGGCCACCCGCTTCGACGCCGCGGGCCATACGGAAGTCTTTAATGTCAGCAAGCTTTTTCCCCTGGGACCCCGTTGTGCTATTCTTAGTGGCGGCGCCGGGGTGAGCGTCTCTCTGTCCCAGGGCTTGCGCCGCATGCTGCAACGCCACCCGAGCCCCCTGTCCCCGGAGGAGATCGCCCGGTTCGCGCTTCATTTTCTGTCCCAGGGGTATGGCCGCCACCTGGAAAAACACGGGCCGGAACCCGAAGGCTTTAGACGCCTCTATTTCATCGTAGCGGGCTATGACCCGGAGAAGCCGCCTCCGGGGTTTCAACTTATTCTCCTGGGAAGCGAAGAAAACGAGCTGCCCCTGCGTCTGATACCGGTGGCCAACCTGGTGGTCATGCCCCGGAACTTAGGGATGGAGATGCGGCTCTTTAAGGCCCTGGCCGAGGGCTTGACCCTGGACCAACTCCTGGAGATGAGCAAAGAATTTCTGGAAAAACAGACGCAACTCAAGGAAGAGGTGGGGCCGCCGTATTACTACGCCACGATAACGCCTGAAGGGTATCGAACTTTTAATATTTAATCAGGGATTGGGGTGGGGGTGTAAGCCTCCCTACAAACTCCATGGACGCCATCACTCTACTGCAGCAACTCATCAACGGACTTTCCCTGGGCTCGCTTTACGCCCTCATCGCCATCGGCTATACCATGGTGTACGGCATTTTGCGGCTCATCAATTTCGCCCACGGGGACCTGCTGATGGTCGCGGCCTATATCGGCGTCATGGGGGTGGGCCTGTTCAGTTGGCCCTGGCCCCTGGCCTTCGGACTGGCCGTGGGCCTCACCGGCCTGCTGGGGGTGCTGCTGGAGCGGGGCGCGTACCGGCCGCTCCGCCGGGCCCCCCGAATTTCGCTTCTCATCTCCGCCATTGCCGCGTCCTTTCTTCTGGAGAACCTGGCCCTGGTGGTGGCCGGGGGCCGCCCCAAACCTTTCCCCACGCCGGCGCTCTTTGCCGGGGCCTTTTCCTGGGGCGGACTCTTCATTCCCCGGCTTAGCCTGATAATTCCTCTGATCACCGCCGCGCTGTTGGTGATCCTCTTTTTCATCGTTTATCGCACCGACATCGGCCGAGCCATGCGGGCCATCTCCTGGAGCCTGGAAATCCCTGTGCTCCTGGGCATCAACGTCAACCGGGTCATTGCCTTCACCTTTCTTACCGGCTCCCTCCTGGCCGGAGCCGGGGGTCTTCTTTGGGCCATGAAATATCCCCAGGTCAACCCTTTCATGGGCATCCTGCCCGGACTCAAGGCCTTCATTGCCGCGGTCCTGGGAGGAATCGGCAACCTGGGGGGCGCGGTGGTGGGCGGACTCATCTTAGGCCTCCTGGAAATCCTCATCGTCGCCCTCTTCCCAGCCTGGAGCGGCTACCGGGACGCCCTGGCCTTTGTCTTACTCATCATCCTCCTCCTGGCCCGCCCCACCGGCCTCCTTGGGGGAGAGGTTGGGGGAGGAGAAGCTTTAGAGGCAGGGGGGCATAAGCGCTAACTTAAACAATGTTTGTCATTCTGAACGGAGCGAAGCGGAGTGAAGAATCTCGTATTTGAAGTTAGAAACTTGTGGATTTACTCAAAAGGCCAATATTTGAAGATTGTCACTTTAAATTATCGAGGACTTGATTGTCGATATGCACCAATATTTCGTCTGCATTATAACGAATAAATCCGGAACACTTTATGTGGGTGTAACGAATAATTTGGAAAGAAGAATATTTGAACACAAGAACTCATTAATTGAAGGATTTACCAAGAAATATAATATAAATAGATTCGTCTATTATGAAGAACCCCATGATATTCTTGCAGCAATTGATCGGGAGAAACAGATTAAAGGCTGGCTGCGTGAAAATAAAATTGCCCTTATTGAATCATTCAATCCAGAGTGGATGGACCTAAGCGAAGACTGGTTTTAATAGAGGCTTTTCTGTAATAGAGTGTCATTCTAAGCGAAGCGAAGGATCTCAAAATACGAGATTCTTCACTCCGCTTCGCTCCGTTCAGAATGACAAAATATTCAAACAATTATAGAAAATTTATTTGTAAAAACTCATGTTAGCGCCTATGGGGGTTAGGGGTCAGGGATTAGAGGAGGAAAGTCTGAGATTTCTGACCCCAGACCCCTGACCCCTGATTCCTTCTCCGAGGGAGTTGCTGCCATTCGCAAAGTCTTTCTAAATGTCGCCGCCCTGACCCTGCTGTTCCTTCTGCTGGGAGCCGCGAACCGCTGGGGCGACGAGTACCAGGTGCGCCTGCTGAACAACGTGGCAGTGTTCATCACCCTGGCGGTGAGCTACAACCTGATCAACGGGGTTTGCGGTCAGTTCCATCTGGGGCCCAACGCCTTCATCACCCTGGGGGCCTATACCGCCGCGCTCTTGACCATGGCCCCGGCGGAGAAGGCGGTTAATTTTCTCATAACTCCCCTGTATTGGCCCCTGAGCCAGCTTTCTCTTCCCTTCCCCCTGGCCTTGCTGGCCGGGGGGCTGGTGGCCGCTCTCTTCGGCTTCCTCACCGGCTTTCCGGTCTTTAGGGTGCGGGGGGATTATCTGGCCATCGTCACCCTGGGTTTCGGGGAGGTGGTGCGGGTTCTGGCCAACAACCTCCAGGGCCTGACCAATGGCCCCCTGGGGTTAAAGGGACTTCATCCCTATACCAATCTCTGGTGGTCCTGGGGAGTGGCGGTGGCCGCCGTGGCCTTTATCGCGGCCTTGGTCCGGTCCGATTATGGCCGGGCCCTGAAGGCCATCCGGGATGATGAGACCGCGGCCCGGGCCATGGGAGTGGATACTTTCCGCCACTTGCTGTTGGCTTATATCTTGAGCGCGTTTTTCTTCGGCGTGGGGGGCGGCCTCTTGGCCCACCTGATCACCACCATCTCCCCATCGCTCTTCACTTTTTTCCTCACCTTTAATCTTTTGATCATCATCGTGGTGGGGGGCCTGGGGTCCATCACCGGCGCGGTTGTCTCCGCGGCGTTCTTTACTCTGGCCGGGGAGTGGCTCCGGGTGGTGGAGGAGCCCCAGGTTCTCCTGGGCCTGCACATCCCCGGCATTCCCGGCATGCGCATGGTCATTTTCTCTTTGCTTCTGTTGTTGGTGATTATCTATTTCCGGCGGGGTTTGCTGGGAGGCCGGGAGTTCACCTGGGAAAGTTTTAAGCGCCTGCTCGGCCGTTTTCGAAACTATCATGCTTCTTGAAACCCGCAATTTAGGCCGGAGCTTCGGGGGCCTTCTGGCCCTGGATGATCTCCATCTGCAGATCCCGGAGGGGGCCCTTTACGGCCTCATCGGCCCCAACGGCGCGGGCAAAACCACGGTCTTCAACCTCTTGAGCGGTTTTTTGGCTCCCACCCGGGGGAATATTTTTTTTGACGGCATGAATATTACCGGCCTGCCTCCCGAGGAAATCACCCGCCTGGGCATCGCCCGCACCTTTCAGAACATCCGCCTCTTTGAGGACTTAAACGTCCTGGACAACGTCCTGGTGGGCTTCCACTGCCGCCGCCGGGCTTCCTGGTGGCAGGCAGCCTTGCGCTTTCCGGGCTATCTTCGGGAAGAACGGGCCCATGCGGCCCGGGGCCGGGCCCTCCTGGAAGAAGTGGGACTCGCGGACGCCGCGGATGAAAAAGCCGGACAACTCCCATACGGGCATCAACGCCGCCTGGAGATCACCCGGGCTCTGGCCACCGGCCCCCGGCTGCTCCTCCTGGATGAACCCGCGGCCGGGCTCAATCCCCAGGAGACCCGGGAATTGATGGACTTCCTCCGCTCCGTCCACCAGGAACACCGCCTCACCATCCTGGTCATTGAACATAACCTGCGGCTGGTCATGGGGCTCTGCCAACAGATCACCGTCCTGGACCACGGCCTGACCCTGGCCGCGGGGCCTCCCCAGGAAATCCGCACCAACCCAGCCGTTATCAAGGCGTATTTGGGGGTGAGAAATAATTAGGGACACTTCCTATTTTTCCTATTTTGTTTCCCCAGGTTTAGGCTTCCTCAGAAAAATAGGAAGTGTCCCTATTTTCTTTTGCCAATTTACCATCCCCTCCTCAACAATATAACGCATAGACAAAAAATATTCCGGGTATTTCCCCCATCTCTAGAATTATGATAGACTTTTCATCCAAGTAAATTCAGAGCTTCAGGAGAAATGACTTCATGTTGTCACCCCTTACCCTCACCGACACCTTTAAAGGCTACACTTATGATCAAGATAAAACTTTAACCCCGGAGGAGACCAGCGCCCGGGTGCGGGAGCGCCTGGCTGGGCTGGACCTGGAAATCCTTAAGGAGACCTTGCGCATTGACTCCGGCCGCCTGGATATCCCGGTCTTCATCAGCCTTCTGGGGGTGGACGCCCGGCGGGTGGTCCCCACCCAGAAGCAGATGGGCAAAGGCGCCACCCCGGTGCAGTCCGAAGCCAGCGCCCTGATGGAGCTGGTGGAGCGCTTCAGCTTTTTTTCCTACCTGGAGGAAGGCCCCTTGCATTATGCCCGCCCCCGGGAGTTCCAAGGACAGGCTCTGGACTTCGCGTACCTGGCCCGCTCCCTCTTTGACCGTTCAGCGGATACCAAGGCCGCAGCCCGGATTTACCAGGACTGGCCCCTCTATTTTGTGCCCGCCACCAACTTGACCAAGGGTAAGCCGGTCTATCTGCCCCTTCACTGGTTTTATCTGATCGAAGAATACAACGGCCCGGCCGCGGGCAATTGCCTGGAGGAGGCTATACTTCAGGCCCTCTGCGAAGTGGTGGAGCGCCACGTGGGCTCCGTCATCAGCCATGAGCGCCTAGCCACCCCGGCCATCGACCCGGATTCGGTCCAGGACCCCGCGGCCCGGGAATTGCTGGCGAAATTTAAGAAAAACGGCATCGAGGTTTTTCTCCGGGACTTTTCCCTGAACACCGGTATCCCCACCGTCGCGGCCCTGGCCTACGACCCGGCCACCTTCCCGGAGTCCAGCGAGATCGTCTTTGCCGCGGGCACCACCACTGACCCGGAAAAATCCCTGATCCGGGCCCTCACGGAAGTAGCCCAGTTGGCGGGGGACTTCCACCGCCACACCAGCTACCGCCCCACGCTCCCCAAATATGAAACCCTTGAGGAAGCAGCTTATTTGATGGCCCCCGGCCCCATGCAGCCTCTGTCAAGCCTCCCGAATCTGGCCCATCCCAACCTGAAGGAGGAAATTCAGGGCTGTTTGGCGGCCTTGAAGCGCCTGGACCTGGAGGTCCTGGTGGTGGATGTCACCCATCCTCAGATCGGCATCCCCGCGGTCTATGTCCTCATTCCCGGCACCCACTTCCTGGACCGCACCCGCAACACCAACACCATCTTCCATCTGGCTAAGACGGCCTCCCTTTATGCCCCGCCCCAGGAAGCCCTCGCGGCCCTGGAAACCCTGAATGCCGCTTTTCCGGAACGCTTTGAGGTGAACTTCTTCCTGGGGCTGACTCTCGAGAACCTGGGCCAACCGGCCTCAGCTTTGGAATATCTGCAAAAATCTCTGGAATTTAATCCCCCGGCCCACGAGATTCCCAGCATCTACGTGCACCTGGGGGCCTGTTACAAAGACCTGGCCGACTACTCCGCGGCCGTCACCGCCTTCAAAACCGCGCTGGAACTGGACCCCTCCCTGCAGGAAGCCCTTCATCTTTTGGGTTTTTGCTATTTCAAGTTAGAGGAATACCAGCAGGCCGTGGCCTGCTTTGAAAAGGCCATCGAGATAGACCACGGTTCCGCCATCGACTACGCCAACCTGGGCATCAACCTCTCCCGCCTGGGCCATCGCCAGGAAGCCGCTTTTGTTCTTAGGCAGGCCCTAGAGTTGGACTCCTCCCTGGACTTCGCGCGCAAGGCGTTAGGGGAATTGGGGGGGTGATGGGCATAACCGCGAACATAAGTTTTTTTGTCATTCTGAGCGCAGCGAAGAATCTCTCATTTCGTTGGAAAATTAGAGATTCGCAACGAAGCTTCGCTCCGTTCAGAATGACAAAGATTATTTAAGCTAGCGGCTGTGAGGGTGATGGGTGAGGGGCTCTGCCCGCCCTTCCACTCCAATTCCTGTTGACATTTCTAAAGAAAGGAGTAAATAAACTCAAATTGGCCCTATAATTCAGGGCCAAACGCCGAGTTCTCCGGTACCCCACCGGAGAAGCGGGGGACCCAATTTTGGGGGCGAATCCGCCAAAAGCGGTAGGGCAAGAAACCTCCTGTCCGAGCCCGTCAGCTAACCCCGTAGGCAGGAGGAGGATATGCCGCACCGCGGTATTTTTGCGCCCGAAGCGCATCCTTTGGGGCGTGCCCCCGGATGCATTTACTCTGCAATCCCTTCCCTTTTGCGGATAAATCAACTATCCGCTTCCCTGGTCTTTACCCCCAGCGCCATCCCCACCAGGCTCCCCATGCCGGAATCCCATTCACCTTGAAACCCATCGTCTTGCCTTAATCTTACTGAAACCGCCTGAGGTATTTCAATACTTCGGGAATGACGCTCTATTGGTGTGGCCTTCGCCTTGCTCCAGGGATTACCCTTGGGTTTTGCCCATTCCGGCTTTTTGCGAGACACACCGACTCCTGATGAGGATTGACTGAAGTGAAGACCATCGTCCTGACCGTGCTCAATGTGGGCCTGGTTCTCCTTTTTATCTACCTGCTGCGCAAGCGGGAACTACTCTCCTATCACCATCAGGGCCGCTGGTGGCTCACCTGGCTGGCCATCGGGATCATCACCCTGATGGACGAGTTCACCTCTATTTTTTACGTCCCCGCGGAGGCTTATCGCTTCATCGGCCTCAGCGCCATCGTCTTTATTGCTATTACCAGCCTGCTCATCAGGTTTTTTACCACCCGCTTGACGGAGATCGCCGAGATCCTGGAACACCACGGCCTCATCGGCGGCGGGGTTTATTCTTTTTCCTACCTGGTGCTGGGCCCCATGGTCTCTTTCGTGGCCGTGGCCTCCATCATGGTGGACTACATCCTTACCGCCTGCATCTCCGCGGTGAGCGCGGTGGCCAACGCCACCTCCTTTCACCCTTTACCGGCCCCGGTGACCATGGCCCTGGTATTGGGTATCATCTGGGCGGTGGCGGGCTTGAACATCCTGGGGATTCGGGAAAATGCCCGGTTCACTTTCATGATCTTCATCGGGGCCGCGTTCATCATGTTGAACCTGATCGTCTCCGGGGTCCTGGCCCTGGATCAACGTTCCTTGGGGCAGATGTACCAGTCGGCCAAGACTGCCACGGACCAGTTACAGACCGGCTCCTGGATCGGAGACTACAGCAAATTTATCTCCAATATCGCCTTCTGTATCCTGGCTTACTCCGGGGTGGAATCGGTGCTCCAGACCGCGGGCCTGGCCCGCAACTGGCAGGAAATCCGCAGGTCCTACCTGTTCCTGGGCCTCACGGTGGGGGTGGTCACGCCCCTGGTGGCGGCCCTGGTGTTGTCCTCGCCCATTGACTTCAAGGCCCACGAAGGCGACCTGATCACCCATTATGCTTCCATGTTAAACGGCGTCCTCTTCGGGGTCCTGGTGGCCGGGCTGGCCAGTTTCACCCTGGCCATGGCCATCAACACCGCGTTCGTGGCCTCCAGTGAATTGATGGAACGGGTGGCCCACCGCTACGGTTTTCTCTGGCTCATCGCCACCAACCGCCGGCAGTCCCTTTATCGCATCCACATCCTGAACGCCCTCTTCTTCTCCGGCATTATTCTTCTTACCGCCGGCAGCCAATCCCTGTTAGCGGACATGTACGCCCTGGGACTTCTGGCCAGCTTTGCCATCAACACGGGCGCTCTTATTCTCTACCGCTATTTCATGGGCACCAAGGACGTCAAGTATTACACCAGCCGCCTGGGAACCCTGGTTTTATGGATCATTCTCACCAGTTGCTTTCTCTTCCTGGCTTATGACAAGCACTATGCCACGTTGCTCTGGGGCACGGTTACGGTCCTGATGCTGGCGGGAGGATTCCTGGTGGCCAGAAAGCGGGCCCCCGAGATCAAAGAGATTGCCCAGGCGGACTCGGAAATGGAGATGATCCTTTCTCTGGCGGAAACCGACGCCCCGGAGTTGCACCTCTTTTTCCGGCGTTCCGAAGAGCCGGGTCTGGCTGCTGACCGGAGAAACGAGGCCTACATCACCTTCTACTCCCCCCGGGCGGGCATCCCACCCAAAACCGCGCCCAACCACTTCCGCTTCCCTCTCACCAAGATTACCCTCTACCAACGTATGGTGAGCCTCCTGAAGGTGGTGGAGTACGAATTCCCCGACCGGCGGGTGACCGTCCACCTGGGCTGGCCCATGTCTTCCTGGTGGGACCGGATGGCCGTGGGCGTCATGGTCTTCAACCTGATGCGTCTTCCCCGGAGGTTCCCCAACTTCGAGTTCGACATCCGCTACCGGCGGCCTAGTTGAGGGTTTAGGGATCAGGGGTTGGGGGTTAGTTAGATAGGGTGATAATCGAGGTTTTGTTCAACTTGAGACCTCTGCGAAAGTCTTTTAATACCAAGTCGCAAACAAAAGACGCAGTATCGTAGGGGCGCACCCGTGTGTGCGCCCGAGTCCAGGGCGGACACATGGGTCCGCCCCTACAAGAAAATTGTCTTTTGTTTGCGACTTGGTATAAGGTGTCATTCTGACTCATCTTCGACAGTTGTTAAAAAATAAATTTAGTATATCAATAGGTTAAGTCTTGTGAACAAAGTTCTACCACTACGCGCCACTGCCAAGGGAGTCGGGTTCCGGTAGGGGTTCCAAGGGGCTGACGGTGGGCGGCGGCCGGACCCC
>JACQYN010000218.1 GCA_016208235.1 Deltaproteobacteria bacterium
GCCAGGAGGGTGATCACCAGGACCCCGGCGGTGATTAAGAGGGACGCGCCCCAGGCCTTCTGCTGCCAGTCGGGGTAGGGAGACATGGCGTAGTTAAAGATGGTGACCGTGAGGTTAGGGGTGGGTTCCCCCAGGGAATGAAACCAGTAAGGGCTGTTGAGCGCGGTGAACAACAAGGGCGCGGTCTCGCCGCTCACCCGGGCCACGGCCAACAGCACCCCGGTGATCAGCCCGGCCTTGGCGGCCCGGAAGACGATGGCCAGGGTCACTCGCCAGCGGGGCGCGCCCAGGGCCAGGGCCGATTCCCGGAGAGTATTGGGCACCAGCCGGAGCATATCCTCGGTGGTGCGGGTGATGACCGGCAGCATGAGGATGGCCAGGGCCAGGGCCCCGGCATAACCGGAAAAGTGGCCCAAGGGAACTACTACCAAGGTATAGGCGAACACCCCCACGATGATGGAGGGCATACCCGTCAGCACGTTGGCGGAAAACCGGCTGAAATCCGCGGCCCGGGAGTCCTCGCTGAACTCCGCCAGATAAACCCCGGCCAGGAGTCCCAGGGGCACGGCTATCAGGGTGGCCGCCAGGGTCAAGACCAGGGTGCCGGCAATGGCGTTGATTAAGCCGCCGCCCAGCACTCCCGGAGGCGTGGGGAGTTGGGTGAAGAAAGAGAGGTTAATGGCCCCCAGTCCCCGGGACACCACCACGAAGATTATCCAAAAAAGGATGGCGATCCCCACCAGCGCGGAACCCATCGCCCAGATGCTCACCACCATATTCACGGCCCGGCGGCCCGTGGGCGGCCGGCGTTTCATAGGCCCACGCTCCAGGCCCGGTACATGCGCCGCAGCAGCATCTGGGAGACCACCTGCACTAAATAAGTAAGGAGATAGAGCACCAACCCCAGGGCCACCAGAGAACTGATATAGAGAGGTTCCGTGGCTTCGCTGAATTCATTGGCCAGGGTGGAGGCGATGGTGTTGCCGGGAGAAAAAAGGGACGCAGAAATCCGGTGGGCATTGCCGATGACAAAGGTCACCGCCATGGTCTCCCCCAAGGCCCTTCCTAAGCCCAGGAAAACCGCGCCGACGATCCCCACCAGTCCGTAAGGGATGGTCACTTTATAGGTCACCTCCCAGGTGGTGGCCCCCATGCCGAAGGCCGACTCCTTCACCACGTTGGGCACCAACTGAAAGACGTCCCGGGCGATGGCGCTGATAAACGGGAGCACCATGAAGGCCAGAATAATGCCCGCGGTCAGGATGCCGATACCCATGGGCGGCCCCTGGAATAAAGGCAGGAAGCCCATGGTCTGACCCAGGAGCGGCTGGACGTAATTGGCCATAAAGGGGGCAAACACAAAAAGTCCCCACATGCCGTAGATGATGCTGGGGATGGCGGCCAGCAGCTCGATCATGGTCCCCACCGTGCGGCTGATCTTGGGCGGGGCCAGTTCCACCAGGAAGAGAGCGATGGCCAGGCTCAAGGGGACGGCGATGGCCATGGCGATCAGGGTGGAGACCAGGGTGCCGAAGATGCTGCTGGCGGCCCCAAAGGACTGGGTCACCGGGTTCCAGTCATCGGAGAACAAAAATCCCAGGCCGAACTGTTTGAGGGCCGGGATGGAGGAGCTGATCAGGTCCACGCCGATGGCGAGCATCACCAACGGCACGAACATGGAGCAGGCGAAGGTGAGCCAGCGAAAAGCAGTATCTCCCCTGGCGGAGACGCGAGTCTGTCCCCCGATCTGAGTGACCCGCCGCAATGGGGGAGTAAAATCTTTACCCGTATCTGCCTTGAGGACGCTTTTTTTCATATATGTCTTATGGTTTGCTAGGGAGCCAGGTCTGATTCTCTATCCACAAAGTCATTTTAAAGGAGGGGGCCAGGGTCACAGACCCCTGCCCCCACCATCAAGCTCCCTCCCCCAACGCCTTATTGAGTAATGCTTGATCGGCGATAGGTCCTCGTTGATTTCATAGACCAGGGGGAAGATTTAAAATGAAATAAAAGGCATATAAAGGCTCAC
>JACQYN010000045.1 GCA_016208235.1 Deltaproteobacteria bacterium
CAGCCCTTTTGTTGGGCTCCGGGTTGCTGGGGCTTGGCTTGGTCGGCATCAGGAAAAGAAAATAGGTTTCTGACCCGCCTCACCCCCATGCGGCGGGAAGAGTGGTGGAAATAATCCCAGGCCTTGGCCTTTGCGGGAGGCCATTGCGGGGCGGCTAAGAGAACTAGGCCGCCCCATTTTTTTCAGCTTGCCGTTTTAACATGTTGCGGTTTCCAGCTTCATACCTGACACCGGCCTGCCTCCGGAAATAGAAGGCATAAGGCAGGGCCAACCCAGGCCCTGCCTTATGCTTCCGGGATTCCTGGAAATCGGATGGAAAAGGCGGGGTGCTCAACCTTCCAGGGATGGGGCTGTCTCACCTTTCAGTTCCAGGATCCTCCGGTAGCACTCCTCCGCGGTGAGGCGGCCGGCCAAGAACTCCTGCAAAGTCAGCAGAAAAGGGTCGGTCGCGAAAAACTCCTGCAGGGCCACCCGGTCCCCCAGGCTGGGAAACTCTAAAGGGACCCTGAGGTTCTCGGAGAGTTCCTGGAAGACTTGCAATTGCTGAATTTCCGCTTGGCGCATCTGGCCTTCGATCTTGAAGAGCAATCTCCGCAGGCGGGCCAGATAGTCTTCCCGTTCCCGGTATTCCCGGCGCTTGTGCTCCAATAAGTTGAGTTGGTGCTGTCGGGCCAGATCGCTAAAAGGGATGATTTTCCCCATTTTCCCTCCCGCTGCTTAAAATTTAGCATCCAACCTTGCAGATTTAAACGAAAAAGGATAATTTCTCGTGATATGAATAATAAAGAAGGATTGGATTTCGCCAAAATGGGGGGCCTGATCCCTGCCGTTGTCCAGGATGCGGTTTCCGGCGAGGTATTGATGTTGGCCTTCATGGATCCCGAGGCTTGGAACCTGACTCTGAAGACCGGAGAGGCCCATTATTTCAGCCGCACCCGCAAGAAGGTGTGGCGCAAGGGAGAGACTTCGGGCCACGTGCAACGGGTGAAGGCCGTCTATCTGGACTGCGATGAGGATACGGTGCTCCTTAAAGTGGAGCAGGTGGGCGGGGCCGCGTGCCATACCGGGTACCGCTCCTGTTTTTACCGCCGCCGGGAAGGGGAGGGCTGGCAGGTGGTGGGTTCCTTAATCTTTGATCCCCAGGAGGTATATCGGGGTGGGTAAATTGCGATTGGGCATTCCCAAGGGCAGCCTGGAAAAGGCCACCATTGAACTTTTTCGCCGCGCCGGCTGGCACATCAAGGTCAACGGCCGCAGCTACTTTCCGGATATCGACGATCCGGAGATCGCCTGCTCCATGTGCCGGGCCCAAGAGATGAGCCGCTACGTGGCCGACGGCACCCTGGATTGCGGCCTCACCGGCCTGGACTGGACCATGGAAAACGATTCCAAGGTGGAGGTGGTGGCGGACCTCATGTACTCCAAGTCCAGCCATAACCCGGTGCGGTGGGTGGTGGCGGTGCCCGCGGACTCCGAGATCCGTTCTCTTAGGGACCTGGCCGGCAAGAAGATCGCCACCGAACTGGTGAATTACACCCGCCGCTTTTTCACGCAGCGGCAGATCCCGGTGAGCGTGGAATTTTCCTGGGGGGCCACGGAAGCCAAGGTGGCCGCGGGGCTGGTGGACGCGGTGGTGGAAGTGACGGAAACCGGCAGCACCATCCGGGCCCACGGCCTCAAAATTATCCACGAACTCTTTCGAAGCAATACGCAGTTTATCGCCAATCCCCAGGTCTGGCAAAACGATCCCGTTAAACGGGAGAAGATGGAGAACCTCGCGGTGCTCCTTTTGGGGGCTCTCCGGGCGGAAAACATGGTGGGCCTGAAGATGAATATCCCGGAGAAGCAGTTAAAGGAGATTGTGGCCCTGCTCCCCAGCCTGTTGGCCCCCACCATCGCCTCTCTCTATGAAACGGACTGGTTTTCGGTGGAGGTGGTGGTGAATCAGTCCGAGGTGCGCCAGCTTATTCCCCGCCTCATCCGGATCGGGGCCCAGGGGATTGTGGAGTATCCGCTGCATAAAGTGATCTAATTAGGAGCAATCTTCTGAGAATCCAAAAACACTGGGGAGGGTGACCGGAATGCGGCTGGCAGCCATTATTCTGGCGGTGATTCTAATTTCGCCGGGGACCTTGTGGAGCCAAGAGACGCGGCCCGGGAGCCGGGTTCAGGACGGTTCCCAACAGGCGCAGCAAAAGAAGGGGCAGCAGCAGATAAAGAACCGAAAGAAGCAATCCCAGCCCTCAAAAAAAGGAAAAAGAACTTCAAGCCGCACTCAGCCTATCGACAAACCCATGCGGGGCGGTCCGGTGGGCCAAGGGGTGAAGTAGTACCCCGCAACGGCCGCCACACATTTAAATCTAACCGTTCGCTTTTCCCTTAAAAAAATGTATGGGGTTGGGGGAGGGGGGACCCATGGCCTCCTCCCCCAATTCTTTCCTACACCGAGCACTGGCGGCATTCTTCCGCGAATTCGTGGGCCAGGGTCAGGGCCTCCGCCTGGGGGGGCAGGCTAAGCACCTGCCCGGGTTTGGAGCCGTAGCGGTACACGGTGATGCCTTTCAAGCCCAGTTGGTAGGCCAGTTTGAAGGCCCGGGCCACTTCTTCGATGGTGGCCTCCGGGGCCAGATTAATGGTCTTGGACACCGCGTTTTCCACGTGTCTTTGAAACGCGGCCTGCATCTTCACCTGGTAGTCCACGCTCACCTCGAAGGTGGTGGGAAAGAGGCGGCGCAGCTCCTCCGGGAGTTGGGCGAGGGGGCGCACCCTTCCTAAGGCCAGGACCCGGGGGATCCATTCTGTTTCCTTGAGCCCTAATTCCCGCAGTTTCTGCAAAAACAAGGGATGGACTTCGTCAAACTCCTCCCCTTCCAGGGCCCGGCGGCGGTAAGCCACCGCGAAAAGGGGCTCGATGCCGCTGGAGGTGCCGGCGATAATGCTGATGGTGCCGGTGGGAGCCACGGTGGTCACCGTGGCGTTGCGCCGGGGTGGCCAGCCGGTCTGGTGCCAGCGGCTGCGGTAAAAGTTGGGAAAGGGGCCCCTTTTTTTGGCCAGGGCCTCGGATTGGGCCACGGCCGCGGCCTGGATGCGGGCCATTACCTTTTCCCCCAGTTCCAGGGCCTCCGGAGAATCGTAGGCGATCCCCAACTGGATGAACATATCCGCCAGGCCCATGATCCCCAGGCCGATCTTGCGGTTGGCCCGGGTGATGGCGGTGATCTGGGGCAGGGGATAATGGCTCTGGTCGATGACGTCGTCCAGGAAGGTGACCCCCAGGCGGGTGAGGCGGTCCAGCTCCTCCCAATCCAGGGCGCCGTCCCGCACCAGCCGGGACAGGTTGATGGACCCCAGGTTGCAGGATTCGTAAGGGAGCAGGGGCTGCTCTCCGCAAGGATTGGTGGCCTCCATGGGACCTAGATCCGGGGTGGGGTTGGCCCGGTTGATGGCATCCAGAAAGATCAGGCCCGGGTCTCCGGTTTCCAGGGCATGGCGGCAGATGTCCTCGAAGACCTCCCGGACTTTAAGGCGCCCCACTTCCTGGTTGGTGCGGGGGTTGATGAGGGGGTAGGTTTCCTCCGTTTCCACCTTGTCCATGAAGGCATCGGTAACCGCCACCGACAGGTTGAAATTGGTGAGCATGCCCAGATCGGCCTTGGTCTTGATGAACTCCAGGATATCGGGATGGTCCACGTTAAGGATGCCCATATTGGCCCCCCGGCGGCGCCCCCCTTGCTTGACCACTTCGGTGGTGACGTCGTAGATGCGCATAAAGCCCACGGGGCCGGAGGCCACGCGGCTGGTGGAACGCACCTGATCCCCCCGGGGCCGCAGATGGGTGAAGCTGAAGCCGGTGCCGCCGCCGGTCTGGTGGATGAGGGCCATATCCCGCACCCCTTCCAGGATGCTGCGCATGTCATCCTCCACGGGGATGACGAAACACGCGGCCAACTGTCCTTCCTGGATGCCGGCGTTCATTAGGGTAGGGGTATTGGGCAGGAATTTCAGAGAGGAGAGGGCCTCATAAAAGGCGTCACTCTGGCGGGACACCGTCCTGGCCCCGCCATAGCGGGCCTCAGCCGCGGCCACACCCCGGGCCACGCGGCGGAACAGCTCCTCCGGAGTTTCTAGCACCTTACCCTGGGGGGCCCGCCGCAGATAGCGTTCCTCCAGGACTCTCAAGGCAATTGGCCGAAATGAGATGGCAGGCAGAGCGGACACGGTAAAACTCCCTCGACGCCGATGGGCGGTAGGTTGACAGTTCGCAGCATGTAGTCCCGGTGAATTTCGATTTTCCTGCTCAAAGCCCACTGCTTACTCTTGGTGCCTTTCCCTCAAAATACTTTGGTGCTGCCTCAAATTATTCCCCACTTTTTGGCCCGTTCTTCATACATCGGTGGAAAGGCGGGCGTAAAATTCTGGTACACGGTAACGGGATAACGGGCTCCGATTTTCCGGCCCGCCTCTTGGAGGCCGTTGAGCACGGCGTTCAGGAGGGCAGCGGGAAAACTGATCACCATTTCATCGTCCTGGGTCATGGAGAATATCCGGTCCCCCATGCCGGGGATAGTAACCGTGATTTTGTTGGTTCTATAGGGGGCGATGAGATAGGAAGCGCATTCCACCTTACCGCTGAAATCGCCGGTGACCCGCTCTCCCAGACTGAAGTTGGCCGCCTGGATGAGGCGCATCATCTGGGCCGGGTTGCCCCAAACGGCCACCACGTCCGGGTCCAGGGCCAGTCGGTCCAGGGGGGAAAGATAAATGGCGGCTATTTCTTCCGGCGCAAAACGGGGCAGGGCCTCCACCTCCTTCAGGGCCGGACCCATTTCATGGTTGAATCCCACCTCGCAGAAGAGTTGGGCCAATTCCAGGATGGGGTCCGCTGCGGGAGTGAAGCCGAAGGTCAACATGCCGGGGACGCAGACCAGATCTTCCCGGGTCAAGCCCACAGACCAGCCGTAAACCCGGGCCATGGTGACCCCCTGGCAGATGGTTACCTTTTTCCCAAAGACTTGGGACGGCCGCCGGCTCTTGGGCAGCGCGGCCAGCTCCTTCAAGAAAGCGATGCCCAGGGGTTCAGTGCGGAGACGCAAGGCATCTTGTATTCGGGCCGAGGCTGATTTAAAATCCATTACCTCTCCTTCCTTTGCTCATGATGGTTAACATCTCAAATTACTTCCATATTGAAGAATATTAAGTAATTATTGGCGGAGATGCAAGTTCCAGCCCCGCGATTTCCCTTGGCCCTCCGTGCAGTTCTGAGTAAAATAGTAGCATTCCAGAGCATGACAAAACACTCTCTCCTTTTTAATCGGGGGGAGACCCGAGTTCCCTACCGCCTCAGAAAATCCTGAATTTGCGGCGATGGAGATAGATAACCACCCTTTTCATACCATGAGCCCCCAGCAGGTCCTGGAGCTGCTGGAAACCGGCCCGGAGGGCTTGAGCCCCTCCCAGGCCCAGGAGCGCCTGGAGCGTTTCGGCCCCAATGAGTTGGCCGCGGCCAAAAAAATCTCTCCCATCCTGATTTTTCTCCGGCAGTTCGGCAACCTGCTAATCGCCATCCTCATCGTGGCCACCGTGATCTCCTTTATCCTGGGAGAGCACCTGGATGCTTACGTGATCCTGGTCATTGTCCTGGCCTGCGCGGTCCTGGGGTTTGTCCAGGAATACCGGGCGGAACGGGCCGCCGCGGCCCTGCAAAAAATGGCCGCGCCGGAGGCCACGGTCATCCGGGCCGGAAGGGAGCAGGTGATTCCGGCCCGGGAGGTGGTGCCCGGGGACGTGCTGACGCTACACACCGGCGACCGGATGGCTGCGGACGGCCGCTTGCTGGAGCAGTTTAACCTGATGGCCGATGAGGCGGTGCTCACCGGGGAATCCACCGCGGTCGCCAAGAGCATCGCTCCCCTTTTTGCGCCTGATACGGCCATTGCCGACCGGCAGTGCATGGTTTTCGGGGGCACGGTGGTTACCTATGGCCGGGGTCTGGCAGTGGTCACCGCCACCGGCATGGATACGGAGTTCGGGCGCATTGCCGGCCTCCTGGAAGAAGTAACCACGGAGCGCACACCCCTGGAAAAGCGCATGCACACCATCGGCCGGGCGTTGAGCCTCATCTGCCTGGCGGTGGCCGGGGGGGCTGTTCTTCTGGGCATTTTCCGAGGTTACGGCTGGCTGGAAATGCTCATCTGGGGGATCAGCCTGGCCGTAGCCGCGGTACCGGAGGCTCTGCCCGCAGTGGTCACCGGCGCCTTGGCCATCGGCACCACCCGCATGGCCCGCCGCCACGCCATTGTCAAACGGCTGCCCGCGGTGGAAACTATGGGTTGCACCACCGTCATCTGCACGGACAAGACCGGCACCCTCACCAGGAATGAAATGACCGCGCGCCGTCTCTTCCTGGAGGGACGGGACCTGGAGATCAGCGGCTCGGGCTATGAGCCGGTGGTGACCTTTTTTATCCTGGGTCAGGAGATGGCTCCCGCGGCCTCGCCGGTTCTGGACTTTGCCGCCCGCATCTCCATCTTGTGCAATGACGCCTCCCTTGAGAAAAATGCAGAGGGCTGGCGGGTCCTGGGGGACCCTACGGAGGGAGCCCTGCTGGTTCTGGGACGGAAGGCGGGTCTCGACCTCCAAAAACTAAGAGGGGAATTTCCCCGGGTTGCGGAAATCCCCTTTTCCGCGGAGCGGAAAAGGATGAGCACCATCCATCAGGAGGCGGACGGCATACTGATGTGCCTCAAGGGTGCGCCGGAAAGCCTGCTGCCTCATTGTCAAAGACTCTTAACCGCGCAAGGGGAGAAGCCCCTGACTGCCCAGGAGCAACAGCAGATTACGGACCGGGCGGGAGGTATGGCGGGGGAGGCCTTCCGGGTACTGGGGCTGGCCTATCGCCGTCTGGAGAATATTCTGGAGTTGACCCCCCAGGCGGAGGAGGCCGACCTGGTGTGGGTGGGGCTGGTGGGCCTGATCGACCCCCCCCGGCCCGAAGCCCGGGACGCGGTGGTCCGCTGCCATCGGGCCGGCATTCGGGTGATCATGGTCACCGGGGACCATCCGGACACGGCCCGGGCCGTCGCCCGGGAAGTGGGGCTGATTGCCGGGGAGCTTGATGACCATAGAGTGCTCAGCGGACGGGACTTGAATACCATGGGCGACCAGGAGCTCCAGGAGGCCCTGGGGGAGGTGGCGGTCTTCGCCCGGGTGGCCCCGGACCATAAGCTGCGGCTGGTGGACCTCCTCAAGGCCCAGGGGGAAGTGGTGGCCATGACCGGCGACGGGGTGAATGACGCGCCGGCCCTGAAAAGGGCGGATATCGGGGTGGCCATGGGCCTCACCGGCACCGAAGTCACCAAGGAGACCGCGGCCATGATCCTGGCGGACGACAATTTTGCAACCCTAGTGGCCGCAGTGGAGGAAGGCCGGGCCATATATGACAATATCAAAAAATACCTGATATTCCTCTTGAGCTGCAACCTGGCGGAGATTCTGGTGCTCACCGGGGCTTTCTTCATCGGCCTGCCCATGCCGCTTATCGCCTTGCAAATTCTCTGGGTCAATCTGACCACCGACGGCTTGCCGGCCCTGGCTCTGGGGGTGGATCCCCCGGCCCCGGACACCATGTCCCGGCCCCCCCGACCACCCCAGGAAGGAGTATTTAGCCGGGAGGTCACCGCTCTGCTGGCCGTAATTTCCCTCTACCTGACCCTGGTCCTCATCCCCCTGTTCGCGTATTACTATTATGGGAATCCCTGGGGATTGCCTGATCCGGAAAAGGTGCTGATCGAGGCCCAGACCATGGTCTTCATCACCCTGGTGCTGGCGGAGCTGATCAACGCTTTTAACTGCCGCTCTGACCGCCTCTCTCTATTCACTGTGGGCATCTTCGTCAACAAATTTCTCCTCGCCGCGGTGCTGGTCTCTTTGGCGATGATGGTGGCGGTGATCGAGTGGCCCCCCCTGGCCGCGCTGTTCCATACCACGTCCCTGCGTTGGCAGGACTGGCTCCTGGCCGCGGTCCTGGGCCTGCTGATCGTGCCGGTGGTGGAAGCAGTTAAGTGGATGATGCGCCGGCAGGTAAGATAGGCGTAGTCGCAAAAGATTTTTACCACAGAGTCACAGAGGACACAGAGAACAAAATTGCCTTGGCGGCCTGCCGCCAAGGCAATTAAGTCTTTTCTTTGTGGCTCTTTGTGCCTCTGTGGTGAATCTTTTCAACTCCGGTAACTGGCGTTGATACGGATGTAATCCTCGGTGTAGTCGCAGGTGTCGTAGTAGTCGGAGAAATTTCCGGCGTTGAGGTTGATGTTCAGGTTAAAGATGCCGGACTTGATGACCTGCTGGGCTTTCGCTTCTGCCTCCGGACCTAACCCCAAGCCATCCTTAACCACGGCAAGTTCCCCGAAAGCGATCTCCACCCGTTCCGGATCAAACCGGGCCCCGGAGCGTCCCAGCGCGGCCATGATGCGCCCCCAGTTCACGTCCTCCCCGGCCATGGCCGTCTTCACCAAGGGGGAAAGGGCCACGGTCCGGGCCGCGTTCAGGGCCTCCTTAGGGCTGGTCGCGCCCTGAACCACCACCCGGAAAATATGCCGGGCCCCTTCGCCGTCGGCCACCACCTGCCGGGCCAAATCCCCCATCACCTGGTTTAAAGCCTCGCCCAGGGCCGCCATCTCCGGCCCGGCCTCGGCAATTGCGGGATTTCCCGCCTTGCCGCTGGCCATCAGCAAAATAGTGTCGTTGGTGGAGGTGTCCCCGTCCACGGTGATGCGGTTAAAGCTGACGGGCAGGGCCTGGCGTAGCAGGGTTTTTAATACCTTGGGCGTAGCGGCCGCGTCCGTAAACACAAAAACCAGGAGGGTGGCCAGATCAGGATGAATCATGCCCGCGCCCTTGGCCATCCCGGCCAGGGTGAATTCCTTCCCGGCAATTTTCCCTTTAAAAGATGCGGTCTTAGGCCGGGTGTCCGTGGTCATGATGGCCCGGGCCACATCCGGCAGAGCCCCAGGACTAAGGTTAGCCACCAAATCGGGGAGCGCGGCCTTAATTTTCGCGACCGGTAGCGGCTGGCCGATGACCCCGGTGGAGGCCGGCAGAACCAGGCCCTCGGGTATCCGCAGCAATTCCGCGGCCATACCGGTAGTCTCCCGGGCCGCGTCCAGGCCCTGCTCCCCGGTGCAGGCGTTGGCGTTGCCCGCGTTCACCAGGATGGCCTGGGCCTTTCCCGAACGCAGGCGCTGCCGGGTGATAAGCACCGGCGCGGCCTTCACCCGGTTCGTGGTGAAGACTCCCGCGGCTGCGACCGGCTCGTCTGCGGTCATTAAGGCCAGGTCCCAAACGCCGGCCTTCTTGATGCCGGCCATGGCTGCGGCAAACCGAAATCCTGGAATAAGCATGTCAGCCCCTTAAAAAAATAAAAATTTACCACAAAGACACAAAGAACACAAAGAATCACAGAGATATATTATTTGCCTTGGCGGCAAAGCCGCCAAGGCAAAATTTTTTCTCTGTGGCCCTTTATGTCCTCTGTGTCTTTGTGGTCAATCTTTTTTATTTACCATGGCACTTCTTATACTTTTTCCCGCTGCCGCAGGGGCAGGGGTCGTTGCGGCCCACTTTTTTCTGTTGGCGCTCCTGGGGTTGGGCGGCGCCGCCATCACCGTGGCTGAACGAGAGGCGTTGGGCCCGGCGCCTTTCCTCTTCCACCGGCGCTTCCTGATGGGGCCGCACCTGGAGATGGAACAGCGCTCCCACACTGTCCGCCTTGATGCGGTGGATCAGGTCCATGAACGCGTCGTAGCCCTCCCGCTGGTATTCCCGCAAAGGGTCCTGCTGGGCGTAGCCCCGGAGATTGATGCCGTCCCGGAGGTGGTCCATACTCAGGAGATGTTCTTTCCAGTGGTTGTCCACTACCTGGAGCATCACCATCTGCTGGAGGTGGGCAAAGAGCTCCGGGCCGATCTCCTCTTCCCGGCCTGCGAAGCGCTGCATCACCTGCTCCGTTAGGAATTCCTGCAAGTCCCCGTCCATCTCCTCTTTTAAGGGTGCCCGGAAACCGAACTGGCGGTAAAACGCGTCTTTTAGGCCCTCCAGGTCCCATTCCTCGGGAACACGGTGGCCGGTGTATTCCGCCACCAGGTCTTCCACCAGTTCCTCGGCCATCTCCAGGATATCTTCCCGGAGATCCTCTCCGCCTAGGATCTGGCGGCGCTGGGCGTAGATCACCTCCCGCTGCTTGTTCATGACGTTGTCGTATTCCAGGAGATGCTTGCGAATCTCGAAGTTGTGGCCTTCCACCCGCTTTTGGGCCTTTTCGATGGCGTTGGAGACCAGCCGGTGTTCAATGGGCTGGCCGTCGTCCATGCCCAGGCGGCCCATAATGCCCTTGATGCGGTCGGAGCCGAAGATGCGCAGCAGATCGTCTTCCAGGGACATGTAGAACCTAGAGGTGCCGGGATCGCCCTGACGTCCGGACCGGCCTCGGAGCTGGTTGTCGATGCGGCGGGACTCATGGCGCTCGGTGCCCAGGATATGGAGACCGCCCCGGTCCACCACGCCATCGCCCAGAACGATGTCCGTGCCCCGGCCCGCCATGTTGGTGGCAATGGTGAGCATGCCCATCTGCCCGGCCTTGGCCACGATTTCCGCCTCTTTCTCATGGTGCTTGGCGTTCAGCACTTCATGTTTGATGCCTTCCCGCTTGAGGAGGCGGCTCAGGTGCTCGGAATTTTCAATGGAGGTGGTGCCCACCAGCACCGGCTGACCTTTTATGTGGCAGTCCCTGATCTCCTCCACCACCGCCTGGAACTTCTCGTCCCTGGTCTTGTAAATGACGTCCGGATAATCGGTGCGGATCATCTTCTTGTCGGTGGGGATGACCATCACTTCCAGGTTGTAGATTTTTTTAAATTCCTCGGCTTCCGTGTCCGCGGTGCCGGTCATGCCCGCCAGCTTGTTATACATGCGGAAATAGTTCTGGAAGGTGATGGTGGCCAGGGTCTGGTTCTCGTTTTCGATCTTCACCCCTTCCTTGGCCTCCAAGGCCTGGTGGAGGCCGTCGGAGTAACGCCGCCCGGGCATGAGGCGGCCGGTGAATTCATCGACGATGATCACCTGGCCCTCTTTAACGATGTAGTCCACGTCCCGCTTGAAGATGTTCTGGGCCTTCAGGGCCGCTTGCAGGTGGTGGAGGACCTCGATGTTCCGGGGATCGTAGAGGTTGTCCAGGTTCAGCAGTTTCTCGGCGTGGGCCACGCCGTCCTCGGTGACAAGCACCGAACGGGCCTTTTCGTCGATGGTGTAATCCTGCTCCTGTTTAAGCTGATTGGACACCCGGTTGAGAATATAGTAGAGCTGGGTGGATTCCTCCGCGGGTCCGGAGATGATCAGAGGGGTGCGGGCCTCGTCCACGAGGATGGAGTCCACTTCGTCGACGATGGCGTAATTGAAGCCCCGCTGCACGTACTCCTCCAGGGAGAACTTCATGTTGTCCCGGAGGTAGTCGAACCCGAACTCGTTGTTGGTGCCGTAGGTGATGTCCGCGGCATAGGCCCGGCGGCGCTGGTCGTCGTCCAGGCCGTGGAGGATGGTGTCCACGGTGAGTCCCAGGAACTGGAAAACACCCCCCATCCAGCGGGTATCCCGGCGGGCCAGGTAGTCGTTGACGGTGACGATGTGCACCCCGTCGCCGCTGAGGGCATTGAGATAAGCGGGCATCACCGCCACCAGGGTTTTACCTTCACCGGTCTTCATTTCCGCGATCTTGCCCTGGTGCAGAACCATGCCGCCGATGATCTGCACGTCAAAGGGCCGCATCCCCAGGACCCGCACGGAGGCCTCCCGGGCCACGGCAAAGGCCTCGGGTAGAAGGTCGTCCAAGTCCTCCCCCTGGTCCAGACGTTCCTTGAACCGGGGGGTATATTGCTGCAGCTCGGCATCAGAGAGCTGCCGGAAATGAGGCTCCAGGGAAGTGACGCGGTCCACCAGAGGGGCCAGGCGCTTCAGCTCCCGCTCGTTTTTGCTGCCGAAAATCCTTTTGAGAATCAGTTCGATCATATATCAGCCAGATAAAAACCCGATAAAGCTGGGCTTCACCGGGGAAATCGTGTCCTTCTTAAGATATTTAATAATTATATCATATTACCCGGTAAAGTCGAATCACCCTTTATCCCTGTCTTTTTCCAGGTTGAGAATCATGGGTATTTCGTTGCATTTATCCGGGAACTTGAGGCAGTCCTTGCACTCGCTCCAGATAATTTTGGGCAGATCATCATTGGGAACTAGGCGAAAGCCCAGGCGCTCAAAAAATTCAGGACGGGTGGTGAGGGCAAAAACTTTTTTCAGTCCCAGGGCGTTCGCTTCCTTAACGCATATTTTCACCAAGCGGGAGCCGATGCCCGTTTTTTGAAAGTCCGGCAAGACCGCCACGGAGCGGATCTCCCCCAGGTCCTCCCAATAGACGTGGAGCGCGGCCACGCCGATGATGGGTCCCCGGTCTTTCCGGAAGACAAAATACTCCCGCACCTGGCTGTAAAGGTCGGCCATGGTCCGCGGTAAGACGTCCTTATCCGCGAACTCATGCAGCATCCGCCAAATTTCCGGAACTTCCTGGATCAGAGCCTTGCGAATCATAGTCAATGGGGCAGGGTCCCTTGACAGGAGCGGACCCTTAAGTAACAATTATAACATACTTTCTCAGGAGAACCAGATGGCAATCATTGCCCAGGATCAATATGTGGAACTGGAATACCGGCTGCACCTGGATAACGGCGAGTGGGTCAGGGGGTCGGACCAAGAGACGGCCACCCTCACCTTCGTGGCCGGTTGCGGGGAGCTTCTGCCGGGGCTGGAGCGGCGTCTCTGGGGGCTTCAAGAAGGGGACGCGGTGGAGTTTGTGGTGCCCGCGGGGGAAGCCTTCGGCGCCTATGACCCGGAACTCATCCAGGAGTGGAGCCGCAAGGCCTTTCCCCCGGAGATGGAGCTGCAGCCGGGGCAGCAGGTGCTCCCCGCAAATTTACCCTTTCCCCCGGAATTTCCCCTCCGGGTGAAGGAGGTGGGGGAGGACAAGGTAATTCTGGACCTCAATCATCCTTTCTCCGGCCATGACCTGAACTACGCAGTGCGAGTGGTGGCGGTGAGGCCCGCCACGCCCGAGGAGTTGGGGCCCCGGAAGCAGTGCCAGTCCTGCTGCGAAGAGATGACGGCTGGGACTTGAAAAATCCTCACGTAAAGGCTGCAAGACGCAAAGACGCTAAAACAAAAAAGAGGGTGCGCCAGGCGCGCCCTCTTTTATTATCCCAACCCATAAAAAAACCGGCCTGGAAACAGGCCGGTTTTTTTGCAAGTAATCTTTGCTTAAGTTTCAGTAACGGTAATCGCCGGCCATTAAACCTTACCTCCTTTAATACGGTTTTCATTTTTCCGTTTTCGGCTAAAAGGATGCCTATCAGCCAGATAACGTTACTGCTTGATTAATATAACACGGAATTTGGTATTTTAGAATCCAGGGAGGGGATGGGGGTTGGGCAGGGGAAGCCAGGCCCTACGACTATAGTTCCTCCAACCGTGAAAATGGCTAGGAGAGAATCACTCCCCGGCCCAAGTTGCCCCCGCCCGGGACCTCATAGCCCTGCTGCTGGGGACTTTCTCCCGGAAGCCGGGAGGCCTGGCGGCATTCCCGGGCCAGCCGCACGATGCCTACGGCCCATTCGGGAGACCCTAAGGTATGAAGATGGGTATAAGTGGCCAGCACGTTTTGATAGACCAATCCTTCCCGCTGGCCCCCCAGACCCGCGCCCCGG
>JACQYN010000208.1 GCA_016208235.1 Deltaproteobacteria bacterium
GAGGCCGTTAAAGAGGCCTTGCCGCTCCTCCTGACTTTACTCTCCTCGGGTCTGACCCCGAAACCCCAGGCCGCGGCGGAGGTGGCCACCCCATGACGTCTCGAACTCTCCGGCACCTGTTTCTCGTTTGGCTGTTAACCTGGAATCTGGCGGTTGTTCCCGGGGGGGCCGCCGAGGCCCCGGCCACCCTGGATCTCCGGGAAGCCCTGCGCCTGGCCTGGAAGGCCAACCCTACTCTCCAGGTAAGCCGTCTGGAGGATATCATCGCCGGTGAGGAGGTGGTCCGGGCCAGGTCCGGGTTCTTGCCCCAAGTTCGGGCCGAGGTCAGCCAGACTATTTTTGATGATCCAACCAAGATCAAGCTTAAGGGTGTAGGCCCAGGGGGTGGCACTGATTCTTTTCCCATGACCAACCGCAATTACTGGAGCAGCAAGGTGAGCGTGGACCAGACCATCTTCGATTTCTGGGCCACCCCTTCCCGCTACCAGGCCGCGGTCTTAGGGAAGGCGGCCACCCGGCTGGATACCGCCCAGACCCGGGATAATATCTTCCTCACTGTCTGCCAGGGGTACTTCCGGGTGCTCCGGGCCGAGAAAATGGTCACTGTAGCCCAACAGGAAGTGACGCAGCTCAAGGACCACCTGAAGATCGCCCGGGACCAGTTTGAATTCGGAGTGGTCACTTTTAACGATGTCCTCCAGGCGGAGGTGGCCCTGGCGGACGCGCAGCAGCGCCTGATCACTGCTAATAACGATGTTACCAACCTCCAGTCTAACCTCAACAAAGTCCTGGGTCTGCCCATAGCCGCGCCCACCGCGCTCAAAGAAGAAAAGGAACTGTCCGAACCCACCGGGGAGCTCAACCAGGCCACCGATCAGGCTCTGAAGCGCCGCAGCGACCTGCAGGCTTCCCAGAACCGCATCCAGCAGGGGGAAAAGGTCATTACCCAGACCCGGGCCGGTCATTTCCCCCGCTTTTTCGCCCAGGCCGGCCACACCTACCAAAAAAACGACATTTGGGTGCATGACAGTCAATATTTCGCCATCTTTGGCATGCAATGGAACCTCTTTTCTGGTCTGGACACCCATGCCCAGGTGGCCCAGGCCCGGGAACGCCTCACGCAACTGCGGGTCCGCCATCAAGACCTGAGCGACCAGGTGCGCCTGGACGTACAGACCGCGTACCTGGGATTGAAAGAGACGAGGGACCGCATCCGAGTGACGGAAAAGGCGGTGGCCCAGGGGGAAGAGAATCTGCGTCTCAACGGGGAACGCTACAAGGAACAGGTGGGCACCGCCACCGACGTCATCGACGCCCAGACCCTGTTGACCCGGACCAGGGTCAACTATTTCAACGCCCTCTATGACCACCAGATGGCCAAGGCCCAGATGCTCTGGGCGGTGGGGGCCATCAATGATCTGCTCCCCCAGGAGAAACCCCGGCATGCTCCATAAAACCTCGGTCCGCCTAGGCCTGGTGCTGCTGCTGCTCCTGATGGTAGGGGCGGGCCTGGGCTACTGGTATTATATCCATATTTTTGTCAGCACCGACGACGCTTACGTGAGCGGCCACGTGGGCGTAATCTCCCCCCGGGTGCCGGGGCGGGTGGTGGAGGTGCTGGTGGACAACAATCAGCAGGTTTCCCCCGGCCAGTTGCTCCTCACCCTGGACCCCACGGATTACCGGGTGGCGGTGGATCAGGCCATGGCCAACCTGGCCCGTCTCCGCCAGGACCTGTCCCAGCGCTACGTCAAGGTCTCCACCGCCCAGGCCCGGGTGGCCCAAACCGAGGCCAATTTCCGCCATGCCGGGATCGACCAGAAACGCTATGCCGGCCTGTATGAGCGTCGCACAGTCCCCAAACAGACTCTTGACAAAGTGAACACTAATTACCAGGTGTCCAAGGCAGAATTGGACCAGGCCCGGCAGGAACTCCGGGAGACCCAGGCCGCCATCGGCGGCTCCACCAGTATTCCTCTGGAAGAACAACCCGCGGTCAAGGAGGCCCGGGCCCAACTGGAACAGGCCCGCCTCAACCTGGACTACACCAGGTTGCGAGCCCAGTTCCCAGGATTCATCACCCGCAGGCAAGTACAGCCCGGCAACTGGGTCAAGCCCGGGCAGCCGCTGATGACCCTGGTGCCTTTGGACTACCGGGAACTCTGGATCGAAGGCAATTTCAAAGAGACCCAGCTTGCCCACGTCTATCTCGGCCAGCCCGCGGAAGTCACCGTGGACGCCTATCCCGGCACTACCTTTAAAGGCAAGGTGGACTCCATCATGGCCGGGACCGGCGCCGCGTTTTCCCTCCTGCCTCCGGAAAACGCCACCGGCAACTGGGTGAAAGTGGTGCAGCGCGTCCCCGTAAAGGTGCTCCTCCTGCCCCCTTACCCCGAAAACAAACCCCTGCGCCTGGGCATGTCCACCTGGGTCAGCATCGATACCCGCAACCGCACCGGCCCGCGGCTGCTGTCAGCGGGAGGGAAATGATTTTTGGGGGAGGGGGCCAGGGGCCGTGGGCCCCTGCCCCCTC
>JACQYN010000230.1 GCA_016208235.1 Deltaproteobacteria bacterium
AAGACGAAGGGAGCGGCGTCATTGCCCACGGTGAGGATCTTGGTGGCGCTCAAGTTTTGGATCACCAGGGCCCGGACCTTGGCGAAGGTGATGATGTTGCCGAAGGCGTCCGTCAGGACGCCGGCCAGGTCCAGGCTCTCATTGGCGCCCCCGGCCAGAGTGCGTTTGTCGCAAAAGACCAGGTCGCACTGCTCGGAGCCCACCCCCGCGGCGAAATCCTGGCTCAAGGCCTGAGCGATTTCATCCACTGCGCTCCGGTAATCCAGGGACTTGACATCCTTGTGGTTGATGATGATGCCCAGACGGGCGCTGCTTAGACTCATGGCCTAAACCTCCAGTTGGCAAAGTGGGTTGCTGAAAGAAAACTCCATGCGGTACACCAGGATATGCTCCTGGCCGTCCCTGACGCCGGCCACCAGCCGCTGCACCCGCTGGGGGAAAAGGGGATGTAGATCGTCCTTGGGCTTTTTGCCGGTCAGCCGATTGAGTATCTCCCGGAGGAGGACGTAACAGCCGGCCTCGCCGCTCCGGGTCTCCTCCTGGCTGCGTAAGCTCCGGGCGCAGACGTGGAGCGCGGCCGTCAGGTTTTCGGTGTAGAGCGCCCCCGGGCCGGGGCTGTAACTCGCCTCGGAGATTTCCATCAGGACCGCGGGAAAACGGTTCAGGAGCACCAGGACCAGGCCGTCCTCGGTAAGGATGATCTCCCCGGCATAACCCTTGAGCTCCAGGAGCGGTCCGCCCGGCGCCCGCATGGGTTCCAGCAGGGCCAGGATGGCGTCCTCATATTCGCTGAAATCGTAGTTCACCGGCCCTCCGCGAACGCCGTTAGGCGGGGAAAGAGATAACCGTAAATGTCCTCATCTTGAAACATCAGGAAAGGCCGGGCGGGGATGGTCACCGTATGCGCCTTCACCGCCTTCACCGGGTGGGCCGCTCCGGGCCAGAAGAGCATTTTTTTCTTCCGGGCCGTAAACGATGGGATCACCACCGTCCCGCCTTTTTGCTGAATGGCCGCATATTTAACATTGGTGAACCCCTCCACCCCCTTGCCCCCGGCCAAGGCCACAAAATTGATGCTATTGCGCAGGCGGGCGGTGTCGGTGAGGATTTTTCGTCCAGCCAAGGCCTCCCGGCCCGTTTTGCTCAGATTACCGGCCTTTGTGCTCCAAGTTTTTCGGCTGCCGATCCAGCCGCTGAGGGAGGTGAACTTCAGCGGCGCCCACTTGCTGGGACGGCCCTGGGCGTCAAAATTCCGCTGCACCGAGCCCACCATGTACCCGGCAAAGTCCTGCATCACCGGGTAGGGATTCTTGCAGCGCAAATTGAGCCCATCCAGGCCCTTCAGGGCCTGCTCGCCGATGACCACGTAGGAAACCTTGACTCCTGCCATTTCCCGCTTCCTTTAGCCCCCTCTCCCTTGAGGGAGAGGGTTGGGGTGAGGGTGAGGGGCGGGTGGGGCGCCCGCCCTACCAATCCCCCATCGTTTCCCGGCTGAAGACCCGGTCAGCGCTGGAGATCTCCGTCACCGTGCCCTGCTCGCTCGGCAGCTCCGCGCCCGTAAGATCGGTGATCTGCGCCCGGCCCGCGGCCACGTCCTTGAGAAACGTCACCGCGTCCCGATATTTTTGCCGCCGGGCCTCCGCCATGATCCCCCGCCGGGAATAGAGGTGATAGACGGCCATGTCCTCGGAAAGACTCTTCACCAGGGCCGGAACCGCGGCTATCGGCAGCACATAGCGCTGTGCCAGGTAGCCGTCGATTTCCGCGTCCGCCTTGGCAATGACCGCATCCACCACCGCGGAGTCCGGCACGTCCCCGGCCTCCGCGGTAAGCTGCGCCAACTCGGCTTCCGAAATCAGCCCCAACAGGTCGTCCTGGGTGCAGTAAGGCATTTATTTCTCGGTTTTGGGTTTGCGGCTTTCGGTTTTCGGAGCCGGGGCCAGGGCCTCCACCGGAGCCGGCTCCGATGGAGCTTCCGCAGGCTCTCCGCCGAAGACGGCCTCGATCTTAGCCTTCAGCGCCTTAAACTGTTCCAATTCATACTCCGCGGGCTGGTAGCCGTCGGGGAGCTGCGCCAGCTCCGTGAGCAGCATCTCCACCCGGCCCAGCCTGCGGTTATAATTGGGATCCAATCCTTTCGCCATCGTCTTCTCCTTTACGAATCTGGACCAGGGCCAGGAGCTTAGTCCCTGGCCCCTGATCCCTGATCCCTGCTTTTACGCCAGCTCCGGCATCACCAGCAGATCCGCAGTGCCCTGCCAGACGTTCGTTTTGCTGCCGCCCGCAGTGGGGTCGCCGATGATGAACTGGGCCTGAAGGATTTCCCGGGCCGTGGCCTCCAAGGTGGGAGGCACCACCAGGAGATTGGGCTTGATCCCCAGGGGCCGGCCTTCAGCATTCGTCAGGCTCATCATGGCCGCCCGGGCCGCCGCATAGTTGGTGGTATTGAGAGTGTCCTTGCTGGCGTAGGCCAACTGCCAGAGGCCGTAAGCCGCCTCATAGCGGGCGTCCACGCCATACCGGAACTTTTTCCGCATGAACACGTGCTCATCGTCGGCCCGGTCCATGCGGGTCAGCTCGATGGTTTTCCGGAGCAGATGGACCAGGGGCTTGATGGCCCGGGAAGTGTCCAATAGATACCAGGCCGTGCCCGCGCCGCCCCCGTAGTTGGAAGCCGTGCCCGCACCCACCGGATGGTCTGTGTCGAAGAAATACTGGCCATCCCAGCATGACGTGGCGAAACCATTTTTCAGGAGCTGGGCCACCAGGTAATCCGGGTGTTTCCGGGCTTCTTCCGCCAGGGCGGTAACAATCGGGGTGTAAAGGCCCAAGGTATCGTCCTCGATATCGTTCCGGTCCACTTCGATGGTGGATTCCCAGTCCTTCACCGCGACCTGGTAAGCCTCCACCGGCAGAGACTGGATCTGCCGGTCGCCGAGCCACTCCCGGACCATCGGGAAGTTCAGCATGAATTTAAAATCCATGATTCTGGTGTTGGCCGGAACCTGCATGGCCACCCGGGGGTGCCATACCTCCGCGGCCTGGAACGCGGCGTTGAAGGCGGTGTTAAACCCCACATAAAGATTTGCCAAGTTTTGCGCATTAATGATCATGGGCAATCCTCCCGAAATTATGCTTGATTAAACGCCGTCGTCCCGGGCCACCATGAGCACCAGGTCCAGGTCTGCGCCGGTCCCGGCTGCAGTTTCATTGAGCAGCACTCCGCCAGCGGCACTGAGCAGATCGGTATCGGCCGCCACCGCAATGTTCAGGGCTTCTCCTTCACCCTGGGTGGCGGTATCGGCGATAGTGATCATGGTGGTCGCCCCGAACTTGATGAGCAAGGTTTTGCCCGCGCCCGGCGCAGTGCCCAGATTGGCGTAGGCTCGCTTAATCCGGCCGGGGTAATTGAGTTCAATTTTGGGTCCAACCAACTGCTTGTCCGTGCCGTCCTTGGTCCAGCCGGTGTAGTGGGGGATGGTGATGGGCACAAGATCGGAGGCCAGGGCCTGGATCTGCTCGGGCACCGTATCCGTGGCGGCCGGAAAATAATCTCCCGCATCGGAGACGGTGAGAGCGTCCGCAGAGGCCGCGGCCAGGGTGGGCCGGATGCCCGAAGCGATGTCGATCCAGCCTTTAATGGCGGAAATGTATTTGACGAGCACGCCGCAGAGGATGCCCTGGCCCGGATTGGATTCGCCAAAGGTCTGGTCATCCACCAGATACATCATCTTGCCTTCGTCCGCCTGGGAGATCGAAGACGCGGCAAATTCGAACGCTCCGGAGCGCCTCACCCTGATTATTTTGGCGCCATTGGCCCCGCCGGTGTTATCCACCTGCTCCAGGGCCACGCCCGCAAACTTAAAGTTGGCGGTATCCGCGCCGGGCGCGACATAGCCGGAGGCGTTCCAGCAGATCATTGTGCCCGCGTAAATCTTGACATTGGCTGCCATCGGCAGTACGAGTTCAATCCCCTCCCGATATGGCGTCGCCCGATCCTTACTTGTTGCCGTCATGAGTTGATCCTCCTTTCACCGGGCAGGCCCGGTCTATTGGGCCCCGGCCATCTGGTCCCGGGTGGCCTTGAAATTATTGGGGTCCAGGCCCAATTGCTTGCACACGGCCAGTTCGCCCGCGTCCAGGGCCGCTCCCTTTTCCGGTCCCGGCTGCTTGGGCAGCTCCGAAAGCGGCGGGCCGATGACGGGGCGGGCCTCCATCCGGGCCTTGAACGCGGCCACATCCGCCCGGGCTTCTTTGAGCAGGTATTCCTTTTCCGCGGGCACAGCCTTGCCGGCCTTCAGGGCCGCCTCTACGGCCTCCTGGCTGTCCCTCTCGACGGATACGGCCGTGAGTGAAGCCAGCTTCGTCTCCACCGTCTGCAGGCGGTCCTGGCCGTCCTTGAGGCCCTTAATAGCCCCGATGACCTCCCCCACCGTGGCGTCGGCCTTCAAGGCCAGGACCTGGCAGATCTCCGGCAAGGCCCCGGCCAGGGCCAGTTTCGCTTGCAAGGCCGCAAAGATTTCGTCGTCCGTGGCCTCGGCCTTGAGCGCCAATACCCCCAACAATCTGTTTTTCATAGCTCTTGCCTCCTGTGGCGCAGGCGTCCCCGCCTGCGTTCCTTGGGTAATTGTCATGCCCACGGCCTTGGCCCGGGCCCTGATGCGCTTCTCGATGCTGCCCCGCTCCTCCGGGGTGTACTGCTCCTGATTTTTGGGATGATTCCAATAAGACCAGGCTGCCTGGCATTGATCATGATCCGGCATGGGATAGCGATAATTCACCGGGTCCGCAAACTGCGCATCAGGCACCTGCGCCCACTCGCCCGGCTTGGTGACATGGCCTCCATCCTTGACGCCGATGCCGTATTTCTTGGCCCGGTCCTGCTGTGCGGCCTTCGGGTCGTCCCCGCCGCCCATTTTCGCCACCAAGGCAGGCAGATCATTGATGGCCGGGAAGTTGGTCAGGCCCACATGGTAGAGGGCCAGGGGCGCCCCGGTCTCCTTATTCATCTGCATCACCGGCGAAAAATAACGGTATTCCCGGTTTTGCAGATATTCCCGGGCCTTGGCGGTCCACTCCACCTTGGCCCAGAGGCCGTCGTCCCGGACCTCCAGATCCTTGATCCAGCCGGCGGCCGGGGCCTGTTCCCCCGTCATGGTCTGGTGTTCGTAGTCGATAACCAAATCATTGCCCCGCTCCCGGAACGCGGCCACCAACCGCTCGAGGGCCGCCCGGTCAACGCTGAACGAGGGACGGTTGACAGCCCTGACCTCCCCCAGGGGAAGGAGCCGGAACCATTCGGGCGGTGCCTCCCCGGCCTGAGCGCCGAGGATCTCAACCATCTCCAGGAAATTTTTAGTCATAAATCGCCCTCTCTACCCTCTGTTG
>JACQYN010000046.1 GCA_016208235.1 Deltaproteobacteria bacterium
GTCGTAGGCGCGATCCCAGATAACCGGCAGGTTCTGTGAAGCCGCGTATTCCTCCAGGGCCGCGGCCCTCCTGGCAAATTCCTGATAGGGGTGGATATTGGGGTTATAGAAAAATCCGTGCACATAGTGCTCCCCGCCGGTTGAACCTGCACCGGGTAGATGGCGCAAGGCGCGCAGCAGATGTGCAAGAGGATTTTCATCTTTTAAGACCGTTTTCGGTTTTCGGTTTTCCGTTAAAAGATTATGACAAGTCCTATTTGTCATCCTGAGCGGAGCGAAGGATCTCGTATTCAAGAGATTCTTCGGTCGCTACGCTCCCTCAGAATGACAGAATAGGCCCTTTTTCTAAAGGTAACAAATTGTCTTGGCGATCGTAAGGTTAAAAACCCTTAACCGAAAACCGAAAATTGAAAATGCAAAACGAAAAACGGAAAACGAAAAACGGAAAACAGAAAACTGTCTTAAGTAGCCCGGTAACCCATAACCCGCTTAACCGTGGCCCCCAGATCGCCGATGTTGGCTACCACCGTCACCCCCGCGGCCTGGAGCGCGATCATTTTGTCCGCGGCCTTGCCGCTGCCGCCGGAGATGATGGCTCCCGCGTGGCCCATGCGTTTTCCCGGGGGCGCGGTCTGGCCGGCGATGAAGGCCACCACCGGCTTGGTGACGTGCCGGGAGATGAAGGCCGCGGCCTCTTCTTCCGCGACGCCGCCGATTTCACCGATGAGCACCACTCCCTCGGTCATCGGGTCGGCCTGGAAGAGGGTGAGCATGTCGATGAAGTTGGTGCCGATGATGGGATCGCCGCCGATGCCCACGCAGGTGCTCTGGCCGATGCCCAGCAGCGTCATCTGGTGCACCGCCTCATAGGTGAGGGTGCCGCTCCGGGAGACCAGGCCCATGGGGCCTTCCTTGTGGATATGTCCGGGCATGATGCCCACCTTGGCCTGGCCCGGGGAGATGATTCCCGGGCAGTTGGGGCCGATGAGGCGAATGTCGGTGTCGGCCAGGACCGCCATCACTTTCACCATGTCCAGGGTGGGAATGCCTTCGGTGATGCAGACGATGACCTTGGCGCCCGCGGCCGCGGCCTCCAGGATGGCGTCCGCGGCAAAGGCCGGGGGCACGAAGATCAGGGAGGTGTTGGCCCCCGTCTCTTTGACCGCCTGGGCCACGGTGTTGAAGACCGGGATGTCGTCCACCTTCTGGCCGCCCTTACCCGGGGTCACCCCGGCCACCACTTTAGTGCCGTAATCCCGGCAAGCCAGGGCATGGAAAGAGCCCTCCTTGCCAGTTATGCCCTGCACCACTACGCGAGTTTCTTTGTTAACCAGAACGCTCATATTGCTCCTTCACTCAATTCAAGATTGGTTATTCGATTGGGATCTTTCGTTTCGGCATCTGGGGTGACCACAGGGGCTTGCCCTGGTCGTCCCGAAGTTTTAAAACCTGGTCCCCTTTCTTTACCTCCCCGGCGACGAGCATGGCTTGTTGGGGATGCTGGATCCGGGAGCCTTTGATCTCCACCTTATCCCCCACCGCGAAGGTCATCTTTTGTTGTTCCAGGTATTGGGCCGGGCCAAGAACCACGAGCAGGGTTTCTTTATCGGTTTTTACCTGGAGATGCACGCCTCTGGTCCGGCGCCCCATGGTCTGCACCTGGGTCACTTCGCCGCTCACGGTCTCCACGGTTTTGGGATCATACATACCCATGCCGGCCTTCTGCCTCATGGCTCCTTTACCGGCTCCGGGCCCGGCAGGTTGCGCCCAGGCATTGGCCGCCAGGGCCAGGCTGAGAACTCCCAGCCACAACATGATTCTGCTCATTTTCTTCATGATCTTACCCTTTCCTTCTTATCTCTCATTACCCAGCTTTAATTGGGAACGCAATCTTGGGCCCGAGCTTCGCTTAGGCAGACTCCCGATTAACATATTGACTTTCAAAGCAAAGACTATCTTTGCAGTAAATGGGGTTCCCAAGCGCAGCTTGGGAACCGGAATAAAAAGGCGCAGTTTTTATGGCGCTATGCTCCCGGCCACGCCGTCTGCCCCCAATCATGGCGGTTCCAGCCCAGCCAGGTGAGGTCCACATTCCGCCCGTATTTGACCCGGGCCTCCCGGCCCGGCAGAAGGGCGTATTTCATCAGGAACCCCAGCCCGGCCAGGGCCATCAGGCAGACGAACATCAGCGCGTCAATCACGAAATTGAGTTTCGGCTTGTCCATGGCCGCTCCATGGGGAAGGGCGGAGAAATTGCCGGCTCCCCTCCTTCCTCTATCGCCCAAGGGCACCGCGCCATAGGGGTTGGCTCTGCTCATTCCGGAGCTTCAGAACCTGGTCCCCTTTGCGCACTTCTGCGGCCAGGAGCGGGTTTGCCCTGGACCATAATCCGGGAGCCGGTGACCTGAATCTGATCCAAGTTGGCGATTTTCATCCCCTGCTTTTCCACAAACCAACCCGGTCCCCGGTAAACGATAAAGGTTTCCTTTTCCGTCTTCAAGGTCAACCTTTTCCACAAACCAACCCGGTCCCCGGTAAACGATAAAGGTTTCCTTTTCCGTCTTCAAGGTCAACTGGGCCCGTTCCGGCATGCCGCCTTTGGCAGAAGGCTGCGGCGCGGCCACCACGATGCCGCTGAGGGTCTCCACGGTCTTCAGGTCGTATTGAACCGGTGCTGTTTCCCCGTCCCCTCTGGGTTGCGCCCAGGGAGCGCTAACGAGAAGGAGGCAGAGAAGGCTGGCGAGGATGAAGATGCCGCACTTTTTCATTTTTATGGCTCCCAGAAAGCACTGTCAGTGGCCAGGCGAGACGCCTGTGCCACTTAAATGACCAAATTAATATGCTTATGGGATTGGGGGAGGGGGTTTGGGGGAGGGGCTAAGGGCCTGCGGCCCTTAGCCCCCTCCCCCAAACCCCC
>JACQYN010000047.1 GCA_016208235.1 Deltaproteobacteria bacterium
CGGGGGCCCAAAAGGGAGGCCCCTTGGTCCAAAGCCTCGTCCAGGGGGGGTGGGGAGACGATGCCGGTGATGTTTCCCTGGTGAATCTCCGGGCGCTCCGGCTCATACGCGGCCCCGGTGAAATAGGGATTGGCCACCAGGGCGAAGACCACGGGCACGTGTTTTTCCACCGGGGCTACCCGGAGTAAGGCCGGAGTGCCTAGAACTACCAGCAGCCGGGGGCGGCGGCCCCGGACCCGGCGCAACTCCTCTTCCCCGCGGGGCCCGAACTCCGGGACACAGACCACTTCCAGTTTGCCCTGCCCCACCCCCCCTTCCAGCCCGGCAATGGCCTGGCGCATCCGGGGGGAATCCGGGGAACAAAAGACCGTGACACTCCCTCCGGGCCCGCAGCCGGTAAGGGCCGAAAACAATAGCAGGACGGCCAGTCCCCATCGTTGGCAACGCATGTTTGATTTTGGATAGGGGATTGTTCCAGGTTCCACTGGAACCTGGAACTTCAATTGATAAGTTTGCCGATCCGTTGCCAGCGCAGCTTAAAGCTGCCCACATCCCAGGCGTGGTGCGTGATCAGGCCCTTAAGGCCCGCCAGGAAGGCCGTATAGAGGGGTTCGTTGTTCGTTCCCTCCCAGGAAAAATAGATGATCAAAGCCTTTCCCCGCAGGGCGTCCATGGGCACGAAGCCCCAGAACCGGCTGTCATAGCTCTGGTCCCGGTTGTCCCCCATAAAGAAGTAGGAGTCTTTGGGCACCACCACCGGCCCGAAATTGTCCCGGGTGGATTGGGCGGGGGAGATGACCACGTTATCGGCGAAACGGGCTTGGGGGGTCGGGTAAAGCTCGCCGTTGATATAGACCTTTTTATTGATGATCTGCACCCGGTCACCGGGCAGCCCGATAATCCGCTTGATATAGTCCTTGGAAGGGTCCTGGGGAAAGATGAAGACCGCCACCTCCCCCCGCTGGGGGGTCCAGGTGGGAACCAACACCTTGTTGGTGAAGGGATTCCGAAGGCCGTAGCTGAATTTGTTCACCAGCAGGTAATCTCCCACCAGGAGCGTGGGGATCATGGAACCGGAAGGGATGGAGAAGGCCTGGACCACTAAGGCCCGAATCACCAGGGCCAGGACCAGGGCGATGAACAAAGCCTCGCCATATTCCCGCCAGAAGGGTTTTTTCAGGGCATTACTCCGCCCGCTTTTGTCTTGGTTATTCTGAGCCTTAACGGCCATATTTCCACGCCTTATTCTTTTATTAACCTGCGTTCCGAATTTTTACGTCAAATTCCTTTGCATACCACCAGACCTACTGGTGAGATATCGAGTACTTAACCGAAAACAGAAAACCGCATTAATCCATCGGTGAGAACTGGTCCTTGGTGGCCCCGCAGATGGGACAGACCCAATCCTCCGGCAAGCTCTCAAAAGGAGTGTTGGGAGGAATATTATTATCCGGATCCCCCGCGGCGGGATCATAGATATAGCCGCAGATGTTACATTGATATTTCTTCATGGTCATCCTCCTTTTACGACTTCAGGCCGGCCCAAATTCTTTTTACCGAACACCGGACACCGAAAACAGAAAACAGAAAACAGCATTATCATCCCGATGAGCCGATCATTCCCGCGGTCAGAGCGGTAATCAGGGCCGGGGCCGCGGCAAAAGAATCCAAGTAATAGTCGGCGTTAAGCTCTGGGTTGCGGTAGGCCACCAGGGGCACCCCGGCATTGCGCGCGAACTCTTCGTCCACCCGGGAGTCGCCGATATAAATGGCTTCCTGGGGCTCCAGGCCAAAATGGTTGAGGATGCGCCAGAAGGATTCCGGGTGCGGTTTGGGGTGGCTCACATCGCGCGGGCGAAAGTGGGGCGCAAAAAACCCAGGAACTCCCGCAAGTGGGGCTCTTCTACCATCATGGGGATGAAGGGGTGGTAATCCAGAGAGCGGGTGAAACGCCAGACCGCGTCCAGATCGGGATAGCCCTGGAAGAGATAATCCACGGACTCAAAAACCGTGTGGCTGTGAACGTATTCCACGGCCGTCGGGGTCAGAGGCGGCAGGCCGAACTCTTGTAGGATGGTATTATAGAAGGCAATATTGGCCTGGCGGGAGTCGAACAGCACCCCGTCGCAATCGAAGGCGATCAATTTCAGCAAATTATTATCCCGGTAACACGGCGTGATGAAGTGGGTAGAGCCGGGGGTCGGAATTAAGCCGCCACGCGCTTCACCTACATTAAATTACTGTCCATTCGCGGTCTTGTCAATAAGGAATCCTGCCGGGAGGGACAGGGCCCGGAGGAAAAAACGTTTGCCGCACCAATGGTTACGTTCAGGAGAGGTGGCGCCGGATTTCCTCGGGGATGCGGCGCAAAGACAGCACCTTATGCACCGCGCCCTTTCTGATGGCTTCCTTGGGCATACCGAAGACTACGCAAGAGGCCTCATCCTGGGCCATGGTATAAGCGCCCTGTTCTTTCATGGCCAGCATGCCGTCCGCGCCGTCGGCGCCCATGCCGGTGAGGATGACGCCGATGGCGTTGGCTCCGGCGCTTTGGGCCGCGGAATTGAAAAGCACATCCACGCTGGGGCGT
>JACQYN010000231.1 GCA_016208235.1 Deltaproteobacteria bacterium
CTCAAGTCACCTTCTGGCCGATATAAAAGTATTCAAACCCCAGCTTGTCCAGTTTTTCCGGGTTGTAGAGGTTACGGCCGTCGAAAATGACCGGAGACTTCATCAACGACCGCATCCGCTCAAAATCCGGCTCCCGGAACTTGGTCCATTCGGTGCAGATGATGAGGGCGTCCGTCCCCTCCACAGCCTCATAGCTGGTCTTGGCAAAATTGACGGCGTGATTATCCTGCAAGTAATTCTTGGTGGCCGTCATGCCTTCCGGGTCGTGGGCCTGAAGCCGCGCCCCGGCTGCCGTCAGTTTTTCGATGAGGGTAAGGGCCGGAGCATCCCGGATGTCATCGGTCTGGGGCTTGAAGGACAGGCCCCAGACGGCAAAGACTCTCCCGTTGAGGTCGCCGCCGTAGTAGTTGGAAATTAATTCGAAGAAGAGCTGCCGTTGGTCCTGGTTAATGGCCTCCGCAGCCTCCAGGATCCGGGGGGTGTAGCCCCGGGACCTGGCGGTGTGAATCAGGGCTTGCATATCCTTGGGAAAACAGGAGCCGCCGTATCCCAACCCCGGGAACAGAAAGAGGTGGCCGATGCGGCGGTCGGACCCGATACCCTGGCGCACCATGTTGATGTTCGCGCCGGTGCGGCTGCAGATGTTGGCCATTTCGTTGATGAAGGAAATCTTGGTGGCCAGGAAGGCATTAGCCGCGTATTTGGTCAGCTCCGCGGAGACCACGTCCATGACGATGATGGGATGATTGGTGCGCACAAAGGGAGCATAGAGTTCTTTCATCAGCTCCGCCACCCGCACGTCATCGCAACCCGCGACAATGCGGTCCGGCTTCATGAAATCATCCAGCGCGGTGCCTTCCTTCAGGAATTCCGGGTTGGAGACCACGTCAAACTCGATCTCTTCCCCCCGGGCCCGGAGTTCCTCTTCAATGACCTGGCGCACCATAGCCGCCGTGCCCACAGGCACCGTGGATTTTTCCACGATCACCTTATAGCCGTCCATGTGCCGGCCGATATCCCGGGCCACCTGCAGCACCATGGAGAGATCCGCAGAGCCGTCCCGGTCCTGGGGAGTGCCCACGGCAATGAAGACCACCAGGCTGCGCTGGACCGCGGCCGCCAGATCCGTGGTAAAGAAGAGGCGGTTTTCCTGGGTATTGCGCTTAACGTAATCTTCCAATCCCGGCTCATAGATGGGAATAATGCCCTGCTCCAGGGCTTCCACCTTAATGCTGTCCGCATCTACGCAGGTTACTTCGTTGCCCATTTCTGCAAAGCAGGCCGCGGTCACCAGACCCACGTAACCTGCCCCCACCATTGCCAATTTCATAACTTACTACTCCTATCGGGATTAATGATCACCCGGCAATGCCTGCCGGCCTTAGTCGGATTTGCTTTCCTTCTCCGTAAAACGTCCCGGCCCCTTTCTCAGCCGCTCACCGATGCCGGGCAGGTACAGACTGACTCCTATGCGTTGATCATCAGGCCGGTCGGTGTAAGAAAAGACCACTCCCCAGCATTGACGTTGAATTACCAGGCCATATTGCCTTTCCAACTTGTTGTTGGTCTCGAAGGTATTACTATATGTAACCCAGGTTTTCACGGATTTAAAGAGGTTGAGGTAGGTGGAGACATTGATCTGTTTGGCGAAATCCTTGACGAACAGATAGCCCACACTCAACAAATGTTGGCGCTGGGAATCCAGGAAGGTGAATTTGACATTGGCCCGGTTGAATCCCTCCTTATAGGGGGAGACTCCCAGATCCAACCCCGTCACCACGCGGCGGAAGGGGTAATACTCAATTTCTCCCAGAAAATCAGAGAAACGGTGGTGGGGCTGGGGAGTGCCGTCCAGACCCAGGCTGCTGGTGTTGAAAAAGACGCTTTGGCTCAGGCGGACCCACAACTTCTCGGACACCAGGGCCTGACCCCGGCGGTTTTGATCACGCATCAGGAGATGGTTGCTGAATCCATAAGTCAGGGCATTTACGCCCCCGATGGGATCATCCCCGTCCCGAATGGGCAGGTTGCGGTTGGCGCGCACCACCCAGCCGATATCATAGGGATCAAAGGCCGGCAGGCGGGCGGGATCAAATCGGGGAATGTTCCAATAAGTGATTTCCGGACGCAAAAGGTGCCGGTAAAACTTGGGGGATTCGGAGTCTCGGCCATAATCCCGGACCCAGGCGCTGGCCAGGGACACCTTGGCATCATACAATTGCCGTGACTGGTAGTTATCCTGGGGACCGTTGGGGGTATGATCGTCGATCGTGAACAGGGTCTCCCGGAATCCCACCCGGCTGGTGAAAGAAGTGCCCGGCAGGGGTTGGACCTGCAACCAGGCCTGGGGGTGCAAGTCCAGGCGGTGTCCGGCCAGACCGTACTCCTGATAGAAGTGGGTATAGGAGGAATCCAGCCCCACTTGCAGCGGCGTTTTCCCCACGGGGAGAGTGAGGGTAGTTAAAGAAACGCCGGGCAAGCGATGGACGGCTCGAGGGTCATCCAGCCGCAGTCGCTGATAATAACGGCTGAACGCGGTGAAGTTGGCCCAGGAAAAATTCTTGGCCAAAAGGCCGGTGGAGACCCGGTCGGTCACGTCCTCTTGTTCCAGATTGCGGCCGAAATCCGCCAGGAGCTCCCGGGAATAGCGATTGAGGCCCATATAACCGAAATTAAAGTCTTTCAGATAATTGAGGTCGCTCGCCCGGTCCACCGTGCCCCGGAATTCCCAGTCATCCCCCAGGGGCTGGTTCACCATCCCGGCCACCCAATAGCGATGGGAAACCGGAGCCTCACCGGAGCCGTCGCTCAGGGTGTAGGCCCTAATGGTGGCGGCCGCGTCTTTATGGCCCCGATGGCGGAGCTCTCCGCCCTGCATGTAACCCCGGTTGGTGAGCACGGTTTGATAAAGGGTGGCGTCCGCGTGGTTGTTGATGGCCCAGTAAAAAGGCACTTCCACCACCGTGCCGCCGGCCCGGTGCTGCCCGTACTGGGGCAGAAGAAAACCGCTCTGGCGCTCGGTCTTCACCGGCAAAACCGCGTAGGGGAAGTATAAGACGGGCAAACCCGCCAGCTTCAGCAGGGTATTTTGACTGGTGGCATAGCCGTCCAGAACCACCTGCAACTGCCGGGCGGAAAAACTCCAAACCGGCAGGTCCGCATCGCAAGTGGTTATCGTGGAATTTTCCGCGTAATAAGTGCTATCCCCGGTTTTGCGAATCAGGGAACTTTTCACCTGGAAATGGTTTCTCTGGAGAAAGAGGCGGGCCTCCTTCATCTCGCCGCTGCGGGTAACCAGGTTGAATTCCCCTTCCTGGCCGCTGAAGATGTCCTCCCCCAGGACCAGGACCACGTTGCCCCGCAACCTGGCGATCTTGGTGGCTTCATTGACCTGGACCCAGTCCGCGGTGAGGCGGCGGTCACCCTGGCGAATCTCCACCCGC
>JACQYN010000221.1 GCA_016208235.1 Deltaproteobacteria bacterium
TTGAAGAGGCGGATGTTCTGAAAGGTGCGGGCAATGCCCCGGGAACTGATGCGGTGGCTGGGCCAGCGGGTGATGTCCTCCCCCTGAAATTTAATGGTTCCCCGGCTCACCTTGAACAAGCCGGTGATCAGGTTGAAGATGGTGGTCTTGCCCGCGCCGTTGGGACCGATGAGCCCCACCAACTCCCCTTCCTCCACCTCCAGGGAAAAATCGGAGACCGCGCGCAGGCCGCCGAAGTTGTGAGATAATTCAGTGATTTCTAGTAATGGCATAAATCCCTTATTTAGGGGAAATGGTAGCAGTTGCCAGGAGTCAGTAGCCAGAATAACAAACTGACCACTGATCACTGACCACTGACCACTGGCTACTGCTCACTGCTTACTGCTTACTCCCACAGCCTCCTCCCTCAACCATTTCCATTCCCTAAACCCCATGATCCCCCGGGGCCGGAAGATCATCAGCAAGACCAGCAAGAGCGGACCCACCACCCAGCGCCACAGGCCCAGGGGCCGCAGCACTTCCATGAGAACGGTGAAAATGGTGGCCCCCAGCAGGGACCCGGCCAGGCTGCCCACGCCCCCCAGATAGACCATGACCAGCATGTCCGTGGATTTCAGGATGGAGAAGCTCCGGGGGTTGATGAACTGGAGCAGATGGGCGAAGAGCCCCCCGGCCACCCCCGCAAAAAACGCAGAGATGAGAAAGGCATAAAGTTTGAGCCGCCGGGTATGCACGCCGGTGAGGTTGGCCGCCACCTCATCTTCCCGGATGGCCGTAATCCCCCGGCCGAAATTGGAATAAACCACGCGGCGCAGCACTAAAAGGGTAATCATCACCCAGGCCACCACCCAGAAAAGATCGGTGAGGCGGGGCATGCCCAGAAACCCCCGGGGGCCCCCCACGACTTCCAGGTTCTCCAGCACGCTTTTGACGATCATGTTGAAGGCCAGGGTGACGATGGCCAGGTAATCCCCCCGGGTGCGGAAGGAAGGAAAGGCCACCACCAGCCCGGCCACCGCCGCGGCCAGGCCCCCCGCCAGACGGTGAGGATGGAGGCCGCGTAAGCGCCGATGCCCATGAACCCGGCATGCCCCACGGAAAACTCCCCCATGTAGCCGTTCACCAAATTCAGGCTCAAGGTGAGGATCATGTTGATCCCCACGTACATGAGGATCTGCACCACGTAGGGATTGAGGAAGCCGGACGCGGGGAGGAGCCAGGACAAGGCGAGAAGCAGGGCCGCGCCGAGCCATATTAGTAATTTCTTTGGCTTATTTGAAGTTGCCATTAAATAGTGGTCAGTGATCAGTGGCCAGCGGTCAGTGTGGCGCTCATAATTGCTTACGACATTTTTGATGCCTGGCTATCATGCCTCCCCTTTTCTAAAGGGGGTGATTCTTTCCTAACTTACTCTCCGGGGCTTATTCAAGATGACGCCGGAAATAGATTTTGAAACGACTTATAGTATCAGCCGGCGTACAGGATCTTGTTTTTTAACTGACCACTGGCCACTGACCACTGACCACTGATTATCACACTCTCTCAAATACCGGTCTGCCGAGCAATCCGGTGGGCTTGAAGACCAGGAGCAAAAGCAGCAGGGAAAAGGCCACGAAGTCCCGGTAGGTGGACGAAGGCAGCAGCACCGGGGTGAAGATCTCCACCGCCCCCAAAATAAAGCCCCCCAGCATGGCCCCCCGGATGTTGCCGATGCCGCCTACCACCGCGGCGATAAAGGCCCACCAGCCGATGCGGATGCCCATGTAAGGGTCCAAGACCGGGTAGGCCAGGCCGTACATCAGGCCTCCCGCGGCGGCGATGGCGGAGCCGATGGCGAAGGTCAGCGAGATCACCCGGTCCACCGGCACTCCCATCAAGGGCACGATGGGCCGGTTGTAGGAGATGGCCCGCATGGCCATGCCCAGTAAGGTGCGGCGCACTAGGAAATCCAGCAGGACCATGAGCAACGCGGCCAGGAGAATGATGGATAACTGCAAGGGGGTAATGGTGAGACCGGCTACTTCCCAGGAGGCCATGGGAATTAGGGCCGGGAAGTGACGGGGCTCTGGGCCCAGGATGCCCAAGGTAAAGTTTTCCAGGAACAAGCCCACCCCCAGGGCGGTGATCACCGCGGAGACCCTGGGGGCCTGGCGCAGGGGCCGGTAAGCCAGGCGCTCAATGGTCACCCCCAAAAG
>JACQYN010000215.1 GCA_016208235.1 Deltaproteobacteria bacterium
CCCTCGAATGGTAGAGGGAACATCTTGATATCATTGCAATAATTATTGCTGATTGTAAATGCTAATATCTTAGGCTTCCTCATGCAAGTTTGCTGCCGGACACTACTGAACCGAAATAAAGATTAACCACAGAGGCACAAAGAGCAGAGAGATACACAGAGATACATTTCCTTTGACGCCTTTGGCGTCAAAGGAAATTATTTTTCTCTGTGTAACTCTGTGTCTTCTGTGCCTCTGTGGTTAATACTTTCTTATCACATCACATCGCCTTCGGCATGGGCCCTTCGGGGACTGCCTGGGGAGCGGATTCCTGAGACTCCGGGAGCGGCGGCGGAGTCGCCTGTTCCGGAGGCTGAGTCGTCTCCGGCGGCTGGGCTGCCTCCGGCGGCGGGACGGGAGTAACCGGCGCGACGGGTTCGGGAGCCGGGGGGGGCGGCGCCGCGGGCCTTCCCTCCGGAGTTATCAGCCCCTCTGCCGGAGGCGCTCCCGGAACCGCGGCTCCGGGAGGCTGGGGGCCGCCCCGGGGCAGGGTCTTAAAGTAAGCGGTCTGAATGCGGGAGAGAATGGCCGGGGGGTGTTGCAGCCGCGTCCAGGGGCCTTTGATTTTTTTACTCTGATACCAGATGCCTTCCCAATAAAAATAATACCGGCCCCGGTGGCGGAAAACGTCGGTGGGAAGATTGGGCGCGTAAGATACCTGAGGCAGATCAGGCATCGGGGTCCATTGGGCCACCACGTTGGGGGGCACCGGGATGATGCGCAGGCGCTGCGCCCCTGCCGGGCTTCCCGCAAGCGCGGTGGCCAGCGCCGCCAGGATCGCCAGCAGATGAACAACCCACCGCCTCGGTTTGGCAGGCATTAAATTACCCTCCTTTATTACTTCACCAGGGCCGGCCGTGTTTGAACGCGGGCCGGTGGAGTCGATAAATCCCCCGGGGCAAATGGCGCACCGGCCGCCAGCGGCCATAAAGGGATTTGCCTCTATACCAGTAACCGCCGTAGTAATAATAATAATGGTTGCCGTACCAGAAAAGATCGCTCGGGATATTGGGGGCATAGGACACCCGGGGGTTGCCGGGAGCCGGGGTCCAATAGGGGGAAACCCCGGGGGGCGTCGGCGGCGGTGGCTGGAAGCCCTGGGCCCAGACCGCGCCCGCGCTGCAGACGGTGAGGAGTACCAACAAGACAGCAGTCAATTTCAGTAGGCGTGGCATAAGACCTCCCCTGCGTTGTGTCTCGTAATCAATGTGACCTTAAAAAACCTGTTTTTTTACCCCCCTTTTTTAAAGGGGGGCAGGGGGGATTTTATAAGCTATTGAAAATCCCCCTAAATCCCCCCTTAAAAAGGGGGGACTTTAAGAACCGTTTGCTTTAGATTAAGTTTTGATTTTGGCTCCAAACGGGTTTAATAGCCCCACTCACTCCGGAATATTGCGCCGGCGCCCCAGGGACAGATCGTGCAGAGGCAGCAGGATATCCGCCACCTCCCGCACCCGCCGGGCGCTCTCATACGCGTCAATGGCGTTGATATGGACCCCCGAAGGCACCACCGGTCCGGAGGCCGGAAAGTTCTGCTCATTGCAGCAAAACCCGGTGATCACCGCCTTGCCCCGGCTGGTGTTCACCACCACGGATTGGCCCCCCACGGTGTGGCCGGGGGTGAGGAGCACCTGGACGCCCTCCACGATCTCTTGGTCCCCTTCCACCTGCACCACTTCCACGTCTTCCAGGAGGTCCGGAAAGTAGCGATGGTCCAGGGGGTGGGGGTTAAGGAAAAACTCATACTCCGCCTTTTGCACGTAAACCCGGGCATTGGTGCATTTGTAGTCGTTTTCGCAATGGTCGTTGTGCAGGTGGGTGTGGATGATGATATCGATATCCTCGGGTTTGAGATCGAAAGACCCCAGGGCGTCTTCGAACTCCTGCACCTGGATACCGTATTCCTCCTGCACTCCCCTGGGCACCATGAATTGTTCCAGTCCCGTGTCCACCAGGATCTTCTCCGGCGCGCCTTCCAGATAAAAGACATAGCTGGGGATCCAGATGCGTTTGCCGTAGCCCTTTAGATAAGTCATGATGCCCTGGTCGGTTTCATTGGCCCCCACCACCAGGGGATGGATGACATACTGGCGCATGGCTTCTCCTTATTTTGATTCCTTTTAGGAGAATATATTATCTCGGCAGAGGGAAAAACTGAAAAATTTCTCTTTTTTTAAAAAGCCGCCCCTGCAAAACCGTCTTTTACAATGGGGGAGGGCCTTCCTGCCGTCATTTTAAATTTTTACCCTTTGTGAGCTTAAGCCCCGGAAGGGTTAATGATTAAGGTGGGGGAGACCGATATGCTATTCAAATAAGCAACTTCTTCCTGTCTTTAGGGGAGGCCAATACCCGGATACATCAGACATCTGACGATAATCTCCAAGGCAAGCAGAGTATGGCCGGAAAAACCATCCCCAAGAAAGCACTCCTCCAAGAAATAGTGGAGTTGCGCCACCGCCTGAGCCGGCTGGAGGAATCCCAGGCCTGGCTTTCCTACGTCGAAGAGGAACTGCTGTCCGCGGAACAAGAAAAAGCCCATCTTCTCAATACTATTGTCGAACCCATCGTTTATCTGGCTCCGGATTTGCAAATTTTATGGTCCAACCGGGCGGCCAGCGTTTCTTTGAACCTGAATCCCGGCCAGTCAGTGGAAAGGAATTTTCTGGGGGATTGGGCCGGAGAAAACCGACCCGACCTCCCGGTTAACGAGGCCTTGAGAAACGGTTCCCCACAAGAGGGGGAAATTGTCTCCCTGGACGGCCGAGTCTGGCATTTGCGGGTCTATCCGGTACGGGGACCACAAGGGGGAATCACCGGTCTTCTGGCCGCGTTTCTGGATATCACCGCGCGCAAACGCGCGGAAGAAATGATGCAAAGCAGCCTGGACAAGTTGCAGAGAGCCTTTGAGGGCGTGGTCCAGGCCATGGCCATGGCCATGGAGATGAAAGATTTATACACCTCGGGACATCAGCAGCGGGTGGCGCAGTTGGCCTGCGCCCTGGCCGGGGAATTGAGCCTCCCGGCAGAGCGCATCGAGGGCCGGCGGGTGGCGGGGCGCCTTCATGACCTGGGCAAGATCGCGGTGGCTTCGGAGATCCTCAGCAAACCCGGGAAAATCAATGAATACGAGTTTGCCATTATCAAGGCCCATCCCCAAATAGGCTACGACATCTTGAAGACCATCGAATTTCCCTGGCC
>JACQYN010000216.1 GCA_016208235.1 Deltaproteobacteria bacterium
CTGGTGGTGGGACATCTGAACATCCTCTCCATCGTTTTCGGACCATTGTTGCTGGGAATCGCCGTGGACTTCGGCATCCACTGGTACTCCCGCCTCGAAGAAGAACAGAGTGATCGGCCCCGCGGCACCGTGGAAAACTGGCACTGCACCATGCGGCAGGCGACTCCCGGCATCCTGTACGCGGCCCTGACCGCGGCGGTCTCGGTCTTCCCCCTGATCTTCACCGGCTTCAAAGGCCTGGCGGAACTGGGACTGATCATTACCCTGGGTATTTCCTTGCACATCTTCCTCTCCCTGGGGTTTCTGCCGGCCCTGGCCGTGGTGACCGAAAGATTTGTCTCCACCCCGGAGACCGGGCCGGAATCCGAATGCGAGCGGAAACCCCAGCCTTTCATGTCCATCAGATGGCGGCACCCCAGGGTCATTGTGCTCTTGGGCTTGCTGGTCACGGTCATGGGCGGCATCAGCCTGTTCCATGTCCCCTTTGATCTTAATCCCTTACACCTGCAAAATCCCCAGGCGGAATCCGTAGTCTGGGAGATGAAATTGATCAAGGAGTCCAAATACTCCACTTCCTACGGCACCATGATGGTCATGGGTCTCAAGAAACTTCCCGAGACCATCCACGCCCTGAAAAATCTGGACACCGTCTCCCACGTGGAATCCATCCTTTCCTTCCTGCCTTCCCAGGTGGAAGCCAAACGACGCCTGCTAAAGGAATTGCTGCCCGTGATCAACGGGGTGAATTTTCCCCCGGTCCCGCCATCTGCGTCGCAACCGGCGGCATTGGTTCCCATCCTGGGGCGCATCCATTTCAAGCTGTCCACCGCCGAAGAAAGCCAGTGGGAACCTGAGGACCGGCCCACCCAGGAACAGCTAACCGAAGTGAACCGCCTCCTCCTGCGCCTGATCTCCCTCTTAAACTCCCAGGGCGATTCCCGGATTGAGCAGCGCCTGGCCGGGTTCGAGAAGAAGTTTCTGGCGGACCTGCGGGATAATTGGGAACTGCTGCAAGACAACGTTAAATGGGCCGCGCACCCGCCGGACATCAAGGATTTGCCCCGGGATGTCCGGGAGCGTTTCCTCAGCGACGGGGGGAATTATCTGATCCGCGCCTTTCCCTCCCAGGACATCTGGAACCCCCAACCCCTGGGCCGTTTCGTGCGGGACTTACGGCGCGTCGACCCTAATGTGGTGGGAGACCCGATCCTGCTTTATGCCTTCACCCGGGACTTCCGCAACGCCTGCCTCTGGGCCGCGGGTATGGCCCTGCTGGGTATCGCGATCTTGATTTTCTTCCTGTGGCGCAGCTTGAAATTGATGATCCTGGCCCTCATCCCCTTGATGGTGGGCACCGCTTTGACCCTGAGCCTGATGTGGCTTCTGGACGTGCCCTTCAATCAGGCCAACGTGCTGTTTCTGCCCTTAATTTTAGGAGAAGGGGTGGAATATGCCATCATCATCCTGGCTCGGTGGCAATTGGAGGAGTCAGCCCGGGAAATAACCTTGCCGGCCGGCACCGCCAAGGGGGTCCTGCTGGCCGCGTTGACCACCGCGGTGGGGTTCGGCAGCCTGATGATCTCCGGACACCGGGGAACTTTCAGCCTGGGGCTGTTGTCCACCATCGGCAGCCTCTGCGTCCTGCTGGCGGCCTTGTGCATCCTGCCCGCCTTCCTCCGCCTGGTAAGAGAACGGGGCGCCGCGGCCAACTCCCGGGGATCAGGCAGTAAGTCGTAGGGGCGAACCTTGTGTTCGCCCTTGAACGGCCTGGGCGAACACAAGGTTCGCCCCTACTCGGTATCAAAAGAAACGGGGTGGAAGAGAGCCTCCTCCACCCCGCATCTAAAGTTTGTCGAAGCCTTCCCTACGGTGGCGGCGCCCCTGGCCGGGGCGGGTCAGGCGGCCTGTTTCTGCGCGGGCTGTAAGGTCAGCGCCGCGGTGGGGCAGTTTCCCACGCAGAGGCTGCATTTGAGGCAATCGCCCCGGTGGGGCATGAAGCCCAGTTCCTTTAGGGCCACCGGCGCCAGCTGCATGGGGCAGGTGCGGGCGCAAAGGTTGCACTCCGTGCATCTTTCCGGGGCCAGGAGCAGAGGCCGCCGGTTTTTGCCCACCCAGTTGGACATGGTGCCGATGGGGCAGACATAACACCAGGTCCGCTGATGAAAGATAAGGCCCAACCCCACGCCCACCGCGGTGGTGATGGAAAGCAGCAGGACGAAAAAGCCGCCGATGGCCCAGGGGTCCGGCCACAGATGGATGATCTGGAAGGTTAGCATTCCCATCAGCAAGGCCATGACCCCCACCCGCAAGGGGAGGGCGCGGAAAACCCGGGGGATGGGGCGCTGGGGACTGATGCGGGACAGCAGGCTGTCCTCGAAAGACCCCCGGGGACAGAGCCAGTCGCACCAATTACGGCCCTTGAACGCGGCCAGGCCGATGCCCAGAAGCATGCACACGGGGATGAAGTACCGATAAGGGGGTAGAGCCAGCCTGCTCCCAACAGGATCAGGAAAGCCGTCCCCAAGATCACCTGTTTTATCCGGCGCGCCTTCTGGGCTCGGGCTGCCTGGACCCGTCTTTCCTTGCGGTCCACGGTTAGAGCTTTGGCTGCAGGCTGACAGTTACATCCCCCGACCGGCTGAGCCGGGTGTGTTTTTGCGGCCATTTCAGGTTCTCCTTTTTATCTCAAGACCCTCTGTAAAAGTCGCCTTTTATGTCATTCTGAGGGAGCGGAGCGACCGAAGAATCTCATAAATGAGAGATCAATCCCTTCGCTCAGGATGACCAACATGACTTTTCAAGTTTCTTATATTTCTTATAGTTATTTATTTAGAATATATGCAACAAATAGACCAAAAAAAATTTGGATTCCAACTATCAAGCCTTCCCATCTTCCCGCTGCCTCCTACTCCGTTTCCGCGTCCAACTTCTCGGCCAGAAGTAGGCTCCGGGAGAGTTCGCCCCTGGCGGTGAGGGCCTCTAACAGGACCAGACGCATAATCTTGCAGGCTTCGGCGATGTGCGGGGTTCCCAGGCGATAATAAATAGTGGTGCCTTCCCGCCGGGAAAACAAGATGCCTTTTTGCCGCATTACTCCCAGATGCTGGGATAAATTCGCCTTGGCCACACCCAGGGCCTGCACCATGGCGCCCACGGAAAGTTCGCCGTCTTTCAGGAGGTTGAGAATCTGCAACCTCTTGGGGTTGGCCAGAGTCTGGCACATGTCGGCCTGCATTTCCCAAAGCCGGGCTTCTTCTTGGGAAATCGCCCGGGGCTTCTCCGGCCCTATTTTCTTATTGTTGCGAATCATTGAAACTATTATAAGCCCGTTAGATTCCCTTGTCAAGCAGCAAATTCACTCAAGCCAATTCCCGCCTCACAGTTTTTTAACCTTGAACCTTGAACTCGGAACTTTTCCAGGCGACCAACGGAGCATTTTGCCAGGGCCGGACCCGGAGTTCTTTTGACAGCTTTTAGAATAGTGCTTATACTCAACGGAGCAAACTTGAAGTTTAGCCTCTTTCCTGGTCCTTTATCCAGGAGCAGGCGCGGCCCTCGCGCCAACCGGTGCGAGATCGCTAGAATATGGAAGTTAAGGCAATGGACCTGGCGGCATGGGGACTGGATAAACTGGATTGGGCCTTTTTTCTCGGCATCCTGAACATCGTCATCATTGACCTGATTCTGGCCGGGGATAATGCGGTGGTCATTGCCATGGCCGTGCGCTCCCTGCCCCGGC
>JACQYN010000224.1 GCA_016208235.1 Deltaproteobacteria bacterium
AATTGTAGGGGCGCACCCGCGTGTGCGCCCGCATTAGGGCGGACACATGGGTCCGCCCCTACAAGAAAATTGTCGTTTGATTGCGACTTGGTATTAGGCCTTCGTTCAAGTTTGCCATCTTGAAAGAACATTTGTTCGCACCACTGAAAAATAGTGGGATCAAGAGGATGAGCAGCAGTGGGGTTGTGCAAGATAATGAAGTCATCGCCAAGGATAGCGGGGCGATTGACACAGTCTACTCCAGAATGAAGGACCGCGGAAATGAAAGAAAATTCAGGGTTCAAAAACGCAGTGGTTGGCAGCGATGACCCTTTTGCTTTAATGACACTCTCCCTTTTCTGATAGAAGGTTTCAACAATCTCTCTAGTCTTAGTGTCAATCAACGCCGTAAGATTTCCAAAAGGAAGGAATGCCTGGACGAAAAAAGGCATAGTATTGCCAAACGGGGCATGAGGGATTCCCCGGGAGTTTATCGCAAGCAGATAAAGATCATCCGGAGATATGATCCTTTTCTGTAGCGCCTGGTTGTATTTGTTTCTTTTCTCGGCAAGTGCATTTGTAAAGCGAAGAAGAATCTTTTCTGTTGGTACTTTGTAAACCTCACCGTAATGAATCTCCGGCAGCCGATCCTTCCCTTCTCCAGGACCAGGAGCCACGGCCTGGTATTTCCTGTGTCTCCTGCAAAGCCGAAAAAACCTTCACCTCCCTTAGAATCCTCTCTGCCAGGCGGTCGGAAGCCGTATCCAAGTCAAAGTCGGCCTGGAGGCCCAGCCAAAATTCCGCAGACGTGCCGAAGTAACGGCTCAACCTTAAGGCCGTGTCCGCGGTGACGCTTCTTTTGCCGTGCACGATTTCATTGATGCGCCGGGGGGAGACGCCCAGGTCCCGGCCCAGCCTGGTCTGGCTTAGCCCCAAAGGCTTCATGAATTCTTCCAGCAATATCTCCCCAGGATGCACCGGGGCTAATTTTTTTCTGGTTCCCATGCCCTTATCATTATAGTGATAACCGATTGTTGCAACGGCATAGACTTTCTAGAGAAATTCTATATTCTCTCGTAGGGGCGAATCTTGTATTCGCCCTACACAACACCCCCCAAAATATTATGCATGTTGACCTGGGCGACCACTTGGACCGGGCGAACACAAGGTTCGCCCCTACCTGTTATGACCTTTTTGAATACAAAATGGATTACAAACCAATCCTCATCCCATCCTCAGCCTTAATAATCTCCCCTGGAAATTCCACCGCGGCCAAGGCCGCCACGTCCACTTCATCGCACGGCGGATAAAAGTGGCTTAGCACCAACCGCGGCACCCCGGCCTTCGCCGCCAGGCGGCCCGCTTCCGGCGGAGTGAGATGCCCCGGGACTTTGAAGGGATTGGCGCACTCCAGCACCAGCAGGTCCGCTCCCCTGGCCAACTCTACCAGGGAGTCGCTTTCATCCGTATCCCCGGAATAGACCAATGCCCGGCCCTCCGCCTCCACCCGGTAGGCCAGGCTGCCGTCCGTGTGGTTAGTGGGCGCGCTCTTGATGACTACATCCCCCAAGACAACTTCCTCATTCCCCGCCGGGTCCAACTCCCGGAGTTGCATCAACCCCGGGGGCGGCTCCACCCATCGACCGAAGGCCTGCTGCAAATGCCCATAAAACTCCCGGAACCCCCGGGCCGCCAGGAGGTGAAAGGGCTCTGTGCGCGTATATCCCAGAGAATAGCGGGTGGCAAAAAGAAAGGGGACCAGGTCCCCCACGTGATCCGGATGAAGATGGGTCAGGGCCAGGACGTCAATATCCGAAAAATTGAGGCCATACCGCAGCATGGCCCGCAAAACCCCGGGCCCCAGGTCCAGAAACACCAGCCGTCCCCCGGCCCGCACCCCATACCCCGGCGCCCCCCGCCTGAGCGAAGGCACCCCGGTGCCCGAGCCCACCACAATCAGTTCCATGATGTCTCCCAAGGATGTGGGGAAAAATGGGGGGGAGGTGGCAGTTTAATAGTGAGCAGTAAGCTGTGAGCTGTGAGCTGTGAGCAGTAAAATCAAAATTCACCGGAACTAATTGCTCACTGCTTACTGCTCACTGCTCACTTCCTACTGCCCGTCCACGTGGCCCATCTGCTTGACGTAGAACCAGTCCGCGGGGTCGGAGAGGTAGTTATGCATATCCAGGAGGGCCAGGTAGTGCGCCCGTTCTTCGTGGGCGACGCTCATGAAGAAGCGCCGGGCCAGGGGGTTGACTATCTCCTTGGCCAGTTTGAGGTAGTAGTCAATGGAGCACTCTTCCATTTTAATGCCGGTGCGCAGGGCTTGTAGATCGTCGTTGCCACCGGTCCCCTGGTTCTCCTTAGCCATGGCCATAACGCACACGTAGGGCTCGTGTTTGGGCGGGGTGAACGCGGCCATGCTTTCGGTCCAGGCCGGGTCTTTTTCCAGACTCTGGTAGATTTCTTTGAACTTTTTGATGTGGTAAACTTCCGATTCCGCCAGATATTCCAGGATCTCCCGGACGCCCTCGCTCTTCACCTTTTTGGCGGCCTCCAGGTAGAACTGGCGTCCCTCCACCTCCATCTGCACCGCGTCTTTCAAGGCTTGCAGCAGGTATTCGTGCACTTTGGTCATCTTCATTTCTCCTAACCGGGATTGAAAAATGGGACCGTATCCAGGACCCAGGCTTTGCTCCCAAAGATTATTGGTTTACCCCAAAATAAGGCTCTTCCGGTGTCTTGTCAATTTCTCTTCCAGAGAGAACTGGACACCCTGGCCGCCTCTCCCCCGCCTTGCCAAGGGCCTGTTTCCATGCTACAAAAGGACATGACCCGCTTCAGCCCGGCCTTCCTCAAGTCTCGGCTCTCCCTGAACCCGCCAGCCCCGGAGCCGCCTGCGGGTTTACAGCCGGCCGGGGTCTTGGCTCCCATATTCTTCACCGATGATGAAGCCCACCTGCTCTTTACGAAGCGGACCTTGACGGTCAGGGACCACCGGGGCCAAATCTCTTTTCCCGGCGGCGTAAAGTCGCCCGGGGACCCCCATCTCCTGGCCACCGCGCTTCGGGAGACCCGGGAAGAAATCGGCCTGGACCCTGAGAAGGTAAAAGTTCTGGGATCATTAACACCTCTGGCCACGGTCACCGGCTACTGGATCACCGCGTTCGTGGGCCTGATTCCCTATCCCTATGATTTTCACCTCAACAGCCGGGAGGTCAAAAGGCTGATCCTGCTGCCCCTGGAAGGTTTTTGCGAGCCGCGACGCTGGAGTTCGGGTGATTATACCTATAAAGACAAAACCATCCCTGTCTGTTATTGGAAGTATCGCCGCACCGTGATTTGGGGGGCCACCGCTCGCTTGCTCCTGGATTTCTTGCATCGCCTGGGGGAAAACCCCTTTCCCGGAGATGAAGATGCCCCCTGTGTGGACTGATCTGGCCGGGGCCGCGGCCCTGGTGAAGGACGGCGACCTGGTGGCCTTAGGCGGCCACACCCGCCAGGCCCCCATGGCCCTGATCCGGGAGCTCATCCGCCAGGGCCGCCGGGACCTGGGGTTGATCACCGTGCCCACCGGGGGCCTGAACGTGGATTTGGCTCTAGGCGCGGGCGCGGTCTCCCGCGTCCACTTCGCCCAGGTCTCCCTGGAAGAATACGGGATGGCCCCCAACTTCCGGCGGGCGGTGGAGCAAGGACGGCTCACCCTCCGGGAATACCCCTGAGGCGCGCTCCTCCGGGCCCTCCAGGCGGGGGGCATGGGCGTACCGTTTCTGCCGGTGCGGGGGATTCTGGGGTCGATCTATTTGGAGGTCAACGACCACTTTAAGGTCATCCCCGATCCTTTCAGCCGCGAAGACCTGGTGGTGGTCCAGGCTCTTCGCCCGGATGTCACCTTAATCCACGGCAGCCGGGGGGACGAGGAGGGCAATATTCTCATCCCCCGGGTATCCGATTGGGCTCTGGCCATCCGGGCTTCCCGCACGGTCATCGCCACCATGGAGGAAAAGGTAGCCGGCCCGCTAACAGACCAACCCGACTGGCGCCTCATCCCCGCGATTCATATCACCGCGCTGGTGCACCAGCCTAAGGGCGCCTGGCCCACGGAGTACCCGGGCTACTACGGCCCGGACGAAGAGCACCTGGCCTTATATCTGCAAAGCGCCAAAGACCCGGCCGCCTGGGCCGACTACCTGGAAAAATGCGCTTTTCAAAAGATTTAACCACAAAGACACAAAGAAGCACAGAGGATAAAGAGAAAATAAAAAGGTGGGCATGCCCACCTTTTTATTTTTCATTATTTTCTTTGTGTTTTCTTTGTGTCTTTGTGTCTTTGTGTCTTTGTGGTTAATTATTTTCTCTGGCAGGCCACCCCGTTCACCCCGCCGTTGATCAGCCGCACCACTGCCATGTCCGGGAAATAATCGATGATGTTCAAACACCCGTAGTTCTGGTCCAGGCGAAAGAGGTTTTGTAACGACAGGCCCAGGGCCTCGGACAGGATCACCCGGTTGAGGCCCGCGTGGGCCACCAGGAGAAAGGCTTGTTCCTGGTGCTGCTCGATCAAACCTTGTAGCGCCGGCAGGGCCCGGTCCTTGAGGTCCATGAGGCTTTCTCCCCCGGGAATGCGGAAGTTGGGAAGGTCCTTAAAGCGGGCCTGGAGGTCGTCCGGGTAGAGTTCTGCGATCTCCTGGAAGCTTAAGCCCTCCCAGAGGCCGAAATGGATCTCCCGGAACTCAGGCAAAGTCCGGGGCTCAAGATTGCGGCCCCGGCAGATGATGGCCGCGCCCTGGGCGGCCCGGGTCAGGTCCGAGGCATAGACCCCGGCCAGGTCCACGTCCCGGAGTTGGGCCGCGGCCTGCTCCAGTTGCTTGATTCCTTGGGGACTCAACTCTATATCGTTGTTCCCATGATAGAGGTGGGTATGCCCGTCGGCCACCTGTCCGTGCCGCAGCAGGTACAGCCGGGTGGGGACCAGGGAACCCTTGGCGCGTAAAGCTTGAAGACGCATGGTAATCGTTTATCCCTAATTACAAAATAACCTGGTTACTGAAACCTAGCCATAAATAAGGTGACATTGGCAAGGCCGATTTTTTACTCCCCTTTTCTAAAGGGGGGCAGGGGAATTTTTATAACCATTTGAAAATCCCCCTAAATCCCCCTTTAAAAAAGGGGGACTTAATTTATCCAGGCCAGGCGCATCAGCCAATTTTTAGGTCCCATTTATTATGAAACCATGCGTCAGGCCATTATTTCTTCCCCTCCCCACGGTGGGAGGGGGTTGGGGCATAGGCCCTAACTTAAACAAGATTTGTCATTCTGAACGGAGCGAAGCGTAGTGAAGAATCTCGCTTTTTCCATGAAATTGGAGATTCTTCGCTTGGCTCAGTATGGCCAAAGAGTCTGATGAGCCTCTTGCAAAGGTATTTTCGTCACCGTCAATGGTATCGGCCCGGTTCCCTCCCCCTTGAGGGGGGAGGGTTAGGTGGGGGTGGCGACTTTTTCTTAGGGATCAACCACCTGATCAAGACGCCCCCCCCCCCCCCCCCCCCC
>JACQYN010000225.1 GCA_016208235.1 Deltaproteobacteria bacterium
GCGCATCTCCGCCCATTCCGTACGTTTCTGGGACCATTCGGTGCGGTTCTGGGCCAGGCCGGTGCGCGTCTCGGCTAAATCGGTTCTCTTGTCAGCCAGCTGGGTACGGCCTTCCGCCAGGCCGGTCCTCTTTTCGGCCAAATTAGTGCGGCCCTCGGCCAACTCCGTTCTCTTGCGGGATAATTCGGTGCGGCCTTCCGCCAGGATAGTCCTCTTTTCGGCTAAATTGGTGCGGCCTTCTGCCAGGGAGGTCCTCTTCTGGGCCAACTTCGTCCGACTATTGGCCAGAGCGGTCCGGCCCTCCGCTAAGGCGGTCCTTTTTTCCGCCAAATTGGTGCGGCCCTCGGCCAAAGAGGTTCTCTTGTTGGCCAGCTCCGTCCGGCCTTCTGCAAATTTGGTGCGGCCTGCAGCAAGTTCCGTGCGCTTGTAGGCTAAGGCCGTCCGTTCCTCAGCCAGCTTTGTCCGAAACTGGGCAAGCTTGGTGCGGTCTTCGGCCAGCGCCTCCCGCCTTTCGGCCCATTCCTCCATGGCTTTCAGAAGCTCCTCTCCGGCAAGGGAAGAGAAAGACTTACCTTCTCCCAGCATAGTTCCACTCCTTATGGCCACCCGCGAGGGTTTGATGCTCGCCGCCTACCAGACGCCGGTCTTGATTATAAATCTTCTTTGAGGATTTGGGAATTTGAGATTGTGCAAAAGAACTTTACGATATCGTGGGCTCCACGTCCGAACCCTGTTTTCGCGGATTCCAGGAGGGTTTCTCGAAGGATGTTACGGAAAAAACTCTACGGGAAGGAGGAATAGGTCTCGCAAGCCTCTCCCCCGCTCCCGCAACTAGTTGAATTATACCGGTATGCGAAATGGGGAGGGGCAGGTCCTCAGGACCCTGGCCCCTCCCCCCACCATCCTTTACCAGCCGCTGCCGCCGCCACCTCCACCGCCCCCTCCGGAGAAGCCGCCACCGCCACTGCCCGAGGAGGAACCCGGCGCCGAGGCAGAGGAGGCAATAGCTCCCGCGAAGGCTCCCCCCAGGTTGGAGACGAACCGGGAACTTCCCACGTCGTGATAGGAACCGGTGTACCAACCGGGGGTGTAGCCCCGGCCTTCACCGGCCTGGGCCAACACCTCGGCAAACTGCTCGCTCCATTCGTTCTCCACGTCCAGGGCCAGGGCGTAGGGCAGGTATTTTTCGAAAAGTTCCGGGGTCTTCTCCGGCGGGTTGAGCATGTTTAGCCGCTCTTTTTCCGCCACCGAGAGATAGAGCTTAAAACCCTCGATCTGGTCCATGACCTTGCGGCCCGTGAAGGTAGGGGCCTTGAGCAGACGATAAAACCAAAAGTTGAGGATAACCAGAACCGGGATCACGATGGCCGCGGCCACGAAAAAGGTGTAATTGAGGAAAGAAGCCGTAAAAATTTTTACCATCATGAATCCGAAAGCAAAAAGGCCCATCCCCATGGCGCCAAGTTTCTTGATAAAACTGAAAGCAGAGGACGGAACGCCCCCCCATCTATTCAAGGACCAAAACGCCAAAGCCCCGCAGGCCCCCGTCCAGATGAACAGCCAGAGAACGGTGTCTTTGAAACTGGTCTGGTTCAGGGAGACCAGGAGAACGGCCCCCAGGGTCAAGACGCTCAAGATCAAGCCGGTGGCGAAGTAATTGGAATTAGCAAAGAAGTAGGCCTTCTCCATCTCGCCTTTCAGGGTTTTATTTAATGCTTCCCTGGCATCCTGAATCAGCGAGTGATTTTTATTCTTCATTTCCAGGGTGTCGCCCCCGGCAAAGAGCTGGGCCCCCAGGTTCTGTTCCCCCCGGGAGAGGGCGCTGGCCCCCCCGCCCCGCTTATGGAGGGTATATTCTTTGCCGATGTTTTCAATGCTCAGATAGCCTTTGACCGCCATGTCCACCAGGGCCGCGGCTACGGTGCGGTCGTCAAAGCCCATGCGCATCAAAAACCGCACGGAAGGCGGGGAAAATCCGGGGGGCGGGGCAAACAGGGGAATAATGGTGCCCTCCTCCGGGTCCCGGCCCACCCGGTTCCAGGACACCAGGTAAAACCCCAAAACCAGGAGTAATCCCGCCCCCCCCACCACTACGTTCAGATAGTCCCGGAGAAAGAAGCCCAGCTTGTCCACATCCGAGGGGGGGCGCACCACCCCTTTGGGCCAGGCCACGGCCACGGTCAGCCCCGAGCGGGGAGGCAGGTCTCTGGTGGTGCTAAAGATTATCTTTCCTGGCCCCGCGTCCCGGGTTTGGTAATCCCGCCCCTGAGCCCCCATGCGACCCGTATAGGCGCTATACTGGAGGATCTTCGCCCCCGGGGGCAGCTCGATCACCGCC
>JACQYN010000110.1 GCA_016208235.1 Deltaproteobacteria bacterium
CCAGGCGGCGCTCCTCCTCTTTAAAGTCGATGATGCCGGTCAGGGGCATGAAGATTTCCACCTTGTCCACCACGGCCTTGGCCGCGGCCGTAGGGATGGCGTCCGCGTTGTAGTGTAATTCCTTGACTCTGGACAGCAGCATGACGGACTGGCGGTGACGTTCCAGGGCCGCCATAGACCCGGCGTCGGCGCTGCGCAGGAAAACCTCCACCTGGGAAGCCGGGGGCACGTTCATCTCCCCCCGGAGGTTGCGGATGGCGGTGATGGTCTCCATCACCAGGCGCAGTTCGTCTTCGGCCTGGGAATTGAGGAGATTATCATCGGCCTGGGGGTAGGGCGCGACCATGATGCTGCCGGAGACGCCGGGGAGCTTCTGCCAGATTTCTTCGGTGATGAAGGGCATGAAGGGGTGGAGCAGCCTGAGGATGGCGCTCAGCACCTGAAGCAGGATCTCCTGGCAGTGGCGGCGGGCCTCGGGGTCGTCTTTGGCGTTGAGCCGGGGCTTGATGAGTTCCAGGTACCAGTCGCAGAATTCGTGCCAGATGAACTGATAGAGGGTATTGGCCGCCTGGTCGAAGTCGTAGGCGTCCAGATGGGCCACAGTCTCGCGGACCACCTGCTGGAGGCGGCTCAGGACCCAGGCCTCCACCATGGGCAGCGGCCGGGACGGGACGGGCGCGGCCGGGTAATAGTCCTCCAGGTTCATAAGGGTGAAGCGGCAGGCGTTCCAGACCTTGTTGGCGAAATTTCTATAACCGGAGATGCGTTCTTCGGAGAGGCGGATGTCCCGGCCCATGGCCGCGAACGCGGCCAGGGAGAAGCGGAAGGCGTCGGTGCCGTACTGCTCCATAAGGTCCAGGGGATCGATGACGTTCCCCTTGGATTTGCTCATCTTCTGGCCTTCCGGGTCCCGGACCAGGGCGTGGATATAGACCTCATGGAAAGGCGCTTGCCCCATGAAGTGAATACCCATCATCATCATCCGGGCCACCCAGAAAAAGAGGATATCGAACGCGGTGACCAGGACGGTGGTGGGGTAAAAAAGCTTCAGTTCCGGGGTCTGATCCGGCCAGCCCAGGGTGGAGAAGGGCCAGAGGGCGGAGGAAAACCAGGTGTCCAGGACGTCGGTCTCCTGGGCCAGGTCGCCGCTGCAACCCGGGCATTTGTCCGGGTCTTCCCGGGTGACGACGACCCGGCCGCACTCTTTGCAGGTCCAGGCGGGGATGCGGTGGCCCCACCAGATCTGCCGGGAGATGCACCAATCCCGGATATTGGTCATCCAGTCATAATAGCTCTTCTCCCAACCTGCGGGGATGAGCTTGGTCTGGCCGTTCTGCACCGCCTGGACCGCAGGCTCCGCCAGGGCCTTGACGGCCACGAACCACTGTTTGGAGATCAGGGGCTCCACCACGGTGCGGCAGCGGTAGCAGTGGCCCACGGGCACGTGGTAGCGCTCCATTTTTTCCAGGAGGCCGTCGCTCTTCAGGTCTTTGACGATCTTCTCCCGGCAGCCGAACCGGTCCATGCCCCGGTACTTGCCGGCCTCCGCGGTCATCAGCCCTTCCTCGTCAATGACCTTGACCGCAGGCAGATTATGGCGCCGGGCCACCTCAAAATCATTGAGATCGTGGGCCGGGGTAATCTTCAGGGCGCCGGTGCCGAACTCCATAGTGACGTAAGGGTCGGTGATCAGCGGAATCTCCCGGCCCAAAACCGGGAGGCGCACCATAGCGCCGTGGTAAGCCTGATAGCGCTTATCCTCGGGATTCACCGCCACCGCGGTGTCCCCCAGGAGGGTCTCCGGCCGGGTGGTGGCCACGGTTATAAAACCTTCCCGGCCCACCAGGGGATATTTGATGTAATAGAGGTAGCCCTCGTGGGGGTCGTGCTCCACCTCCAGGTCAGCCAGGGCCGTGAGACAGCGGGGGCACCAGTTGATGATGTAGTCGTCTTTGTAGATCAGCCCTTCTTCATAGAGGCGGACGAACACCTCCCGCACGGCCCGGGAGAGCCCCTGGTCCATAGTGAAGCGCTCCCGGCTCCAGTCGCAGGAGCAGCCCAGGCGCTTGAGCTGGTTGATGATGTGGCCGCCGGATTCTGCCTTCCATTGCCAGACCCGGTCGATGAAGGCCTCCCGGCCCAGAGAGTGCCGGTTGACGCCTTCCGCGGCCAGCATGCGCTCCACCACGTTCTGGGTGGCGATGCCCGCGTGGTCGGTGCCCGGCATCCACAGGGCGTCAAAACCCTGCATGCGCTTGCAGCGGACGAGAATGTCCTGGAGGGTGTTGTTCAGGGCATGGCCCATGTGCAGGGAGCCGGTGATGTTGGGAGGGGGGATGACGATGCAATAAGAAGGCCTGGCGCCGTCGGCCCGAGCGTGGAAGAGCCCGGCCTCCTCCCAATAGGCGTACCACTTGGCTTCGATTTTTTGGGGATCGTAAACTTTATCCAGAATTTCCGCCATATTTACCGTTTTCCGTTTTTCGTTTTCCGTTTTCCGTTCTGGGTCTTCGATTTTCGGGCTTCGGTTAGAAAATGAAGACGCCCGAATTCGATTTGTTTTCCATATATTTTTGGCCGGAAAAGGCAAGGCCGACTACCTTGCCGTTTCCGGCCACCATAGACAGCTAAACGCCTACTTTTTATACTATCGAGGTCTTAAACAGTCCCCCTCACCCCCAGCTCTCCATAAGCGCTAACATAAGGCTTTTTTGTCATTCTGAGCGCAGCGAAGAATCTCTCATTTCGTTGGAAAATTGAGATTCTTCACTCCGCTTCGCTCCGTTCAGAATGACAAACATTGTTTAAGTTAGAGCCCATCCCCCAACCCTCTCGGCCCATAAGCGGGTGAGCGAGTGAGAAATTATTTTCTCCGAGGTGTGTGCACATTATCGGATTTATGAATGAAATATTAAGGAAATCAAGGGATTGATTACCACTCGCCCTTGAATTTAAATTTCCTCTTCCAGACTCTTTTTCAAAGCGGCGATTTCCCGGCTCACCACCTGGGACGCCACTTCCGGGAACATCTCCCGGCACAACCTCTCGGCGATCTCCTGGACCACCTCCCGGACGATCTGCCGGATCAGGTCTTCGCTCAGGGCGGTCTGGACCTGCTGGCGCACCTCTTCCACCGGGGCCGCAGCCGCCAGAGGCGCGGCAGCCATCTCCGGAGGAGGCATGGGCTCGGGGGCCGGCGGCGGCGGGGGGGGTTCCGGGACCGGCTCCGCCGCCCCGGCGAAGGGTTCCCCGGCCGTCTCTTTCAAGGAAGAGAGAAGATCCTCCAGGGATGCCTCATCTTCTTCTTTAGGACCGGGGGCAGGCCCGGTCTCAGCCGCTTCGGAGAGCAAGGACTTCAGATCCAGGGAGTCCAGATCATCCATCTTGGCGGAGATTTCGATCACCGTTTCGCTGGCTCCTTCATCCAGAACCTCGGTCAGATCAATGACCTCTTCTTCATTTTCTGCAGCCTGCGGCTCGGATGCCGGGTCCGGTTTCTTGGTGGGGTCCATGGGCCTCGTCCTTTAATACAGTTTTCGGTTTTCGGTTTTCAGTTAAAAAACAAAGGTAATAAATAAGTTATCAAGTGAGTCTGCATCATTTGGCTAAAGATTTTCCTGGGGTAATTACCCACTAATCCGCTCAGGTCCGCAAGGCCGGGAGCGGCCCTGGATGCAGAATGATAAGTTATTAGATTTTAATAGGTTTTGTTAACATGGCCGGGGGCGGATGTCAAGGACTTTGGCGTAGTTGGACTGCGACCATAAGGGAGAGCCCCTCCGGGGGGAACTTGAACCCGAGGGCTCCGCGCGCTGGAGGGTTAGGGCAGCCTGGAGGGGGGATTTGGTTTTAAAGTTCCCCATTGAAAAAGGTGAATTTAGGTGGATTTCAATAACTTATAAAATCCCCCTTGACCCGCCTTTAGAAAACTGAGGATTACCCACAAGTGGAGGGGGTGGAAAGGGCTTATGATAGATATAGAGCAATTTCATGGTCTTATACCCCCCTCACCCTACAACCCCCAAGGGGGGAGAGGGAAATAATGTGGCATATCCATAAGATATAAACTTATGGGTAATGGACAGCTTTAGAAAAGGAGGGTAAAATACCGGCCTTTATTGGGGCTTTTTCCTTAAAAGGAAAACCTTGTTATTCATGAATCGCCACACTGGATTAAGCCCCGATGCGGAAAAACACCAGGATGAGGATGAGCGCAGCCAAGAGCAGGCGGTAGTAGGCGAAGGGCTTGAAGGTGTGGCGCTGGAGGAAGCGGAGCAGGTATTTGATGGTCAGGTAGCTGGAGATGAGCGCGGCCAAAAAACCCAGGGACGCGGCGGTAACGGACAGGTCCTCCGGGGGGGCCTTGAGCCACTTGGGGAGGTGGTGCAGGCCCGCGCCGGCAATGATGGGGGTGGCCAGGAGAAAGGAGAAGCGGGCCGAGGCCTCCCGGGTGAAGCCCAGAAACAGGGCGCAGGTCATGGTGATGCCGCTCCGGGAGACCCCGGGCATGATGGCCAGGCCCTGGGAGAGGCCGATGAGCACCGCATCGAAGATGGTGAGGCGGGAAAAGGCCCGGTGATGCCGGGCCACCCGCTCTCCCACCAACAGGAGAAGGCCCACCGACCCCAGGAGCAGGGCGATGCGCCAGGGCTCCCGGAAAAGGGTTTCCGCCTTTTGTTCCAGCAGGACTCCGGCCAAGGCCCCGGGGATGCTGGCCACCACCAGGTAAAGAAAGAGATACCGTTCCTCTTGGTTTTGGAAGGAGGGCCGCACCAGGGAGCGGCCCATGGCCAGCCAGTCACGGCCGAAATAAGCCAGGAGAGCCGCCAGGGTTCCTAAGTGCAGCAGGATGTCGAAACTCAGGCCCGCGCCGGGCAGCTTGAGGTAGTGTTCCAGGAGGGCCAGATGGCCCGAGCTGGAGATGGGCAAGAACTCGGTGATGCCCTGGACTATGCCTAAGAAAATGGCGAATAGAGGGTGCATCGGTAGTATTTAGCACGCAGGAGATTAAAGGGCAAGGATTGGGTTTTCCTGATCAAGGAGATTTTTCTAGGCGGACGGTAATGGTGGCAGGCTGGACGCGCACCAGGGTAAGAGTGGGCGGCAGATTGACGGAGACATTGAGTTGGTGGCGTCCGGGGGCCAGGTTGTTGGTGTCCACCGCGGCCTTGAGATCACCGGGCTTGAGGTCTTTAAGTTGCAACATGGGCCCCTGGAGAGTGAGGGTCACCTTGGAGGGGCTGAGACGGGCCTTCTGGGGATGGGCCGCCACCGGCACCCCGGAGATGGTGCGGGTGATTCTCTTGGGTTCCACGTTGATGTCCACCAGCAGGGGAGACTGATCCTGAAGCGTCAGGTGCAGGTTCTTTAGATCCAGGTCCCCGGCCAGGGTGGTAGGGACCGTGAGCTGGCTCACGTCCAAAGGAATGGTGGAGAGAAACTTCAGATCTGCAATCTCGGCGTAGGGTCCTTTGACGCCAATCTGGGAAGGCCTGACTTTCACCCCGGTGATCTCATAGCCCTCCGGGGGCTTGCCTTCCAGGACCGGCTTAACTTGCAGGGTTTTGACCATGGAGGGCGCCAGGGTGAGAGTGAGGGGGTTGGGTTGTACCCGGGTGACCTGCACCCCCCGGGGAAAGTTGAAGGTTTTCGAACCCAGGGGGATGGAGTGGCGGCCTCGTTTAAATCCCGCAAGATCAATGGTTTGGGCCAGGCGGGCCTGGGTGAGCTTGCGGATGACGCTTCCGGGACCAATAACCCGCACCTGGAGGGAGGGGGGAATCTCACTGGTGATCATCATCCCGTGGGGGGGGTTGACCAGTTCCAGGGCTACACTCAGGGTGGTTTCAGTGGGCTCTTCCACGCCCACCGCGAACCACAGGGCCACCGCCAGCAGCAGGGCCAGGAGCTTAAGGCCTCTATTGCGCCCCAAGGAGCCGAGCAAGTCTTTCAAACCAGGTGCCTCTTTTCCCCTCTGCGGGTTCCATAATATCTTTCAAAGTCTGGCGCATTTGCAGGCGTGACAGGTTGCGGATGAGCTTCCCTCCCCGGGCCATGGAGACCTGGCCATAGGTCTCCGAGACCACCAGGGCCAGGGCGTCGCTGTGTTCGGTGAGCCCCACCGCAGCCCGGTGGCGGGTGCCCAGGGTCGGGTCCAAGTCGAGGCTGCCGGATAAGGGGAGCAGACAACCGGCGGCGATAATCCGATCCCCTTGGATGATGACTGCGCCGTCATGGGTGGGGGTATGGGGCCAGAACAGGGAGACCAGGAGTTCCTTGGTGACCAGGGCGTCCAGTTTCACGGCCCCTTCCAGATAGTTGGACAGCCCGATGTGGCGCTCCAGGACAATGAGCGCGCCGATACGCTGGCTGGCCAGGGTCTCCACCGCGTCGCTAATTTCCTCCAGAATCAGCGGTTCCGAAGAATCGGCGGAAGCCAGGGCTTTTCGCCCCATGCGGCTGAGGACCCGGCGAATATCGGCTTGAAAGAGAATGATGACGATGAGGAGAAAGCTTCTGACAATACCGTCCAGGAGCCATTCCAGGGTGAAGAGTTCCAGCCGCTTGGCCGCCAGATACACCAAAAAGAGGAGGAACATCCCGGCCAGCACCTGGATGGCCTGGGTGCCCTTGAGAAAGAGGAAGACCTGGTAGATGAGGATGGCCACCAGGATGATGTCTGCAGCGTCCTGCCACCGCAATTGGGAAAAAGGTTGCCACATGGTCAACCCCCTGGTGCGGGGGCGGCGGGGGGCGGCTCGCCGGTATGGATGGCCGTAAGGACCGTAAGGAACTGCCGGGCATAGGCGGCGTTATGGGTGCGCACCACCCGGGCGCCCCGCATCACCGCCACTCCCAGGGCGGCCAGGGTGCCGATGTCCCGGACCTCGCCGTTGGGCAGACCCAGGATATGGCCGATGAAGGCCTTGCGGGAGGGCCCCACCAGCAGGGGGCAGCCCAGGTCCAAAAACGCGTCCAGATGATTAAGGATTTCCAGGTTGTGCTTGTAGGTTTTGCCGAAGCCGATGCCCGGGTCCAAGACGAGCAAGTCCCGGGGTATCCCCTGGGACTCCGCAAACTCCAGGCGTTCCTGGAAAAAGGCCTTGATCTCCCCCAGCAGATCGTCGTAATGGGGCTCAACCTGCATATTTCGGGGGGTGCCCTGCATGTGCATCAAGATCACCGGCGTTTGATTCTCCGCGGCCAGGGGGGCCATATCCGGGTCGAAACGCAGGGCGCTGATATCGTTGATCAAAGAGGCTCCGGCTGCCAGGGCGGCCCGGGCCACCGGGGCCTTATAGGTGTCGATGGAAATGGGGAGGTTAATTTCTGCGGCCAGGGTTTGAATGACGGGAATCACCCGGCGCAGCTCCTCTTCCAGGGGCACGGGGTCCGCGAAAGGACGGGTGGATTCCCCGCCGATGTCCAGGATATCGGCTCCGGCCGCGGCCAGAGCCCGGGCCTGGGCCAGGGCCGACTGGGCCTCGAAAAAACGGCCCCCATCGGAAAAGGAATCCGGGGTGACGTTCACCACCCCCATGATCAGGGGGCGGGGCGCCTTAAGGAGATTGGCCCAGGCCAGACGACGCCTGCCGATCTCGGAGCTCCGGGAGGCGCGGGGATTGCTGCTCATCCTTACGCCTGTTGGAGACTTAAGGATAGATCTACGGCGGAGTCCTGGGGCTCCTGGTCGGTGGCAGGCTCTTGGAAAGAGACCAGAATTCTGTCGATTTCGGCACTGTCCAGAGTCTCTTTTTCCAATAGGCCCTGGGCCAGGGCCTGTAATTGGGCCCGGTTGGCGCGGAGCAATTCCAGGGCCTGATTGGAGGCATTGAGAACCAGATTCTTAATGGCGCTGTCAATGAGGCGGGCCGTCTCTTCGCTGAAGTCCTTGGCCTGGGCGAATTCCCGCCCCAGGAAGATATGCTCCTCCCGTTTGCCGAAGGTAACCGGGCCCAGCTCTTCGCTCATGCCCCAGTTGCACACCATCTTCCGGGCCAGCGCGGTAGCCCGCTCCAGATCGTTGCCGGCGCCGGTGGTAAACTGCTTAAGCATCAGCTCCTCGGCGGCCCGGCCCCCCAGGAGCACAGCGAGTTCCGACACCAGGTAATCTTTGCCATAGGTGTGCCGCTCATCTATGGGCAGTTGCTGGGTGAGGCCCAGCGCCCGGCCCCGGGGGATGATGGTCACTTTGTGAATCGGGTCGCTGCCGGGAGTCAGTTTGGCCACCAAGGTATGACCTGCCTCGTGATAAGCGGTAAGGATACGTTCCTGCTCGCTCAAAATGAGACTCTTGCGTTCGGCGCCCATGAGGACCTTGTCTTTGGCCTGCTCAAAATCCTCCATGGTGATCAGCTCCTTGTTGGACCGAGCGGCAAACAAGGCTGCTTCGTTGACCAAATTTTCCAGGTCGGCCCCGGAGAAGCCGGGGGTACCCCGGGCCAGGATGGAGAGGTCGACACTCTCGGCTACGGGCGTGCGGCGGGTGTGCACCTTTAAGATGGCTTCCCGGCCTTTCAGATCGGGGATGGGCACCACCACCTGCCGGTCGAAGCGTCCCGGCCTGAGCAGCGCCGGATCGAGGACATCGGGGCGGTTGGTGGCGGCGATGAGGATGACGCCTTCATTGGCCTCGAAGCCGTCCATCTCCACCAGGAGCTGGTTTAAGGTCTGCTCCCGTTCGTCATGGCCCCCACCCAGGCCCGCGCCCCGGTGACGGCCCACCGCGTCGATTTCATCGATGAAGATGATGCAGGGCGCGCTCTTTTTCCCCTGGATGAACAGGTCCCGCACCCGGGCCGCGCCCACGCCTACGAACATCTCCACGAAATCCGAACCGCTGATGCTGAAGAAAGGAACCCCGGCCTCACCAGCGATGGCCCGGGCCAACAGCGTCTTGCCGGTGCCCGGCGCGCCCACCAGGAGGACGCCTTTGGGGATGCGGCCGCCTAAACGGGTGAATCTCTTGGGGTCTTTGAGAAACTCGATGATCTCCGCGGTCTCTTCCTTGGCTTCCTCGATCCCGGCCACGTCGTTAAAGGTGATCTTGGTGGTGCTCTCCGTCATCAGGCGGGCCCGGCTCTTGCCGAAAGACATGGCCTTGCCGCCGCCGGATTGCATCTGCCGCATGAAGAAGATCCAGATGCCCACCAGGACCAGCATGGGGAGCCAGGAGATCAACAGGGTGGTGTACCAAGGGGAATCATCCTTGGGCTTGGCGGTGATCTCCACCTTCTTGGCCTGGAGGAGCTTCACCAGTTCCGGATCTGCCGGCGAATAGCTTTTGAAGGGTTTCCCGTCCACCTGCTCCCCGGCGATCTCCTCGCCCTGGAGGGTGACCTTGGTGACCTTCCCCGCCTTCACCAACTCCAGGAACTGGCTGTAGGTGATGGTGGCCCGGGCCCGGGCATGCTCCGCGGTATTGAAATAATTGAACAAAAAGATCATTACCAGGGTGATGAGCAACCACAGGGCAATGTTCTTATAAAATGGACTTAATCGGTTATTCATTCTCTACCTTACTTTTGGGTAACCAAAGGCCGCTTCGCGGCTAGATACTATTAATTTAAGCTGAATAGGGGAGAAAAGCAAGGCGAATCTTAGAGTTGAAGCAGAGGGTTGGGGAGGTGGAAGTCAAAAGCGGATACGGAGGCCTCCCTACCGGGCCCCTGCCCCGACTTCAAAAAATAGAAAATAAGTAGACCGATAGGGACAGACGCTAGTTTTGTTTATCCTAGGCCTTCCCTCGGAACGCCACAAGGTCATCGATCGGGAGAATTACCGCCAGGAGATCTCTCCAAAAATAGCGTCTGTCCCTATCTTTCTTCTATTTTTCTTAAAGCCGAAGTCTGATTGAGGAAGTGGCGTTTTACAAAATCGAGGGCTTCTGGGAAATTTGGCCGTATTTTCAGGGCCCTTTTGAAGGCTTCCAGGGACTTCTCCTTTTCGCCGAGGTCGAAATAGAGAATACCCAGGTTGAAATAAATCTTATCGCTCTTGGGGTCCACTTTCAGCGCCTTCTGATAGCAGTCCAGGGCCTCCTGATGCTTCTGCTGCTGCCGCAAGGCGATGCCCAAGCGGTTGTATAGTTGGAGGTTTTTCGGGTCCTCCTGCAAAGATTCGGTAAACAGTTTTTCGGCCTCACCCGACATCCCGGCCTGGAGATAAATTTCTGCGGCTTCCTGGCGGTGGGAGTTGTCAAAATTATGGCCGTTTTTCAGGCATTGCTGCAGATAACCTTGAGCCTCCTCCTGCTTGCCGGTCTGCAGGCAGATCTGTCCCAGACGAAAGAGCCTTTCCGTATTCAGGGGACTCAAAGCGTGGGCCTGTTCCAGAAAATGGCGGGCTTCATCCAGGCGGCCCTCGCCTTCCATCAGCCCGGCTAGATTTTGGTAGGTTTTCAGGTATTTGTGGTTAATTTCCACGGCCCGGTTGTAACATTCTTCGGCTTGCCGGTGATCTCCCAGGGCCTGGAGACACTCCCCCGCCAAGTTAAAGGTTTTGGCCTGTTTTTTATACGGGGGCTTGGTGAGCTTTTCCAGCAATTGCAGGGCCTGATCAGGCTGCCCAGCCATCTTGAGTTTTTGGGCCTGGAGAAACATGCCTTCCCCGCCACTGGGGCGGAGCTTCTTTTTTATGATTTCCAGCAGGCGGCTTTCTAGGGCCGCGGCTTGAAAAGGCTTGAGAAGGTAACTGTCCACTTCGCTTTCCGCGGCTACGGCCACCACATCCTCGGAGACCTCCCCGGTGATCATCAGGAAAGGCGTAGTTTCATACCGGGGATTGGCGCGCATGGTCCTAAGGAGTCCCAGGCCGTTCATGCGGGGCATGTTGATGTCGCAGATCACCACGTCATAAGGGATATCCCTAAGGATATCCCAGGCTTCCACGCCGTCGTTAGCTTCGCCGATACGGCCGTTAACTCCTAGGAGCAGTAGCATCTGCTTGAGCATGCGGCGGATGCCGGGCATATCGTCTACCACCAGAACGTTTAAAGGGGCAAAGAGGTGGTCGTGGCTGGACTTAGCGGATTTGCGGGATTTAGGTGTGGCCATAATTTTTGACAAAAGTTATCAGCAAGGTGGTCCTTATTTATCATCGGCAAAATAAATCAGAAGAATTAGAAAATCGGCGTATGGACCGAAAATTCTCTCCGGGTCTGGGTCTGGGGGAATAACAAACCCCTTGGCGATGCTCCTTCCCTAGATTTCCTGGCCTTCCGGGGGTAGCAAAGCCAGCAGGGCTTCCTTGGGAATGCGCCAGGGACCGGCGCCCCATTTAACGCCCTGAAGGCGGCCATCCCGGATCATCCGGTAGATGGTGCGCCGGGAGAGGGCCAGAAACCGGGCCACTTCGTCGGGCCGGAAAAACCGTTTGCTCAGTTGCCATTCCATCTTTTTCTCCCTTTTCTTTAAGAAATTTTCCTGACCTTGGGGATGCAAGGGGAGGGCCATATTAGTTCCAAGTTCAAGGTTCAAAGCTCCAAGTTCAAGGTTCAAAAAAATGTAAAGGGTCCCTGCCCATTGCGCCTGGAAGCTCAGAGCAAATTTTCATTTTATGGCTGAGCTAAAGGTCATGAGCAATTGAAGTGCCCAATTCAAAAGCAAGAGAAAAGTCCTCCCTGCTTCCTCTCCCTAGATTTATGGCGGGGTGTCGGGGCCCAGGCCCTAGGGGTAAGGGAACAACCCTAGGGGAAATCGGGAAAGCCCGGCCCGGAAAGGCTTGGTGGAGGGATATGGGAGAGGGGATAAGGACATTAAATTGGGGAAATTGGGAAAGGGGAAATCACCGCCGATAACCTTTTTTCCCCTGTTCACCTTTTCACCCACCTATTTTTTCCCATGACCCTTCTCTCAGAATCACTTCCGGGACAGGAAAAGACATCTGTGCCGGCGTTTGCCATGGTTCTTGAAAGGCCGGGAACAAAGACCCGGGGAGGAAAAGCAGATGGCCCAAGAGCGATTGTTGCGTCCCAGGGAGGTGGCCCGGCGACTGGCGGTCTCCCGCTCCACGGTGTACCGCTGGTTCTGGGAAGGGAAACTTCGGGGCGTCAAGTTGAACGGCGGCACCGTGCGCATCCTGGAGAGCGCGGTGCTCCAGAAACTGGCGGAAGGGGATTGAGGGACTGTGAAAAAAATATGCTTCCCCAGACCAGGGAAGGCCAATCCTGGGTCAACCGTCCCAGGTGTGCTGGAGGTTTTGGCGGTTTTCCCCTATACCCTGAGAGACCATGACGGCCAACCGCAAGAAAACCAGAACCGGCAAGAGAGACCTCTACTTGGAAGAAGCCCAATCCCTTTACCTGGCCGGGAAAAGCCTGGAGGAGATTCAGGGGCTGTTTCCCGTGGCCCTCTCCACTCTCCAGGGCTGGCGCCGGGAAGGGCGTTGGGACGAAAAGCGGCTGCAGGTGCTGGTCTCTCCCCGGTGGCTGGGGGAGGCCCTGAAGGGCCTGCTCCGGGAAAAGACCGGCCGGCTGCTGATCCAAGGGGAGCTGAAACCCCAGGAGTTGGACGAACTCACCAAGATCCTCACCCTGATCGACCGCCTCTGCTCCCAGGGTTGGGACCTGAAGGGCGCGTCCCTGGAGGTGATGGACCGCTTCAGCGAATTTTTGCGGGGCTGGGTGACGGATTCAGAGGAATTGAAGATCTTCACCGCCCGCATCCAGGAGTTTTTCCGGAATCTGGAAAATGATGAATTGGGAAAGTAAGGCCAAAGACGCCATGACCTTGAAGAAGAAGCTGACCAAGGCGGAGTTCCGCCAGCGCGCGGACGACATCCTGATGCGCCTCTCCCTGGAGGTGACGCCGTTTTGGGAAGACAGCGAAGAGAAACGAGAGACCCGGCGGGCCCGGGCCGCGGCCGACCCCCTTTATTTCTGCCGCACCTACTTGCCCCACTACTTTTCCAAAGCGCCTGCGCCCTTCCACTACGAGCTGGTGGGGTTCCTGGAGCAGCGCGGCGATGAGGTGGTCACTGCAGTGGCGGTTGCCGCGCCCCGGGAATTCGCCAAGACCACGGTGTGCGCCTTCGGCTACGTCCTCCACCAAATCTGCTTCAACCGGCGGAATTTCATCCTCATCGGCAGCGACAGCGAAGACCTAGCCAGCGATTTGACGGGTTACCTCTACCTGGAACTCCTTTACAACGAAAGGCTGCACCAGGATTTCGGGCAACTGGTCAAGGCCAACCGGGCAGTGGATGATTTCGTGACCGTCAATGACATCCGGGTGAAGGCCCGGGGCCGGGGGCAGCGCCTCCGGGGGCTGAAGCACAGGCAGTGGCGGCCGGACCTGGTGATCCTGGACGACCTGGAGAACGACGTCAACGTCCGCAACCCGGAGATCGTGCAGCAGATCCTGGATTGGGTGAAGTCCGCGGTCTATCCGGCCCTGGACGCCCAGGGGAGCCTGATGGTCATCGGCACCATCCTCAGGTGGCGGAGCGCCCTGCACCTGATGCTGAGTAGCCCGGAGGAGCCTTATTGCCATTTTCAGCGG
>JACQYN010000226.1 GCA_016208235.1 Deltaproteobacteria bacterium
CGGATTGATTTTCCCCCCAAAAAAGGTTTGTATCGACGCTGCAGCAGTCGTGTAACCAGGTTGAATATGGTAACCCACCTGTAGCGCTGAAGAGGAGACTGATCATGGCTGCCTTCGAAATTCTCTTGTTATCCGACGGCTCTTCCCTATTCCGCACCATAGCCTGGGCCTTGGAGTCCAAAGGCTATGGGGTGGCGGCGGTATCTTCTCCCGAGGCCGCGATTGAAAGCCTGGCCGTCAAAAATTATGATCTGCTGATAGCCAGACTAACGCTGGACCCCCAAGGCGGCATGGACGTGATCAAAAGGGCCAGGAAGCTGAATCCGGAAACCCGGATCATGGTCGTGGGCGGCGACAACCAAGTGGCCTTTCCTTTGGACGCCTACCGCCTCAAAATCGATGACTATGTCCTCATGCCCTGCAGCCCCGCGGAGCTGTGGCGGCGGGTGGCCAGTTGCCTGGGGAGCCTGGCGGCCAGGCCCCCGCAATCCGACTCCCAAGTGCGGTTGGCCGCCATCAACGAACGGGTTTTAAACAAACTGGCCATCATGTTCCACGATCTCCGCAGTTCCCTGGTCTCCACCTCCGCCGCCCTGAAGCTGCTGATGCGGGGAAGCCAAGGATACATGGATGAAGCGGCAACCCAAAAGATCCGGGAAATCTATTCCCGGGTAAAGAAAATAGTCGGGGTCAGTGAAGAATATATGGTCCATCTCCTGTCCGGGAATAATGACGTCACCCTGGGGACGGAATTATTGGATTTAAAGCAGGAGATCGTCGAACCGGTCCTGGATGAGCTCTCCGAAGAGATTCAGGACCATGGGATCACCATCGAGAACCGACTGGATGACCTGCCCACGGGCACCATCCCCGTCAAAGGCAGCAAGTTGTTTTTAAAGAGCGTCTTCCGGAACCTTTTGAGTAACGGTATTAAACATGGCGGCGACGGCTGCACCGTCGTCATCAATCTGGAAGACCGGGGCGACAATTGCTGCCTCCAAGTCTTTAACAACGGGGAGCCAGTTCTGGAAGAAAACCAGCCGTTGCTGTTCTCCAATTCCAGGCGTGTGGCAATGGGAGACAAGGGTCGGGATCAGGGCCTGGGCCTCCGCCTCGTCAAGGACATCATCAAGGAGCATGGCGGAGATATCCGGTACGAGCCCAAACATGACGGGTCAAATTTCGTGATCACTCTGCCCCACTGTTAGTTGGGAACCGGGGGGTCCTTTGGGGGGCCAGGGTCATCAGGACCCTGGCCCTTTCTATTTTCTGGGGTCCCTTAGCCCGCAAAAGGCTATGTTGGGTAGCCGCAGGCTTTAGCCTGCGGCTACCCAACATGGTCGATTGAATGCGACTCGGTATGACAGATACTTTTATATCGCCTTTCAGAAAACATTGACAAAGGAAATGGCATTCGCTAGAATAACAGACCAACCGGTTGGTCTGTAATGGGAGTTTGAACCTATGACACTCAAAGACAGGATTATTCATGAGTCCCTCCGGCAATTTTCCACGAAGGGATTTATGAGTACCTCCATCAATGACATCCTGGAAGCCGTGGGCACTTCCAAAGGAGGATTTTACAATCATTTCAAGAGCAAAGAAGAGCTGTTTTTCGCGGCCCTGAGCGAAGCCCGGAAAATCTGGCGTCAGAAAAATCTGGCCGGTTTGGAGCACTGGGACCGGCCCCTGGACAAGATCAAAAAAATTCTGGAAAACTACCGGGATCACTATTTGCCGGACTCCGAAGACTTTCCTGGAGGCTGTATCTTCGTGGCCCTGGCGGTGGAATTAAATGACCAGCAACCCCATCTGGCCCGGGCGGTGAACGAGGGTTTTGAAAGGTTCAAAGGGATGCTGAAGCGGCTTCTGGACCAGGAGAAGCAGGCCGGCGCTCTGAAAAACGGCGTCGATACGGGGGTGGTGGCGGAGATGGTCTTTGCCGGGACCCTGGGGTCCTGTGTGGCCTACGCGTCGGGTAAATCGAGGGAGCATCTGGATAAAAGCATTGAAGGGCTCATCGCTTTCTTAAATATGATCAGCCTTTAAAAAACATTAAAATGGCGTCTGGCTGTCGTTGGGGCCAAGCGGAATCTTTTGGGATTTTCGCAGGACGACCGGTCGGTCTGTAAATCAAAGGAGGTATCAGATGGATTTCAAGCTGTCGGAAAGAGAAGAGTTGCTCAGGAAGTCGACCCGAGAGTTTGCGGAGAGCGAGATTACCCCTAAAATTGAGGCCATGGAAGAGACCGGGGAGTTTCCGGTGGATCTTCTGAAGCCCATGGCCAAACTGGGGATCACCGGCATCATCGCCCCTCCGGAGTACGGGGGCGTCGGCCTGGGATACCTGGCCAGAACCATCGTCTTGGAGGAGTTGGGCCGGGTCTGCGCCGCGATTCCCATGAGCATGCAGGTCCACCATATGGCCATTGCCGCGCTCAAGGATTTCGGCACTGAGGAGCAGAAAAAGAAATACATTCCGCCTCTGGCCCATGGTGAAACCATGGGGTGCGTGGCCGTTACCGAACCATCCGGGGGCTCGGACGTATTGGGGATGCAGGCCACCGCGGCCCTAAAAGGCGACAAATGGATTTTAAACGGCAGGAAGTGTTTCATTACCAATTCCCACACCTCGGCTTATTGGCTGGTGATTGTCCGCACCGGGGAGGGCCCCAAAGGACTTTCGGCTTTCATCGTGGAAAAGGACGCGCCTGGGGCCAAAACGGGACGGGTGGAGCATAAGTTCGGTCTTCGGGGTTCCAATACCGGCGAGCTGGTGTTCGATAATTGTGAGATCCCCAAGGAAAATATTTTGGGCCAGGAAGGCGGGGGTCTGGGAGTGGCCCTGAAGACCGTCAGCGAGAGCGGCAGAACCGGCATGGCCGCGACGGCCCTGGGGATTCTCCAGGCCTGTTACGAGGAGGCCGGGAAATTTGCCAGCGAACGGGTCCTCTACGGCAAACCCATCGCCGCGTTGCAGGCCATCAGCTTTTATATGGCCGAGATTTACACGGAGCTGGACATCTGCCGGCTGCTGTGCTACCGGGCCTCCTGGATGAAGGACCAGAATATGAGGTTTGATACGGAAAGCGCCATGGCCAAATCCTACACCTGCGACGCCGCGGCCCGCTGCGCTAAAAAGGCCGTCGAAATTCACGGGGCCTACGGCATCATGAAAGAATACAAGGTCCAGCGCCTGCTGCGGGACGCCATGGTGACCATCTCCGCAGGCGGCACCGGCGAGATCGGCAAAGTGGTGCTGGGGAGGGCGGCGCTGGCGCCGTTCCAGAAGAAAGGTTAGGAGCCGGGGGCCATGGAAAGGATAATCGTCTGTGTCAAGCCGGTGCCGGATCCTAAAGACTGGGAGCGGCTCCGACTGGACCCGGTGACCAAGACGTTGGTGCGCGAGGGGATTTCCAGTGTACTCAACCCCTTGGACAAACATGCCCTGGAAGCGGCCCTGGAAATTAAGGACACCCAGGGCGCGGAAGTGGTTATTCTTTCCATGGCCCCGGCCGCGACGCAGCCGGTTTTGCGGGAAGCCCTAGCCCTGGGCGCGGACCGGGCGGTGCTGCTCTCGGACAAGGCGTTTGCCGGCTCGGACACCCTGGCCACCTCCCGCATTCTGGCCGCAGGTATCCGCCGTCTGGGGACCTTTGACCTTATTTGTTGCGGGAACTTCACCCTGGACGGCTCCACCGCCCAGGTTCCTTCCCAGGTCGCCGAGCTTTTGAGGATTCCCAACATTATGCACGTGAGCAAGATGGAACTCAGGGAGGAAAAGCAGCTGGTAGTAACCCAAAAGATCGAACAGGGATACGTGCGGCTGGAGGCGGAGCCCCCCTTGCTTCTTTCTTTCACCAAGGAGGCCAATAAACCGCGCTTTAGCAGTTTTCTCGAAATCCTGGCCGCGGAGAAAAGGGAGTTGGCCGTCTGGACCAATGCCGACCTGAAGCTGGAGGAAGCGCTGATCGGTCTTAAAGGATCGCCCACCCAAATGGCGGACCTGCTGGTGCGCCAAAGGGGCCGCCAGGGCTTGCGGCTGGAAGGCAACCCTGAGGAGATCGCCCGGCTGCTGGTTGACAAGATACACCAAATGGGTTTAATCTAAAACTGGTAATCATTTTCTTATTATACCTTACAAAATCCTGGTCCTCAAACTCCCCTCACCTGTTGGGAGGGGGATAAGTTGGCGCGATCCCCGGAAATTCCATTCCCATCCTAGCCCTCCCTGCTCAGGGGGAAGGTAGTAAAAGCCTAGAAGTTATGTAAGATAATCTGGGACGCCAAACTTGCC
>JACQYN010000227.1 GCA_016208235.1 Deltaproteobacteria bacterium
ATACAGGTCCTTATTGGTGGCGGTGATCACCCGCACGTCCAGGGGAATGGGCTTTTGGTCCCCCACCTTTTCAATAATCTTCTCCTGCAAAACCCGGAGCAGCTTGGCCTGGGTGGAAACGGGCATATCCCCTACTTCGTCCAGGAAGATATCGCCGCCGTGAGCGGCTTCAAACCGCCCTACCCGGCTCCGGTCCGCGCCGGTAAAGGCCCCTTTCACGTGGCCGAAGAGTTCGCTCTCCAATAGCGATTCATGGATCGCGGCGCTGTTGACCTTCACGAACGGCCCCTGGCTCCGGGGGCTGAGGCGGTGGATGGCCGCGGCCACCAGTTCCTTGCCGGTGCCGCTCTCTCCGGAGATAATCACCGGCGCTTCCGACTGAGCCGCGCTGGAGATGAGGGAGAAGAGCTGCAGCATGGCCGGGGACTTCCCCAAAATCCCCTGAAAACCATCCTCCCGGCTGAGCTCCCGGCGCAGACGGGAAATGACCCGCTCTTTGGCCACCATCTCGCTGATATCGATGAGGGTCTCCACCCCCCCCAATATCTGCCCGGAATTATCCCTGATAAGGGCGGCATTCTTCAAAACGTGTACCAAACTGCCGTCTTTTTTGGCCAAAACGCACTTGCCGCGGCGGATGCAACCCGTTTGGAATAGCTCACACTGCTTGCCGGCCCCGGTGTTCAGGCCATGGTAACAGGCGTCGGTCTTGATCAGGGCGCAGGGCTGGCCCAGGAGTTCTTCCCGGCGATACCCGGTGATTTCTTCCAGGGCCTGGTTCACCGAGAGGATAACACCCTGGGGATCGACCACCACCACCCCCTCCATCATGGTGTCGATCACCTTTTCCCAGAATTTTTCGTAACCTTGCTGAAACATGTCTAGACCGCGGTTCAGTGAGGTCCAGGGAGAAGCCTGGGGCGTTTCTTAACTAGTTAAGTTAACACTAGTGTTAAATTATAATCATGTTAAATTAACATTCGCTAACCGTCAAGGAATTTTCCCCGGTCACTGAAAATCTCCGTAAAACCAAGGCCATATCCAAAAGTTACCTCAACGCAATTCCGGGCATATATCTTGCTCTGAAGTCAGCCGGAGAATTGGATGCCAGGTGACGAAATGTGGCCGCTAAAGCATTGGCGCAGAGAGATTCCGGTTTTAAAGGCCCAACCACCCTTACCCCGCCGAATAGGGTTACTTATTCTTTAAAGTATAAGTAACAGCCGGGGCCCAACCCCGAGAAAAAAACTTCGGGAGGAGAGAAATGTTCAAGAAAATTCTGGTTCCCCTGGATGGCTCGGAACTGGCAGCCAAGGTCCTGCCTTATGTCATCGACCTGGCCAAGACCCATGATTCCCAGATAACTCTTCTGTACGTGTTCTACGCCGGGGTGAGCGAAACTTTCCCGAATTGGATTGAGGAGGCCCTGGAAAAGGAAAAGAAAAGTTGCGAATTGTCCCTGGCAAAGGCCGCCAAGGACCTGGAGGACCAGGGAGTCAAGGAGGTCAAGGTGGAGTGTCTGGAAGGCTCCCCGGCCCGGGAGATCATCACTTACGCCAAAGATAACGGTATGGACCTGATCGCCATGGCTACCCACGGCAAGGGAGAAGTGGCCTGGGTCCTGGGCAGCGTGGCGGAGAAGGTGGTGAGTCACGCCACCGTGCCGGTGCTCTTGTTCCGGGTGATTTTCCCCAAGCCTTTACAGACCAAAGAAGACTACTTCCTGGAAGTCCTCGAACGGGGCATTCCCTGAGGTCGGCGCAAAGGCAATATTTTTCCATGAGAACTATTATCTTCTTTAATATTTAGGAGGCTTTGATGAGCAAGAAAACCCTTATCGTTTTAGTGGTGCTGGCCTTCTTGGGCTTGACCGCCGGCTCGGTTTTGGCCCAGGCTCCCGGCGCGGGACAGGCCCCGGCGACCGCAGTTGCCAAACCGGCGGCCCCGGAGGCCCCCAAGGCCCCGGCTGTCGCGCCTACGGCTAAAATGACCAAACTGCAAGATGCCATCGCCAAGACCCCCCAGGGCAAGGGCAAAGGCCAGATTGACCCCGCTGCGGCCAAAGGCTTTTTGGGCATCCCCGGCGCTCCCACTCCCTTTTGGTTCTTCGGCATCTTGTGGGGCATCTGGGTGGGCTGGATCTTCTCCACCGTGGGCGCGTTCGGCGGCATCATGGCCGGCGTGGGTCACATCAGCGTCTTCGGCCTGGCCAATTACGCCACATCTTTCCGGCAAACCAGTCCGGGCATGAACAAGCTCGTCACCGACTCCATCCGCACCTCCAACCAATACCTGGTAGGTCTGTCGGCATTGATGTCCTCCATCACCTATTACCGCATGGGTCGTCTGGTCCTGCCGTTGGGAGCCGCCCTGGCCATCGGCGGCATCGCCGGAGCTTATCTTATTCCCGTGCTCACCGCCGGCAAAATTTCTCTGAAGGCATACGTCGGTTATTTCGGTCTCATAGTCTTTATC
>JACQYN010000228.1 GCA_016208235.1 Deltaproteobacteria bacterium
CCCTGGAGGGTCCCCTGGGGGCCGCTCACCAGGACCCGGGCTTTTTTCCCCCGGCCGGAGCGCTCCAGGGTCCATTCCCGGCCCCGGTCATCCAGGACGCGCAGGCTCCCCCCGGGCTCCGCATTGTCCGGAGAATCGTAAGACGATTTACTGAACCCGAACAGCATACCCCTAAGAAACATCATCAGGGTGGTTTTCCCGGCTTCGTTGGGGCCGAAAAAGAGATTGAGGCCGGGCCTTAAATCCGACCAGCCCCGGTTTTGAAGGGCCCCGAAGCGGTGCACCTGGAGGCTGCTAAGCCGCATGGCCTCAATCCTCTTCCGGCAGCAGCAGGCTGAGGAGGTCCGCGGCCACCTCTTCAAGCAAGCATGGTCTATCCAAGGATTCCACCTGGGGGAGATAGCGGCGGGCCAGTTGATGATAGTACAAAGGGGTAAGCAGTTTCTCAAATTCCGGAGGGATTTCCGGGGATTGGCGGGCTGCCGCCAGTTGCCCCAGGAGGGTGGCCACCAGGTCCGTGCCCTGGCTCAAGGCCGCCAGGTCCCAGGCCGGCGCGGTGGCCGCGTCCAGGCGCTCCACCCAGACCCAAGGTTCCCGGCTCTCCCCGATTTCCCGCACTTGCTCCAGGATTTCGTCCACCGTGCCCGGTAGCTGGAGTTCCCGGTGGGCCGGCCCCCGGCCTTGAAGAGAGAGGCGGAGAATCAGGCCTTGCTGGGGAGGTGAGGGGCGCTGCTCCTCCAAGGTCCCCTCCAGGGCCTGCAGCACCTGGTCGATGTTTTCCAGCGCGGAGACGTCTTGTACAGCCTCTTCCCAGCCGATGACCCCGGTGGGGTGGAACCGGGCCCGGGCCAGGTGGCCGTCCACTTCCACCAGATAACAGCCCCGGGGTCCGGCTTCCTTGAGATGGCGGCCCTGGGGATTGCCGGCGTAAACCACCGCGGGTTGGGTCTCCCTCCTGATGCCGGGACGGTGGATATGGCCCAGGGCCCAATAATCGTAGCCGGAAGAGGCGAGGTCGGACATCGCGCAGGGTGCATAGTTTTCATGCTCCCCGTTGCGGTCCAGGTTGGCATGGAGCAACCCGATGGCAAAGGGGCCCCGCTTCGCAACGGGAAATTTTCGGGCCAGGTTGTCGGGCTCTGCCGGGCCGGAGTGGCTCAGGCCGTAAATCCGGGCCAGGGTCGCGCCCCCCCGGCGCACCTCCGCCATTTCCACCTGCGCAGCCGGGAAAACGTGGACGCCCTCCGGCCAATTTAAGGTGACGCTTTTCCCTCCCAGATGGTCGTGGTTGCCGTGGACGATGAAGGTCTCAATTCCGGCCGCGGCCAGCCGTTCCAATTCCCGGCGCAGGCGCAGTTGCGCCCGGAGGCTGCGCCCCGGTCCGTCGAAGAGGTCCCCGGCCAGGAGGAGAAATTCCGCGGCGTTTTCCAGGCAGAGATCGACAATCCGCTGAAACGCGGTGAAGGTGGCCTCCGTAAGGTCCTGGGCCAGCTTCTCCCGGTAATTCCTGAGGCCCACAAAGGGGCTGTCCAGGTGCAGGTCCGCGGCATGGACAAAACGCCAGGTGGCCATGGGTTACTTACTGGCATCCTGGCGGCAAGCCGGGACCGGGTTAGGAAAAGGGAAAATTCGGCAATAAAACCGGGATAAGGAAGGGAAGGGGAGGAAACTGGGGTGAGCGACGGGACTTGAACCCGCGACCGCCGGGGCCACAACCCGGTGCTCTGCCGTCTGAGCTACGCCCACCATTTTATATTTCCTTACCATAAATACCCCGCCGGGGCAAGGGATGCAGCCGGGCAGGCAGAGAAGAGAACTCCAGAAAAGTGATTCTGAAGGAGGGGGCCAAGGGCCTTTTGGCAGTCAGCTGTCAGCTTTCAGCCTTTCAAAAATTAAGAAGAAGGCCAACACCGGAGGGTTGAACTCAATTCAGTGCCAGACCTCGGGTATTAATTTATTAAGCCGACGACTGATAGCTAAAAGCTGACAGATTATTCACCTTGCCCTCCCCCCACAAGGCCCTTTCCCCAAAGTTCTCAACGATAACGAAGGCTTTCCTTTCCCCTCTCCTTTACATCCGCCTCTCAAGGATATATAAAACGTTTAGGAAAAGGAGGGAATATGCAGGAAGCCCGATTTTATGAAAAAGTGGAGGACCTCAAGGTCCAATGCCACCTGTGCGCCCATGAATGCAAGATCGATCCGGGAAAGCGGGGTCTCTGCCACGTGCGGGAGAATCAGGAGGGTACTCTCTTTACCCTGGCCTATGGCCGGCTGGTGGCCCAGAACGTGGATCCCATCGAGAAGAAGCCCCTGTTTCACTTCCTGCCGGGGACCCGCTCCTTTTCCATCGCCACCGTGGGTTGCAACTTCATGTGCCTCCACTGCCAGAACTACGATATTTCCCAGTACCCCCGGCTCCACCACGGGCGGCTCATCGGCGAAGATCGCACCCCGGAGGAGGTGGTGGGGGACGCTTTAGCTACCCATTCGGCCAGCATTTCTTATACTTACACCGAGCCCACCATCTTCCTGGAGTTTGCCCAGGACACGGCCCGCGTGGCCCGGGAACACGGCCTTAAGAACGTCTTTGTCTCCAACGGTTTCATGACCCCCCAGTCGGCCGCGGCCTTAAGCGAATGCATCGACGCGGATAACGTGGATTTAAAGAGCATGCGGGACGATTTCTACCGCAAGGTGTGCAAGGCCCGGCTGCAGCCGGTGCTGGACACCATTCCCCGCCTGAAAGAGGCCGGGGTGTGGGTGGAGGTGACCACCCTGGTGATCCCCGGGCACAACGACTCGGACGAAGAGCTAACGGAGATTGCCCAGTTTATTAAGGGCGTGAGCGAAGGCATCCCCTGGCACGTCACCGCGTTCCATCCCACTTTCAAGATGATGGACCGGCCCCGGACGCCCGCAAAAACCTTGAAGAAGGCCAGGGACATCGGCCTGGCCGCGGGCTTGCGCTATGTCTATACCGGCAACATCCCCGGGATCCTGGAAGGGACGGAGAACACTTATTGCTACGCCTGTAAGGAGCCGCTCATCGAGCGTCTGGGCTACACCATTCAGAAATATTACCTGCAGGACGGCCAGTGCCCCAAGTGCCAGGCGACGATCGATGGGGTGTGGAAGTAAACGAAGGTTTTCGGTTTTCAGGTTTCGGTTTTCGGTTTGTGGGGGGAGAGCAGGGACCTGGGTGCCTGCCCTCCCCTCACCGCTTCACTCCCCTCTCAACAAGTCCCGGGCAATGATCAGGCGCATGATTTCATTGGTGCCTTCGTAGATCTGCCCGGCCTTGGCGTCCCGGAAGAAGCGTTCCAGGGGGTAGTCCTGGAGGTAGCCGTAGCCTCCCAGGATTTGCAGTCCTTCCTGGGCCGCGGCCATGGCGGTGTCGGTGGCGAATTTTTTGGCCATGGCCGCGGCGGTGGTGAAGGGCCGGCCCTGGTCTTTGAGCCACGCGGCCTTGAGGGTCAGGAGGGCCGCGGCTTCCAGGTCCGTGGCCAGGTCCGCCAGTTTCCATTGGGTGGCCTGGAACTGAACTATGGGTTGCCCGAACTGCTCCCGGCCGCGGGCGTAAGTTAAGGCCTCATGCAGCGCGGCCTTGCCTATCCCCACGGCCTGGGCCGCGGCCCCCACCCGGGCGTGGTCCATGAGGGCCAGGGCCAGCTTCAGGCCTTGGTTGGCTTCCCCCAAGACTGAATCATCTGGTAGTTGGGCGTTGTTGAAATCCAAAGAAACGGACGTGGCCCCCCGCAGCCCCATTTTTTCTTCCATGGGGCCCACCTTTAGCCCCGGCGTGATTTTCAAATCCACAATGAACAGGCTGATACCTTTATGGGGTTCCCGGGCGGGATCGCTGCGCGCGGCCACCAGCGCAAAATGGGCAATATGCCCGGAGGTGACAAAATTTTTCTGCCCGGTGAGCACCCAGCCGTCTCCTTCCCGGGAGGCGATGGTCTGGAGGCGGGAGGGGTCCGATCCGGCCTGGGGTTCCGTCAGGGCAAAGGCGGCCAACGCCTCACCCCGGGCCACCGGCGGCAGGAAGCAGCGCTTCTGGTCGTCGGTGCCGAATAGATGGAGGCCCATCCCAAAAAGGGAGTGATTGACATGGAGCATGATGGCGGAGGAAGGGCAGGCCTGGGCCAGCTCCATCTGGGCCAGCGCGTAAGAGACATAATCCCCGCCGCCGCCGCCGTATTCCGTGGGCAGGGACAACCCAAAGAAGCCTTCCTTGGCCCAAAAATCCAGAATCTCCTGGGGAAAGCGGCCTTCCCGGTCCAGCCGGACGGCCTTGGCCTTCACTTCTTGGGCTACTTGACGGGCCCTTTTCTGGACTGACTCCTGTTCCGGTGTTAAACTGAAATCCATCGTTCCTTACCCCCTGCTGCGAAAAGTTCAAAGTTCAAGGTTCAAAGTCAAAAGTTTAGACTGCGGCTCTACTTTTTTCATGATTTCCGGGTAAGCCGAAGGCTTATGGACACTGGATTAAAAAAAATGATTACTATTAATCGAAAGTCACCCCGGGATGGGAGGGCGCTGGAGCCGGTCATTTCTGCCTTGAGCGTCATCATCCTAAGCATATTCGCGCGTGCTGGTCAACGGGAAACCTCTGGACAAGGACGCGTTTTTCGGATAAGGAAAACATGCTTAGGTAAGAGACCTGAAAAATTATTGTAAAAAATGACAGCGATTTCACCAATATTCTGCCTGGCCCTGGTCCTGGGAGGGGCCAGAAGCGGCAAGAGCCGTTATGCGTTGAATCTGGCGGAGGGTTTTCCCCTCCCCCGGTTGTTTGTGGCCACCTGCGAGCCCCGGGATGAGGAGATGCGGGCCCGCATCGACAATCATCAGCAGGAACGGGGGCCGGATTGGGAGACCCGGGAGGCCTGTTTGGATCTGCCAGACTTCCTGGCCGAGCCTCCCGGGGGATATGGAGTGATCCTGGTGGACTGCCTCACCATGTGGCTGTCCAACCTGATGCTAAAGGAAGGCGCCAGGCCGGTCGGCATCCGGGAGGAGTGCGGGCGGCTGGCGCAGGCGCTAACCGCGGCCCGCACTCCCACCATCCTGGTCAGCAATGAAGTGGGCTGGGGCATCGTCCCGGACAACCCCCTGGCCCGGGAATTCCGGGACCAGGCCGGTTGGCTGCACCAAAAAGTGGCAGAGGTCGCGGATCTGGTGGTCCTGGTGGTGGCCGGGCTGCCGGTGGTGGTTAAGGGGTGAGATTTTGGGGGAGGGGGCCAGGGGATAGAGAAGTGGTCAGTGGTCAGTGATCAGTGGCCAGTATCGTATACAAGACTTTTTCGCCAGAAGCATAACTGACCACTGGCCACTGGCCACTGACCACTGGTTTAACCTGGCCCTCCTCTCACCTGACTAACGAACTTTGAGGTAATAATAGATGATGAAGGAATTATCCCAAATAATTTCCCAGATAAAGCCTGTGGAGCCGGAGTGGCTGGCCCAGGCCCAGGAGCGCCTGGACTTCCTCACCAAGCCCCCGGGCAGTCTGGGGCGGTTGGAGGAGCTGGCGGCTCGTTACGTGGCCATGCGGGGGGAACTCTTCCCCCGCCTGGAAAAGAAGCAGGTGGTGGTCTTTGCCGCGGATCACGGGGTGGTGGCCGAGGGAGTGAGCGCCTTTCCCCAGGAAGTCACCCGGCAGATGGTCTTGAATTTTCTCCGGGGGGGCGCAGGGATCAACGTGCTGGCCCGCCATGTGGGTGCGGCGGTGGAAGTGGTGGATATCGGCGTCAATCATGATTTCGGAGAGCAACCCGGGCTTATCCCTCGGAAGGTGGCCTATGGGTCCCGGAATATGGCCCGGGAACCGGCCCTGACCATTAAAGAGGCATTGCAGGCGGTGATGGTGGGTCTGGAGCGGGCCCAGGCGGCCATCGCCGCGGGCGCCGACGCCCTGGCCGCGGGGGACATGGGTATCGGCAACACCACCCCGGCCGCGGCCCTGGGCGCGGTCTTCACCGGCAAACCGGCCAGTACCCTCACTGGCCGGGGCACCGGTATTAACGACGACACCTGGCGCCACAAAGTGGGGGTTATTAACCGGGCCCTGGAGTTGCATAAGCCGGACGCCAATAATCCCCTGGAGGCCCTGGCCAAGGTGGGAGGCCTGGAGATCGGGGGCATCGCCGGGCTGATCCTGGGGGCTGCAGCCGGGCGGCGGCCCTTGATCCTGGACGGTTTCATCGCCACCGCCGGAGCCCTGGTGGCCGCGCATCTGGCCCCGGCGGTGACGGACTATCTGATCGCCGCGCACCGCTCGGTGGAGGCGGGGCACCAACTCATGCTGGATACCCTGGGCCTAAAACCTTTGCTCAATTTCCAGCTCCGCCTGGGGGAAGGCACCGGCGCCGCCCTGGGGCTGGGTTTGCTGGACGCGGGCCTCAAGATCTATCACGAGATGGCCACCTTTGCCGAAGCCGGAGTAGCTGAGAAGCAGTCGTGAGATGCACTTTCCCTCTGGCCCTGACCTTCCTCACCGTGCTCCCCTGGCGGAGGTTGGGGGAGGTGGGTCCGGGGGATTTGGCCCGCTCGATGTTCTGGTTTCCCTGGGTGGGGGTTATCCTGGGCCTGGGGTTCTGGGGGGCTCTGGTGGGCTTCCAGAGCATTTTCCCCCCCGCGGCGGCCGCAGCCCTGCTGCTGTCCTTGACGGTTCTGGCCACCCGGGGGCTCCACCTGGACGGCCTGGCGGATACCGTGGACGGCCTGGGGGGCGGCAAAAACCCCCAGGAGCGGCTGGCCATCATGAAGGACTCCCGCCTGGGCGCGTTCGGCGCGGTGAGCCTCTTTTTGGCTCTACTCCTTAAATTCGCGTTTTTCCTGGCCTGGACGGAAAAAAGCCTGGGGCCCGGCCTCATTCTTTATCCGGTGCTCAGCCGTTGGGGCATGATTTTTCTGGCTTATCTTTCTCCCTACGCCCGCCCGGAGGGGGGGCTGGGCCGGGCCATGACCACCGGCGTCACCGGCAGGGTGCTGCTGGGCGCCACCCTCAGCGCCGTAGGTTTATCTCTCCTGGTCTCCAGGATCAGCGGCCTGCTCCTGCTGGCCGCCGCTGGATTGGTGGTCTGGCTGCTAAGCATTTATTTCCAGAAGAGACTGGGGGGAATCACTGGCGACGTCCTGGGCGCGGCCAACGAGGTCCTGGAAATTCTGGTGCTGATGGGCTTACTCCTCTGTAGTCACCTCTTCCCCACCGTTTCATATCTGCAGTTTTTCTGATAAAATTAAAAAATGGCGGGCACGGAGGCCCGCCCCACCTTTATAAAGCTTTTTTGGTGGGGCGGCCGTCCCTGGCCGCCTCCGAATATGCCTGTTAAAGGGCATCGTTATATAAAATAATTTCCAGCTATCACCAAGGAGAAGGCAATGATACCGGATGTATTGGAAATCAAAGACAGATTGAAAGAATTGCAGGCGCGCCTGGAGCTCCTTCGAGGTCATCTTTGATCTGGCGGGGAAGCAGACCAGACTTAGACACCTGGAAGAATTGATGGCCCAGCCCGAGTTCTGGGACGACCAGGCCCGGGCCGCGGAAATTCTCAAGGAACGAGGCGCCCTGCTCCAGGCGTTGGAGGAGTGGCAGCAGCGGGTCAAGCAGGTGGAGGACCTGGAGATCTTCCTGGAATTGGCCCTGGAGGAGGAAGATCAAGGCGCGTTTAAGGACGTGGCCAAAGAGTTGGCGGACCTGGAAAAGACCTTCAGTGACTGGGAACTAAAGCTTCTATTGGGAAGCGAAGAGGATCAAAAGAACGCCATCATCACCATTCACGCGGGCGCGGGGGGCACCGAGGCCAATGATTGGACCCAGATGCTGCTGCGTATGTACCTGCGTTACGCGGAACGCAAAGGCTTCAAGACCGAGACCATAGACCTCCTCCCCGGGGACGAAGCGGGCGTCAAGAGCGTCACCTTCACCGCGTCCGGCCCCTTTGCCTACGGCTATTTCAAGAGCGAAACCGGCATCCACCGCCTGGTGCGCATCTCGCCTTTCGACGCGTCCGGCCGCCGCCACACCTCCTTTGCCGCGGTGCAGGTGCTCCCGGAAGTGGATGACCGCATCGACATCGAGATTCGAGACCAGGACCTGCGCGTCGACACCTTCCGGGCCAGTGGCCCCGGGGGCCAGCACGTCAACAAGACCAGCTCCGCGGTGCGCCTCACGCATCTGCCCACGGGCATCGTGGTCTCCTCCCAGTCGGAGCGGTCCCAGCACCGCAACAAAGAACTGGCCATGAAGGTGCTCCGGGCCCGGCTCTATAACCTGGAACAGCGCAAACGGGAAGAAAAAAAGCAGGTACTCCAGGAGTCCCAAAAGGAGATCGCCTGGGGCAGCCAGATCCGCTCCTATACCCTGCAGCCCTACCGCCTGGTGAAAGACCACCGCACCAAACACGAGGCCGGCAACGTGGACGCGGTCCTGGACGGCGACCTGGACGGGTTCGTGGAGGCCTTTCTCCTCAATCCGGGGGAAGAATAAATACCATTAATTTGTGAAGTTGTCCCATGCGTTACAACCGCTGCTCCGAAGTGGATGAGAATTTTTGGCTGGACCTGGCCCAGGCCGACCCGGAGGACATCTTCCGCCGCACCGGAGTCCGGCGTCACCAGAATGCCTTACATGTTCCCTTTTTTAACCGGGAACTGGTGGCGGATCCGGATCGACGCCGCATTTTTCTGGCGGCCGCGCCGGCGGAAGAACCAGGGTTCCGCCGCTGCCTGACCACTCTTCTTTACCTGCTTTTCATCGACACGTCAGCGCTGGGGCCGCCCATCAGCCCCCTGGAATTACCCGGCGCCACCATGTTTTTCCAAAAGAGCGGACCGCATGCCCTGCCCAGCGGCCCCCTGGAAGAGCGGTTCGGTTGGGACTTGGCCGGTTTTTTGGAGGCCGGCCGCCGCCTCGGGGCCGAGAACCGCGCCGGCGGCGACGGCGCCTTGGCCTTCCCGGTCTTTCCGGGGTTGACCGTGGAAGTGATTCTCTGGCAGGCCGATGAAGAGTTTCCGGCCCAAGTGTCGTTCACTGTGCCGTCGCAATTGCACCGCTTTTGGCAACTGGATGCGGTCTTGGGCCTTTTAGGGGTGGTGGTAAAAGAACTCTTACAGGCCGCCGCACCCAGGGACGAATAGCCTGCCGCAGTTGATTGACGTGCTGCGACGTCCGCCAGCCTCCCTCTAAATCCGGTAGCTCTTTCTCGATAATTTTTCCCCAAAATTTGATTGACAGGAATAACCAAAATAAATATATAAATATTTATTGATATATTGATTTGAACGGAATTCTTGAGGAGGGTTTCTGTGCAGCCGGACAACCTGCCCACCCTGGCCTTTCTGGCCAAGAGCCTGGGGGATGAAAACCGTCTCCGCATCCTCCTTTCTCTGCAGAACGGCAAGAAGTCCGTGTCCTCCATCGTGGAGGAACTGCAACTCTCCCAGCCCCTGGTCTCCCATCACCTGAAGGAATTGCGGCGCGCCCTCCTGGTGGAGGTGGAGCGCCGGGGCCCGTTCATCTACTACCAAATGTCCCACCCCGGGATTATGGACATCCTCAAGGCCATGGATAGTCTGGCGGTGGCCTTGCTGGCGGCACGAAAGACCTTTTAACCGGAGAAAGGAAGAGATGAGCCCGAACCGGATTGAAGAGTTGCTCACGGGCATGGACCCGGAAAAAGCCTTGGCGTCGATTGCCAAAGCGGCGAAGAAAATCTTCCCCCTCCTCGACGCAGAGGCGAAGCTGGCCTTTTGGGTCAACCTGCTGGGAGAGCCGGGCGGGGACAAAACGGCCAGCATGGTGCACCTCTGACTGGCGGAATGCCTGGGCGAAGGTGTCGACCCTACGCAGATGTGTCAGTCGCTGGTGGATCGGGTGGCCCAATCCAAGCAGCTCATGGCCGTGGCCGACCCGGAGTTGCTGGTGCTCTTCGAAGACTGGCTGGATGAACTGGAGGGCGAGGTAATCGCCCTGGCCCAGGGGCAGGGTCCGCTGCGACCCGAGGACCTGGCCGCCAAATTCGGCCTGTCCCGGCGAGGGGCAACCTTTCTTATTACGAAGTTAAAGAGGGAAGGAAAATTGTCTTAAAGGCATTGAGGTTGGCGATGGACAGAAAAAAAACCTTACTCTTGGCTTTAGTGGCTGCGGTCCTGACCCTGGGCACGCTCTGGTATGCCCACCGCCCGGTGGCCATCCAAGAGTCCACCATGGAGGACGTCCGGGCCGAGGCCGCCCGGGGCGGGTATCGCCTCATCAATACGGAGGAATTGGCCAAGCTTTATCGGCACCCCCCCGCCAATCTGCTCCTGGTGGACACCCGCCAGGATTGGGAGTACCGCAGCGGCCACATCAAAGGCGCGGTGAACTTCCCCATGGAACCCACCTGGTGGTCCCGGTGGCGGGCCCAGGGCCGTCTGGCGGCCTTGCTGGGGCCGGACAAGGACCGGCTGGTGGTCTTTTACTGAGCGGGCCTGGCCTGAGTCCGCAGCGACCCCCTGGGCTTTCCGGAGTGGCAGAAAACCGGTCTGCCCATGGCCAGCGATCCCCTGGGGCTCTGCGATTACGCGCCGGAAGCCTATGCCCCCGGCCTTCTTTCCGGCTGGGCCCTGGTCTGGACGATGCTGGGTATCTTTTTGGGCGGCATGGCCCTCAACCTCACTCCCTGCGTCTATCCCATAATTCCTATTACCGTCTCCTATTTCGGTGGCCGCAGCGGCCAGGGCCAGGGGCGGCTGGTGGTCCACGGCCTCCTGTACCTGGCGGGCCTGGCCGTCGCCAACTCTACCTTGGGGGTCATCGCCGCCCTGACCGGGGGACTCATGGGGTCCCTGCTGCAAAATCCCCTGGTGCTGGTGACGGTGGCCGCAGTCCTGGTCTTATTTGCCACCAGCCTCTTCGGCTTCTGGGAACTGCGCCTCCCCGGCAGCCTGACGCAGGCGGCCTCCAGGTCTTATGCCGGCTATGGCGGCAGCTTGTTCATGGGGCTGACTTTGGGGGTGGTGGCCGCGCCCTGCATCGGGCCGTTTGTATTGGGATTGCTCACCTGGGTGGCTTCCATGGGCTCACCCTGGCTGGGTTTCCTGGTTTTTTTCACGTTGAGCCTGGGGTTGGGGTTGCCCCTGTTTTTTCTGGCCATTTTTTCCGGCAGCCTGGAGAAATTGCCCCGGTCCGGGGAATGGATGCTCTGGGTGCGGAAACTCATGGGCTGGGTGCTCCTGGGCATGGCCGCGTATTTTATCCGGCCGCTGCTGTCCGAGACCCTGAGCATGGCCCTGCTGGCCGGAGTGGCCTTGGCCGCGGCCATCCATCTGGGATTGCTGGACCGCACGACCGCGGCCTTCCGGGGTTTCCAAGGGATCAAAACCACTGCGGCTCTGGCGGGGGTGATCCTGGCCACCTTCCTGGCGGGCTCCTGGGCCCTGCGGGGTCCCGGCGTCACCTGGCAGCCGTATTCGGACCAGGTTCTGGCACAGGCCAGAGAGGCGCACAAGCCGGTGATCATCGATTTTACCGCCACCTGGTGCGCTCCTTGCCGGGAGCTGGAGGAGATCACTTTTCACCACTCGGAGATCGTCAATCTGGCGGAGAAAGATTTTGTCATGGTCAAGGTGGATCTGACCCAGAAAGGTAATCCCCTGCATACCCGCCTGCTGGAGCTCTACGGCGTCAAGGGAGTGCCCACCGTGGTTTTCCTGGACCGCGGGGGCAACGAGTGCCGGAACCTGCGCCTGGTGGATTACCTGCCGCCGGAGCAGTTCCTCTCCCGCATGGCTGCGGCTGGACGAAAAAACTAAATTCGGCAAGGAGAATCGATTTGCTCAAAATCAAGGTCTTTCTTAACGACCCTTGCGGCCTGACGTGAAAGCGGCTCCACGAGATCATGCCCAGGTTGGGCGAGAAATACGAAATGGAAGTGGAGACCGTTTCCCAATCCCGGGAAGAATACCAGAGCGACGCGTACCGGGCTTCGGGCCTGCCTGCTGCTCCGGCGGTGATGGTGGAAAATGAAGTGGCGGCCCAGGGGCCGGAAATCACGGCAGAGAAAATAGAGGCGGTCATCCGGCGGCATTTGGGACTACCGCCTTTGGCCGCATAACCACTGAAAAATTAAGTAGGGAATATTACTCCTAGGAGAGAACTATGCTCAAGGTCAGATTCTTTTTAAACGAACCCAATGGCAAGCCGTGAAAGCATTTCCTGCAAATGATGCCCAGGTTGGGCCAAAAGTACGACATTGAGATCGAGACCATGTCCAAACCCATCGCCGCATACCAGACGGACGAGTACTTCGAACTGGATCTGCCCGCAGCCCCCGCGGTAATGGTGGGGGAAGAGATCGTGGTGGAAGGCACGGATGTCGCCGAAGATAAATTGGAGGCCGTGATCTGCCAGCACTTGGGACTACCCGCGCCGGAACCCCGGAAGAAAGGCTTCCTGGGGCGCTTATTCGGGGGATAAACCGGAATGAAGGCGGCTATTTCGCCATTAATACCCCGGTGACCAGCAAAACGATCATCCCCAAGACGAAATTTCCTTTAACCAGATTTAATGAGAACCTTTGCAGCCCGGCGACTTGGGAGGACAAGGAAGGCGATCCCGCGGCCTGGGCGGATAATCTCCCGATCCTGGGACCTAATACCAGTCCCCGGTAAAAGTGAATGATGATCATCACGGCTACCAAAAGATGTTTAAAGACCAAGGCGCCATTCCAGAAGTCGCCGGCATGGAAAAATCCGCCAAATTTTTCTTTATAAACGGCGATGATAATCCCGGTGATAACCATCACCAGGATACTGGCGTTTGCCAGGGGAGTGAATTTCCCGGTAATTTCCTTCATTAATCCCCCCATCGCGGGTGGTTCCAGCGTGGCCCTGGCGCTGGGGAGGATCACCAGGAGAACCATAAAGATGCCGCCGATCCAGACCACGGTGGCTAATAGATGGAAAAAGTGACTTAAACTCAAAACCAGCAAATTCATGGCGCATCTCCTTTAAATAAGTCCCATCTCAATTTTTCGAAAGCACCCGGAGGCAGGGTGTTTTCCCTGCCTCCGGTCATGGATGGTTAGCCTACTTCGTGGCTTTGGGGTCTTTGACCTCCTGCTTGCCTTTGGCGGCTTCAGCGTCGGGTTTCACCGGCGTTGCCAAGCCGCAGCCACAGCCGCACTTCTTTTGCTGGTCAGCCATTCGGATCACCTCCTTTCTGTTATGGTAATTAATTAATTACTTAAATTATAAGCCAAAAAAAATTGGCAATTCTTATTTGGACTTTTCCTTGATCCGCTGCCGCACCGACTTCAGCTCTTCCTGCAGGTCTTTTTCATATTTTCTCAGGGCCTCCAGGTCCGTATTCTCAAATTCCTGTTCCCGCCATTTTCCCGTCCCCTGGCAGCCGCAACTGCAGACTTCCGTCAACTGACGCCGGTACCTTTCCAGGGCCTCGCTATCGATGGAGTACGGAATCCAATATCCTTTTCTTTCGCTCCGCACCAGCCCGGCTTGCCGCAAGATTTTGAGGTGCTGGGACGCGGCCGCGGCAGTTATCCCCAACTGGCGGGCAATCTCCTTGGCCCCTTGGGGCCCCTGAGCCTTCAGGATATCTAGGATCCTGACCCGGGTTTCCACGGCCAGGACCTTAAACATTTCGAAGGATTCTAATTCCATGTTCCCGTGTTCCAAATTAGCTATTAAGTAGTTGCTTAAATATTTAAGCCTTTAAAACCCCGTTGTCAAGTTTTTTTATTAAAAAAAAGTGAGGCCCCGCCTTCCCCGGCCAATATGCGGGTTGGGAGGGGGGTGGTGGGGGGAATGCAAAAACCTCAAGTCCCTGGCCCTCCCTCCACATCTTTTCCGCTTCTCCGAAGCGGGGTCATTTGGGGGGTCAGGCGAAGCCTGGGGCGCACTCCACTTTCTTAGGTTCCGTCAGTTGTTCCACCTGGGCGGTGATGGCCTCTGCGGCTTTCACGTCCACCAGTTTTTCCCCGTAAAACAGGGCCCCTTCAGTGTAAGGAGAACTTTTAAAGCCGGTGTAGGCATTAAGGCTCGCCCGGTGGAAGCCCGCATTGAGCATCAGCGCCAGGAAGTCCCTTCCCGGCAGGGCCCCGCCGATTCACTGGTACCAGTTCTCTATCTTACCCGCCTTCTCCGGGGGCAGCTCCGCCATCAGGACCATGTCCGCCAGCAGCAGGCGGCCCCCGGGTTTGAGCACCCGGTGGGCCTCCTTCAGGGCCCTTTCCTTGTCCAGGGTGAGGTTGAAGACCCCGTTGGAGATGACCACGTCAAAGTCATTATCCGAAAACGGCAGGGATTCGGCTTCCCCCACCTGGAAAGTGACGTTCTGCAGATCCATGAGCGTCAGGTTGGCCCGGGCCTTGTCAATCATCCCCGGGGTGACGTCAATCCCCACGACCCGGCCCCCAGGGCCCACCATGCGGGCCGCCACCAGCGTGTCCAACCCCGCGCCGCAGCCGATATCCAACACCGATTCTCCGGGGTAAATCTGCCCCAGGCTGAAGGGATTGCCCACCCCGCAGAAGGAGTTGACGAGGGCTGGGGGAAAATCCCGGATGAGGTCCAGGGGATATTGCTGCTGCTTAAGCCCCTCCTCGCCGGTGGGGTACTTAAAACACGAGGCCGCGCCTGCAGCCGCCACCTGGGTATATTTTCCCCTGATGCCCTCCCGGATGAGGGCCGCTTCTTTGTCAGTCAGATTTGATTCCATAAATTTTCCTGTTTACCCTCAGATGCCTTGTTTCCCAAATAAAGGAAAAGAGCCAAATGTTTCCCCCCTTTCCTCAAAGGGGGGAAGGGGGGGGATTATAAGTAACCTCTCGATAATCCCCCTAAATCCCAATACTGTTCACTTAACAATCATAATGGATGCTTTAATGTTTATGTGGGGCAATGGTTTTGATCCTCTGGAGCGCACGGGAAAGATGCTCACTTTGCGTTTGACCCCCCG
>JACQYN010000229.1 GCA_016208235.1 Deltaproteobacteria bacterium
CGTAGTGTGCATAGCCCACCAGTATTCGGCAGGTTTCTCGGCCAGGATTTCATCCTGAACCAGGACTTGTTGCCGGTTTAGCAGAGCCAGGCCCCGCCAGACCCGCTTGGCCTGGCGGGCATAAGCGGGGGTCAAATCGACGATGGCCAGGGATCGGTCCGGACCTGAGAGAAACCGGATGATAGCCGCGGCCGCGTCCGGGTCCTGGTCCGGGCCCGGGCCGGGATTGATGACCAGGGTATTGTGTCCCTCGGCCCGCAGGCGGTAATAATTCCACCGGTCCCGCTCGAAATAGCCGGGCAGGTTATAGTCGTCCCCCCCCAGGTCCAGGGCCCAGCGAACCCCCTGGGCATCCAGGACAAAGCTGCCCAGGTCTAAATGGCTGTGGGCGGCCCGGTTGTCTCCTCCTTTAAACCCCACAAAGACGGCCCGAGGGTCGTCCCAACTGCTGCGGAAAGTGGCGACTTCCACCCCCCGGAAGTATCGGTCCAGGGGGAGCCCCGCCTCCTGAGGTCTCTGCCCTTGAGTCTCAAACCATAACAGGTCCAGGGGGTGGACCCTGGTGAGGCGATGGGCATACCAGGCAAAGACGGGCTGGCGGAATTTCCGGGCCAGCCAGAACATCTGGGTGGTCCAATGGATATGCTCGTCGGCATCGGCATAGTTAAAGGTGCGGTCCCGGGGGCCGGTCACATAGAGGGGAAAGAACCCGGTGGCGGCATAGCCGGGCATCTCCGCCAGGCCAAAATTGCGGCCCACCGCGGTTTCCAGGGCAGCCAGGAAGAGGGTGTTGTAGAAGGTGGCGTAGCCCCAATACGCAGGCCCTTCATAACAGCCCCCGTCCGGGGCGAACTTGCCCATGGCCCGGGGGAGGGAGCGAAGGGCCTCTTGGAGGACGGCTGCGGCCAGCTCGGGGGAGTCCTCGAACACCGCCAGGGCTCCCAGGCCGATGCCGCCGTTACAGACCTGGTTCCAGTTATATGGAGACTTCACCCACCAGCCATCTTTCTCAGCCCTCTGGTAGGCCTTCAGCGCGGGTTTGAGCCCTTTGTCCCTGATGGCCCGGGCCAGAACGGCCCGCTGCTCCGGGGACCAGCAGTCGTACAGCCAGTCGTAGGCGATGGCCAAGGCATGGGTCATCTCCCCGGTATCCAGAAAATGCCCGGGGTGCCAGTCGGGAAAACGAGCCGCTGCGTCCAACTCCTGCCAGAGGCGGTGGACATAACGGCTGCCGCCCTCCACCCGCTGGAGCAGCGCCAGGAGATAAACCCGGCGTAACACGGTGCGGCTCACTTCCAGGAGCCCTTCACTCTTTTGGGGCCGATAGCGGCAAGGCAGTTCTCCCAGGACTTCCCGGGCCTCCCGACGCAGCTTGTCATACCAGCGCCGGGCCAGGTCATTTTCCCGGATGAGCTTTTTCACCCGGGCGAAGTCCTCCGCGGTTACCAGGAGACGGGGGTGGGTTTTTTTGAGGTGCGCGGCCAGAAATTCTTGACTGGGTATGGCCTGCACCGGGCCCGGAGCCTCCGCCCCACCGGGGCGGGCGGGGAGAAGCAGGAGAAGAACGGCGAGTAAGAGGACGCGAGTCAAAATAATCAAGAATATTCTCAAGGGTTATGGTCGAGGCAGCCTTGCGGACCTGGCCAGCCTCCGGCGTGCCTGCAGGACCTTGAAGAAAAATACGGTGTTGCCCCAGAGGTACCTCTTGGCCAGGCGCCGGGGTTCCAACAGCAGACGGAAGAGCCATTCCAAGCCGGAATCCGCCATCCATCGGGGACAGCGGGGTATCGCTCCGGCCCAGTACTGGAACCCGGCGCCCACGTTCCAGAAGACCCGGGCCTCCACCCGGGCATAATTATCCAAAATCCAGCGCTGCTCCAGGGGCATTCCCAGACCCACCATCAGCACATCAGGCCGGAGATGGTTGATCTCGGCGATGACTGCTTCGTTTTCCGGGCCTTCCTTCTGGAAGAAGCCGTGGTGGGTGCCCAGAATTTTCAATCCCGGTGAGGCGAGCCTAAGCCTTTCGGCCGCTTGTGCGGCCACCCCCGGCGGATTCCCCAACAGGTAAAGGCTGTGCCCCTGCCGGGCCATATAAGCCGCGGCCGGCCACGCCAGGTCGGCCATGGTCAGCCGGGGGGGGAGGCGGTACCCCAGGAGCCGTGCCCCCAAGGCTACCCCGGCGCCGTCCACGTAAACCAGGTCGGCCCGGTGGTAAAACGCGGCCAGCCAGGGGAGCTGCCAGGCCAGGTTGATGCCGTAAACGTTGGCAGAGATGATGAAACTCTGCCGCTCCCGGGCAATAAGACGGGTGAGCTCCCGGCAGAATTCCTCCATGGTGCCGGGGGTAATCTTGATGCCCAGGAGTTCGGTGCTTTCCATATAATGCGGTTTTCCGTTTTCTGTTTTCCGTTTTCCGTGAAATGTGTTCCGCACTTGGAAAATAAGGGAACCCAGGTTTCTGCCTGATTCACTGTCCTGGGTCTAATTTTCGCGGCCACCACTCCTCCTGGCCCAAGGTGCGACCCCGGAGGCGGTCCAGTTGCTCCCGCCGCAAAAATTCCGCCAGGCCCGGGTCATCCAGCCGTTTTCCTCGGTGCCAGGCGGCCAGCAAGTATCCCACTGGAATGAGCAAGCTGGCCAGGTAAGGCTGCTCCAGGGCCCGGTACAGGGCCTTGGCCAGGACAAACAGGGGATGGGCCCGAAGGCCGTAATAGCACCGGCCATAACGCAGGTTGGCCCGGGCCATGCCCGTGGCGGACCCCATCATCCGCAGGTGGTAGAGGGGCAGATCCCGGAAGCCCCGGGTTTGCCAGCCGTACCTTCGGGCCTGGGCCTCGTCCAGGATGTCCCAACCCAGGATGGGAATCAGCCCGCCGATTTCCCGGAAACAGGTCAGGCGGTAAGTCTTGCAGGGCCCGCTGGCGTGGAAGTCGGGGGTGCGTTCCAGGACCCACCGCCCCTGATGAGGAATGTAGGTCTTGCCCGAGGCGATCCCCAACCGGGGTTCCTCCTGGAAACGGGCCAGGAGCGTGGCGAAATAATCGGGGGGCAGGAGCACGTCCGCGTCCATCTTCACCACAAAGGCCGCCCCGGCCCCGGTCCGGGCGAAACCGACGTTGAACACCTGCACCACGTTGCTGCCCAGGGCCCGTTCGGTCCCACCCTGGACTTGCACGGGCTCAATAAAAGGATACCTCTGGGCCGCGGCGTTGATCAGCCGCCAGGTGTCATCGGTGGAGCGGTCATCCACGATCACCCATTTAGCCGGCTTCAAAGTCTGGGCGGCGACGCCTCCCATGACCCGGGGGAGATATTCCGCTTCATTGTGGGCCGGGGTGATGATGTGGTAGACGGGGGCCTTCATCCGGCGGCAACCTCCTGGCATCCCTGCATCCCGGGAAGTTCCCGGGCAAAGACGGCCAGCAGCTCCCGGGCATTGCGATCCAGGTCAAATAGCTCCTCCGCCCGCCTTCGGCCCTCCTGCCCCAGGTGGACGACGGCCTCCGGTTGGGCCATCAACCTGGCAAGCTTGGCGGCCAGGCCCTCGATATCCCCCGGGGGAAACAGGTAGCCGGTGCGGCCGTCGGCCACCATTTCGGGAATGGCGGTGAGGCGGGGGGCGATCACCGGCCTGGCTTTGGCCATGGCTTCCATGATCACCATGGGAGTGCCTTCGCTCCGAGAGGATAGGACCAGCACCTGGGACCATTCATGGAGCCTGGCCACCTCGTCCGCAAAGCGGTCTCCCAGGAGTTGGACGCGATCCTGGAGATTCAAGGAGGCAACAAGGCTCTGCAACCCGTCCCTCCGGGGGCCGTCGCCCACCATGCGGCACCAAAACTCACCGCCCTGGTCCCGGAGGCGGGCTAAGGCCTGGATGAGCACCTCCTGGGCCTTGACCGGCACCAACCTGCCGATATGGAGAATCCGCAGGGGCAAGTCCGCTCCCGGGGGCTCCGGTTTGGACCAGGGCCCCGCCTGCAGGTCCAGCCCCCCATAAACCACGTAAAAGCGCTGGCGTTCCAGGGAAGGAAAACGCCGGCGCAAATTCTCCACGTGGAAATTACAGTTGGAGACGATGAACCGGGCCCGCCGCAGCTTTTCCTCCAGGAGGGGATTGTCCAGGAGATGCTCGGCCAACACCGCAGCTCCCGCCAGGTGGACAAAATTTTTCAGGGGCTGCCGAAAAGAGCCGTTTCGCAGTTGGAGGGCCAGGGGCAGGGATTGGGCGTAGCGCCGGGGCCAGCGCCGCCAGGCCTGCAGGTTGGCCTCCAGGTAGGTCCACGGCCTAACCGGCGTCAAGTAAAAGGTCCGTTGCCGCAGGTCTTCGTCCTCGGGGTGAAACTGGCGGGGCTCCGGGGGCCGGTTGGCCGCCAGGATAAAGCGGAGGCCCAGTTTTTCCGTGGCCCGCACCTGATGCTGGGCAAAGGTGGTGGTCAGGGCGGGGAAGGTGGAAAAGTAATAGGCCAGATGAGCCATGGGGACCTCGGGAACCGAGCCATCGGGGGCAAGGGGTTAATGTTCCAGGAATCGGATAGCCAACTCGTTGCCCAAATTTTCCCTTTCTCAGAGATGGTGTTGTGTTTGACAAATTGTTTGCTGACTATTCCAGGAGGCATCCCAGGGAACGGGCTTTTAAGTCCCCCTTTCTTAAAGGGGGATTTAGGGGGATTTTCAAGAGGTTGAATAAAATCCCCCCTGACCCCCCTTTAGAAAAGGGGGGAAATACCTCCCGTTCTGTAACCCCGTCCCTTTAAGGAAAATCATTCACATTATGAAAACATGACATATATTCGGCAATTTTGAGAAATTTCCCAAATGTTTTCAGAGAGATTAAGCCAACACCGCCAAATCAGGAGGCGGAGGCGGATCCAGCCCCACCACCATCTCTCCGGTGTGATCGGCTCCGAAGACCCTGGGAACCAGCTGCCGGTCCTCCAGCCGCAAAATTACCTCCACCCCTGGCGGCACATAGAAACAGAGGCCGGCCAATTCTTCAAGTTCGGGCGGCCGCGGGCCGGTGGTGGGGTCCTGAAGCTTTTCCAGGTGGATGATGAGCCGCTCCCCTTCCCGGCTCACGGTCCAGGCAAGATGTCGGGTCACCAGCCAGTGGTTCAATACCCTGATAGTGGGAGCCACCCAGATCCTGCCTGCATGGTAGTGCTCCGCCAGGGATGCCAGGGCGGCCCGCTCCGGAGGCGGGAAAAGCTCCTCCCCCGGCTGTGGCCGAGGCAGACCCAGGTGGGTGTAGAGAATGAGATACCCCTCCTGGGCCAGCAACGCCTCCAGCACCGGAGGGCCCAGGGTATGACGCAGGGTGTGCCGGGAAGTGGGCTCCTTCCGGATATGGCGGGTAAAAGCCATGACCGGCAGACCGTCCCTGAGGGTGACGGCTTGGCACAATTCCATGATCTGGGCGGTAGTCTTGACCTTGTGACGCTGCCCCAGGAGGATCTTCACAGCATTCTTCAAGGCGTTGAGGCCGGGCCGGAGCCAGGAGTCGGGAAAGACTCGCAGCCGCCCGCAGGAGAGAGGCCAGGAGACCAGCTCGGACCACCAGTAATATTTCAGGCCCAGATCTTTCAGGAGGTCGGCGGTGTAATAAGGCGAGGCGGGGTCATCTCCTCCATAAACCGGCTGCAGCCTGGCTTGCAAGTTTTGCCGGTTGCAAGGGTCCCCATGATTGATCCAGATTTTCACGGATACCCCCTGGCGCACCAGGTCTTCCGTCAACCTGGCGGCCATGGCCCGCAGGGCCTCGGGGTCTGGAGCAACCAAGTTGAAATCCCCCCAGGCATGCAGGGAATCTATGAGCCCCCCCCGAAGGGCCTGGACAATGAGGTTGGCGTCCGGCCCCGGAGTGCGGCCGTCAGGGAGAAAGTAAGCCATCTGCCCCGGTTCCCGTCCCCGGCCGAAGAAGGAGTCGGCCACGGGCAAGCCCAGGCCCTGCGTGGGGTCGTTTAGATAGCGGTGCACCGCCAGGAAGGAAGGGCGATCGCAGCCGTCAATGTCGGAGCAGATGGCCAGGGCCGCCCGATAGGGGAAGGGGAAGGGTCTGAGCCTTACCCCCAGAGCCGCTAAGGGCCTTATCCCAGGCTGTCCAAAATTGGTCGGTTTACCGGCGAAATCCCAGATCAGGCTCGTCCCTAGCAAAAAATTCTCTCCTTCAGAAAGGCGTCAGTCAATGCCGCCCCCGCCTCAGGCCGTATCCCACTCCTTGCGCTTCAATTTGATGGCCTCCCAGGCCGCCAGCCATTCCTCCCGGGAGAGCGCGCCGGTGAAGAACAGTAAGAGCAAGAACCCCAGGGCCATCAGCGCCAGGGTGGGAAAAAAATCCATTTGCCACAGGGCCAACACCCGGGCCCAGCCAAAGGCGAGGAGACCGGCCAGCAGGGGCCGGGCCGCCATCCGGCCCAGCCCCAGGTCCCGCACCAGCCCCCAACCCAGGGTTCGGAGCTGCAGGAAGAGCACCAGGATTTCGGCGGCCAGGGTGGCGCCTACCGCGCCGTTCTGCCGGTAAGCCGGGACCAAAAAGAGATTAAGGCTGAAGTTGAAAGCCGCGGCCGCTAAAAAAATGCGCACGATCCGGTTCTCCCGGTTCAGGGCGATGAGGGCGGTGGACACCGACAGGTTGGTAAAATCCAGGGCCAGGGTTAGGGCCAAAAGGGAGAGGGTGGGAATGGCGGCTGTGAACGCGGGTCCGAAGACCAGCAGAATGAAACCTTCAGCCAGCCCCCCCAGGACCGCGGCCAGACCCAGGCCGATTATCAATAGATATTTGAAGTAGGGACGAAATACCGCGCCAAAGGCCTCCCACCCTTGGGTGCATCGCCGGCTCAGCTCCGGCAGAAAGGCGCCGGTGAAGGCCTCGGGCAAGAAATCAAAGGACGAGGAGAGGCGCAAGGCCGCGGAGTAAAAGCCGGTGACCACGTCCCCCGCCATAAAGGAGAGCATGAACATGTTGAGGGAGGCAAAGATGGTCAACACCACCCGGATGAGGAGGAAATCCTTGGTGGATCTGGCCAGTTCCAGGAGGCTGTTGAAGGTCACCCGGTGAAAGGGATTGCCGATTTTTTTGATAAAGAGCCACCAGGCCAGGACGCAGGCTCCCCCCTGGGCTGCCAGCTCCAGGCCGGCCAGAGTCAAGAGCCCCTGGCCCGAGAGGATGGCGGCCAACCCGGCTCCGCCATAGACCACTCGAAAGCTGATGACCACCAGGGCTTCGTACTTGGCCTGCTGATGGGCCCGGAAGAAGGAGTTACTGGAGGTAATATTGGTCCGGAAAAAGAGGGATAGGCTCAAGAGCCAAATCACCCACCTTTTCAAGCCGCTGTCCACGACGGTCACGCTGAGAATGACAGTGACCACTGCGGCCGCGAGGTAGGCCAGGAGCTTAAGGGTGAAGACCTGGCTGAACAGGGGCCCCGTCAGGTCCGGCTGCCGTCCCACCTCCCGCTGAATATAGCGGTCCAGGCCAAAATTAACAAAGATATCAAAAAGATTTACAAAGGTGAGGGCAAAGGCATAGATGCCCATCATCTCCGGACCCAGCCGGCGCGCCACGCAGATCACCAGCACCAGGCTCACCAGCCGGGTAAGGAGCTCGGTGACGCTGAGCAATAAGGTATTTAGAGCTATCCTGCGGGGTGCGGTATCCAAGATTTTTCCATGATGGCTAAAATGTCCGCGGCCACGGCTGGCCAAGTGAGGCGCTGTCTGACGTAGCGGCGCAGGGACCGGGCCTTCCTTTCCCCCTCCCCAGGATGCCGATAGAGCCGGAGGATTATCGCCGCCAGGGCCGCGGCATCTTCCGGGGGCGCCAACCAGACTCCCTGCCGGACCTCCTCCGGGAATTCATCAAGATCAAAAGAATAACCCGCAGCGACCACCGGCAAGGCGAAGCTGGCATAAGTGGCCGTCTTGGTATGGATGGGGCCATGCTCCAGCACCGCAGCCTTCGTCAAGGGCATGAGCCCCACGTCCATGGCGGGTAAAACCTGGGGGAATTCCTCCGGCTGCAGGAAGCCGGTGAAGATGACCCTGGGGGCAATCCCCAAGGCCCTGGCTTGTTGTTTAACCCGCTCCACCCCGGAGCCGCCGCCGACGATGATAAAATATAGGTCGGGAATAGCGGCCGAACACTTAACCATGGCTTCCAGCATGGTGGTAAAATCGTAGCGTTCGTAGATGCTGCCCAGATAGCCCAGGCAGAAAGCGGCGGCGGGCAGTCCCAAGCCTTTCTTGGCTGCAGCTCTGGTGGGGACTCCTGGGGGCAACTCTTCGGTTCCAAATATAACCAGATGGATTTTCTGCATCGATACCCCATATTGCCGGTTGATCCACCGGCAGCGCGGCACCGAGGGGACAATGAGACCTGCGGCCTGACGATAATCCAGCTTCAGGTTTAGTTCCACCACCTTCCGGATGAAAGGAGGATATGCGCCTTCCACCGGAGTATCATCGATTTGCAAGTAAAAAGGAATATGGAAGAAACGGGAACATAACCGGGGACCGATAAAGACATCCATATCCCGGGCGTAAATGGCGTCATATTTGTATCGCCGGCAAAGAGACCACAAGACGAAGGTGCTGTAAGGCACCTCCCGCAGCAAATAGCGGCGGCCACCACGGTAAGGGTTGAGGAAATGAAATCTTGTGAAAGGAATCTCCGGCCGGTAAAGAGATGGCCGGGGGACCACGGCATCGACCTGGCAGCCGTTGGCCGCGAAACCGCGGAGGAGCCCCAGGGTTATGGCCTGGTTGGCATTGGGCGTGTCAAGATTACTATAGGAAAAGTAGAGAATTTTCATTGAATTGTAATAATAAGGGAATTACTCTGCAAGTTAACTGACAAATCCGGAAAGAACTCCCATGCGTCTGATTATCAATGCCGATGACCTGGGCAGAAATACCCAGGTCAACGCCGTGATCTTTGATTTAATTGACCGGCGGCTGGTGACTTCGGCCACCATCATGGCCAATGGTCCGGCCCTGGAGGAGTGTCTTGTCCGGATCCCGGCTTATCCTTCCTGCTCCTTTGGAATTCATCTCAATATCACCGAGTTTCAGCCTCTGACCTCCAGCGCCCCCTTGGCGGAATTACTGGACCCCCGGGGGAATTTCAGCCTGGCAAATTACCGAAAAGCTCGCCTGGGCCAGGCCTTGAGAAAAGACATTTTTCTGGAGTGGTCGGCGCAGGTACAGCGGCTTTGCTCCTATGGCCAGAAAGTCAGCCATCTCGACTCCCACCATGACGTGCACACCGACCCCAGGCTTTTTTTTATGCTTAAGCGCCTGCAGCGGGTCTTTGGCATCAGGAAAGCCAGGATCGCTCCCAACATTTCCCTGGACCCCAAGATTACTTTCCGGAAAAATCGCTTGTGGAACCTGGCCCTGCGCCATCTCTACGCCACCACCACCACTTCCGGTTTCACGGATTTCGCCACTTTTCTCCAGGCGCCGGAGGAAATCGCGCGGCGCCACCCCACGATGGAACTCATGGTGCACCCGGGTTCCCCCAGGTTTGCCGCGGAAACCGGCGCCTTACAGACGCCATGGTTGGCAGGCCTGCCCTTTGCCGTCCGGCTTATCAGTTACTGCGAATTGTGAGCAGCCTGCCCCGAATGAGGGGGAATGCCCGCCTCCTTGTGGTTAACCTGCACCAGCGCCAGGGACAGCCCAGCCAGAAGCCAGAAAGGATCTCCTAGTAAGACATAGTTGTAGTCTGTCTGCCGGAAGGCGCACCAGGCGAAGTAGGTGCCCACCAGTCCAATGGCTACATAGGGCAAGATGGGATCATCCCGGGAGCGGCTCAGGCGGAGAAGTTGGCTAAAGATATAGATAAGTATGACCAGAAACAGGGCCAGGGCCGGCAAACCTTGTTCCGCGGCGATGAGAAGAAATTCATTGTGCACCGGCTGGTGGAACTCGTAAGAAATCCCCTCCCGGCTGATATCATAATCCGGGGCGGCGAAGGTGTAATTTCCCAAACCCACTCCCAGCCAGGGGTGGTGGTAGATAATGTTCATGGCGACCAGGCTCAAGGGCACCCGAGACTGGGCGGCCCCATAGTCTTCCTGAAACAAGCGTTGCCTTAAGGGGCTGATCAAACCCACTGAGGCGATAAAGAAGGTCACCAGCAGGGCCAGAGCGACAATAAAAGAGATGACCCGATGCCGGCTCCACCGGAGGAAACAGAGGTACAGGGTGACCATACCGCCAAAGCCCAAAGCCAGCCAGCCCCCCCGGGAAAAGGTCAGGATCAGGGTGGTGCTGATGAGCAAAAACGCCGGACAGAGCAGCAACTTCACCCGGGGCGAGATGGGGGCCCCAAACAAGGCCAGATTAATTAAGACCAGCATCACGAGATAGCCCGCCAGGTTGTTGGGGTGGCCGAAGGTCCCCGACACCCGGCTGATGAACTCGGCTCCGGCGGCCATGACGTTGTAAGATTTGGTTTCTCCGAAGACTTGCAAACCTAGAGTGCCGCCAGCCAGATATTGGGCCAATCCCAGTAAAGACTGCAACCCGCCGGTAATCAACAAGACCGCCACAATATTGTAGACCATCTGCCGGTCCCGGATGTTGTTGGCAAAATAGAGGAAGATGAGCCAGCTTTCCAGGAGCAACCACAAGTTGCTGAATTTAATCGCCCCCGGCATGGTGACCCGGGCGAGGCCGGCCAGGCTCAAGCCCCAGATAAGGAGGAAAGGGATGGTGATCCAGGGATAGAAGCGCACTTTTAGGGCGGGGTTCATTACCAGGCGGAACATCCAGGAGACGAACAGGAAAAAAAAGGCCACCTCAAAGATGGTGATCCGGAAGCCGCTGATGGGCCAGGGAAAAACCGCGGATTCGATATAAATAGGATGAAACCCGAGAAAGACGCTGGTTAAGACCACGCTCAGATAGAGGAGCAGCTTTTCCCTCTGCTGGACCATGGAGAAGACGCCCACCACGACCATCAGGAAGATGATAAAAAACATCCATTTGGCCGGCAAATAAACGGCCGCGGCCAGGCTGACGCCCGCGGTCAGCCCAATGATCAAGATCAGGACGGCATCCAGCCGAAAGCTGCGGCAAACGCCGGCGGAAGGAAGGTTCATGCGCGTTTCGCTTTGCCAGGTCCCCTGGCCAAAACTTACCTGCCCGTGGTGGTGGTGTCGATGCCCACTTGCCCGGCGCCGCCGGGGCCCATCGGATAAATAAACAAGGTCCGGGCCTGCGGCACCACCTTATTGATATACTGGTCCACCCAGTCGTCGACCTTGGTAATGGCGGTAGGAGGCACATACACCACGTCCCGGGGTTGGAGAAAAAAGACTTCGCTCTCTTTGCCCCTCAAAACCTCTTTGATGTTCACCAGGCAGCCGTAGCTCTTGCCCCCCCGTTGGCGGACCACCAGGACGTTCTTTAGATCCGCCATGGGCCGGGCGCCGCCGCCCACATCCATGATGGCTTCCAGGACCGTCAACCGCCCGGCCATCTGCACCGGGCCGGGCCGCTTCACTTCGCCGCCCACCCACACCCGGCTGTCATTGACCCGGCGGACCATGATGGTGATGTTGGGGCTTTTCAAGTGAATCGAGTACCGTTTGGCCAATTCCCGATGGAGTTCGGCGGGAGTTTTGCCGTGGGCCTGCACATCCCCAATAAGCTGCAGGGTCATAAAGCCGTCGGGACGGACGATCTGGCTCTCGTCCAGCTCCGGCACGTAAAAGAACTTGACGTCGATGACGTCGCCCGCGGCCAGGGTCAGTGGGGGCACGGGCTCCGCGCCCATATCGGCCGTGGTCCGGGCCGGTTCCATGGTGCTACAGCCTGCCAGGCAACTTCCCAGGGAAAAAAGGAGAAGGAGTAACAGGACGGCTCTCTTACCATTCTTGCCGGACAGCATCATATGGTCCCCCGCTTCGAAGAGAGGATCGATAATCGGAATTAGAAGTATATCGACTCATTTTTCCAAGTGGTGTCAGAAATACCTCAGATGTATTTGTACAACGCTTTGGGGATGACAAAGCGACGTTTGTTCAGGACAATGCCGGCCAATCTGGCATTGCCCTCTATATGGTTTTCCGCATCATTTATGACCTCGTAGCGGGTTTGATTGGCCTCGGCTACAAAAATGACCCCGTCCATCTTGCTGGAGAGGGTGCGGCTATCGCTGGAGCGCAGGACGGGGGCGGAATCCACCACCACGTAGTCGTATCGGTTGCGAACCTCCTCCAGGAAGGTGTCTATCTTGATGAGATCAAAGGGGGACAAAACCTGGGTGGAGCTCCGACCGACGCCCATCACCCCCAGGTTGGGGCGGGAGGACGGTTGTACCACTTGCTGGAGGGTCATCTCCCCGGTCAGGTAATTGAGCAATCCCGGTTCCCCCGGCACTCCATAGGCCTGATGTACCGCCGGGCTGGCCAGGTTGGCATCCACCAGCAGAATGCGGTGGTCGAACAGGTCCCAGGCCAGCACCAGGGCCAGATTGCAGGCGATGGTAGACGCGCCCACATTCCGGTCTGCTCCGGTAAACTGGACGACCTTCATTTTTTGGGATTTTTCCAGGACGTGCAGGTAGTTTTTCAGCTTGCGAAAACTATCCAGCAGGTCCGGATAACGCTTAGGCTCCGCCATCCACAAGGGCACCCCACCCCGACCCGTCTGGGAAGGACCGCCGGGCCCCACCGGCAACTGGGAGAAGATCCGGGCCTGGGATTTGCCGCTGGGAGCTCCGGGGAACGCGGGTCCAGGCCCGGCATGGGTCTGGTCCGCAATGAAGGTTAACAATGGGGACCGGCAATGACGGACGATGTCTTCCGGAGTCTTGACGGTGTGATCCATATAGTAAGCGCTGAAGGCCCCGGCGATGCCTAAGAAGGAGCCGATGACCAGGGCCAGGAAGGTCATCAGGAACTTTTTCGGGAAGACCGGCACCGAGGGGACCTTGGCCCAGTTGGTCACGGAAACATTGGAAACTCGGGAGGTATCCTGTTGTTCTTCGATGCGGGCCTCTTCCGTCTTGTTCGAGTAGAGGAGGTAATTTTTTTCCTGTTGCTTCGCTTCCCGCACCAGGCGCTCGAACTCCACCTGCTTTTCCGATAGCAGCAGGGACCTTTTTTCGATGCCGTCAATATGTTTCCTCAAGACCCGGTCATAGGTGGTCAAGCCGTTCAGGTCCAGGGCGTTGCCCTGCAGGAGCTCCTTGATTTGCTTGTTATAAGCCTGTTTGAGTTCCTCCACCTGGCGATTCAAGGCCTGGTACTTGGGGCTTGATTTGTGAAAGTGGATGCCTATACGCTCCCTTTCGGTGAGCAAAGGACCCATGGCCCGAACGAGTTCTTCCAGGATGGTGCTTTGCAGATCCTTGGTAAAGGCGCCCACCTCTCCGGTTTTGGCCAGGTTCCGCTGCTGCACCCCGATCTTGGTCTGCCGGTCGGCGATATTGGCCTGTACTATGGCCAGGTTCTCCCGCAGGACCCTAATTAGTTCAATGTTGGCCTCATTCTGGGCTGCGATTTCAATGATGGACCACTCTTTCTTGAACTTTTCCAGGTCGTCTTCAGCCTGCTTCAAGCTCCGGCCAAAGAAGTCAGCCTGTTTGGCATAGAATTCTTTGGCTCCTTTGGCCCGGAATAAGGAGACATGATAGTCGATGTAATCCTCCAGAAGGGCATTGACGATCTTGGTGATCCGCTCCGGCGACTTACCCGTCAGGGAGACCTCGATAACATTGGAGAGGGCGATGGGCTTGATATCTAATTTCTTCTGAAGGTCCACCACCGCCTGATCTTCTGGAGTAGGCTCCACCGACAATCCCAACGCCACTAACAGCTTGTTGCCCTGGTGGAGGAGAAACAACCCGCCCCGGGAGAGCAGGCTCCTCGGCTCTTCCGTTTTTTCCAGGTCCAGCTTCTTGACCACCAGGCCCAGCAGTTGGGGCGCGCTCAGGATATTGACTTCGGAGTTGATATCCTGCACCGTCACCGGCTGCGTACTCAATTGGGTGGATGGCGGGGCCATGAGCTTGAGGTTTTGCTCCAGAAGAGGCCTGACCAAAACGTTACCGGTGACTTTATAGATGGGATCGGTGAAAAATGACACCCCCAGGGTCACCACCAGAATGGTGGCCAGGATGCCTAGGAAGACATGGAGCTTGGAAAAGAAGACGGTGAGGAGGTCCCGGAGCGATATTCTCCTGGGGCGTTCTGGTGATCCGTTCATCCCGTTGCTACCCTTCCGATCAGGTAATTATCTGGAAAATTTAATAGCCACAGTTTCCCGTTAACGCGATGCTATCCCCGGGCCTGGACCGTCCCCTGGGAGGCGCTGGTTCAGGACCGACTCAACCACGTCAATCCGCCAGCTGCTCAGGAGCGCTGGGCTGATTGGGCCGGCGCTGGTATCCTATGTCCTGCGGTTTTTGATAACCCGGCTCAACCGGCTCCTGAGATCCCGGGATGGGGCCTTGTTGATAACCGTAGTCGGCAGGGAGTTTCCGGCCGGAGACCGTTTCCCAGTATTCCTTCATCGCCGCGCCGCCCCGGTCCCACCGCTTGTAAACGATCCTGGCCAAGTGCTGGTTTACGGGGTAGATGTACTTGATGAGCGCTAACACGGTCTCTTTGCTCTCCCCCAACTCGTTGTGGATGCCGTAGGTGGTATTGTCGTAATAGGTTTCCGCCCAGCCAGGGTCACAGGTATAGGCTTTGACCAGGGCATCCGCGGCTTCTTCATATCTCCTCAAATTGATCTTTACCAGTCCCAGGTAATGATAGGCCCGGGCGTAATCCGGCTTGAGGGTGACGGCCCGCTGCAGGGCCGCGGCTGCTTCCTGGTAGCGTCCCAGCTCCCGGTAGGCCTTGCCCAGATAGAAGAAAGGCTGGGCCCAACCGGGGTTCAGGAGGGTGGCCTGCCGGTAAAACTTGGCGGCATCAGGGGTGCGCCGGACAAACTCATAGTACCGCCCCAGGTGAAAATGGGCCTGGGCATCTCGGGGATTGCGCCGCAGGACCTCCTGCCAGTGCCTCTCCTCCTGGGGAGAATACTGCTCAAACCGGATATCCGGCTGCGCCCACCCAAGGGAAGTCCAGGCGCTCAAGAACATCAGGAAAAATAGGGCGGCCAGGGGCAGGGAGCGGCTTGGCATTTTTTACCCCGATTCATCCTTTAGGCGGAGGAGGGCCTGCTCCAGGTCTTCCTGTGTTTCATAAGCGCCGATGATCACCCGGCGAGAAGCCCCGCCTTCACTGTTCTCGGTATTCAGGACGGTATAACGGACGCTTTGCCGGGTCAATTCGGATATGGTCTTTTGCAAGGCCTGGGTGGAGTAATATTGCCCATAAAACGCATAAAAGATGCCTTCTTTAAGTTTAATCGTTTGGCTGGACGGCTCTATCACCGGCAGGTTTAATTTCTGACCGGGTAAGATCATATCCTGGTTGAGGTTTTGGGGATTGGCCAGGAGCAGGGCTGTCATGCCCAAGGCCACCTGTCCGGGGAACCAACGCCCGGCTAAGCGGGTCAGGGTGTCATTTTCTTTCACCTCCACTTGCAGAGGGCGGGAGGCAGGAACTTCGGAAGCGGCTGCCACCGCCGCTTTTCCCTGCGAGGGTGAGGCGCGCTCTTCTCCCGGCGCCGGGGCTGAGACCTTAACCCCTGGAGCCTCTGCAGCCACAGAGGCCTCGGACTTTTTCCCGGCCTTCGCCGGCGTGAGCGATGCGGGCAAAGACCGGGCATTATTTGCCGGGTTTGCCGCACCGGCAGGCACGGACGTTACGCTTACCGGGACCGGGGCCGCGGACCCCTCCGGGCTTAACCCGGTGGGCGATGCCGGAGACGGGGAAGATTTTACAGCCTCCGGCAATGCCTTCCGAAAGGCCTGGCTCGTCCCTTCCCGGGAACCGGCGGAGCCCAGCATCATCCCCAGGGCCAGGAGAGAGACTCCGGCCAGGACCGAAACCAAGACTTTGCCAAGTCTGCCGGAGGTTAAGGTCCTCCAGGCCGGGGAGTAACGGGCGGTGAATATCCGGTCCGTTTCCAGGGCCTCCTGGGCCTTTTTCAAGATCTTGCGGTTGACTTGCCTGGAGCCCTCACCCATGCAAATCAACAGGGCCGTATCGCAGAGGTGGTTGATGCGCCGGGGCACCCCGCCCGTCAGCTTATAAATCAACGTCCCGCTTTCGGGCGCAAAGCAGAGGTCAAAGCGGGAACCCGCTTTTTGCAGCCGGTGCTCCACATACTGCCGGGTTTCGGCCGCGGACAGGGGGGACAAAAACCGGTTGACGTTGATGCGCTGGCGCAGTTGCCGCAATTCCGGCTGATTGAGGCGGTGGCTCAGTTCGTACTGGCCCACCAGCAGGATCTGCAAGAGTTTGCCGGCCGACGTCTCAATATTGGAAAGGAGACGGATGTGCTCCAGGCTGGCGTCAGAGAGCAAGTGGGCTTCATCCACTATCAAGATAAAGGTTTTTCCCTGGTCTTGAGCCGCCTGCAACCCCTCTTTTACCCGGTCCAGCAGTCCCAGCAGGGTTTCCTCCTTGGGGGCCACTTCCAGGGTCTTGGCAATGTATAACAGCAGTTCCTGATAATCCACGAGGGGATTGGCGATGACTATGGGTTGCACCGCGGCCGGCAACTTGTCTAGAAAATTATGCAGCAGCATGGTCTTGCCGGTGCCCACGTCACCGCAAACCATGGCCAGTCCCTTCTTTTCCCGGATGAAATAGAGCAGCGCCGACATTACCTCCCCGTGGTCTTCGCCGAGGAACAGGAAACGCTGGTCTAATTTGTTATCAAAGGGGGCTGCGGAGAAGCCGAAATAAGAATTATACATGGACCCCAACCCTGAATATGGCGCTCTTTTTTTTGCTGACCAGCACAATTATTACAAGGAACCTGCCAGTTTCGCAAATATTAAAACCGGTCTAAGTTGAAACCAGGTCAGAGAAAAAATGAAAGGCGGCGGGAGTGCGGGTTCGGAATTAATAGGCTCCGGTCTCTTTAAAAATGGCGATCACGGTCTTGGCCAGGATTTTCAAATCGAGCCCAAAGGACCAATGGTCGATGTACTTCATGTCCAGTTGCATCCAGGTTTCGAAGGGAATGGAGCTCCTGCCTTCCACCTGCCAGAGGCAGGTGATACCGGGGCGGACGCTGAAGCGGCGGCGGTGCCAGTCGGTGTTGAAGCCGTTGTAATCCCGCACCGGCAGAGGCCGGGGGCCCACCAGGCTCATATCGCCCTTCAGCACATTGACTATTTGAGGTAATTCATCCAGGCTGGTTTTTCGCAAGAACCGGCCGACCGTGGTAATGCGGGGGTCGTTTTTCAGCTTGAAGACCGGACCGCTGGCTTCATTCAGGGCCTCCAGTTCCGCCTGCTTCTGTTCCGCATTCGACACCATGGTCCGGAACTTATACATCCGGAAACGGCGCTTATTGAGCCCTACCCGCTCCTGGACGAACCAGACCGGCCCCGGGGAGGTGAATTTGGTGACCAGGGCGATGAGGAGTAACAGGGGAGACAACCCGACCAGAAGCAGCAACGAAACGACAAAATCGAAAACCCTTTTGGCCCGGACCTGCCATTCTCCGATGGCCCCGGCGCGTAACGACACCAGAATAGTATCTTCAAGCAGGTCTATTTTGGCGTGGGCCGGGACTTTACGCAGGAACAGGTAATTGTAAGAAATGAACCGGACGACGACCCCTTGCTCTATGCATTGGGAAATAATATGGCGAATCTCATCGTGTAAAGATTCGACGGGCAAGTCGATAACCACTTCGTCAACCACGTTATCCCGGAGAAAAGCCGGCAAGGTGGAAAAATTGGCCACCAAGGGATAACCGGACTCCAGGAATTTTTCGGTGCCCACCCATTGGTTATCCACAAAGCCGAGGATGTGGTACCCCAGTTCCAGCCGGGAATCAATCTTTTTGGCAAATTGCAAGGCCCGGTGGTTGGTGCCCACGATCAAAACATTATGCAGGTTTTTCCCCCCGGCCCGCAAGTGTTCCAGCACATGCTTGAGAATCAACCGGGTTAAGATGGTAGTGCCGCTGGTATAAACCCAAAAGAAGAAGAGGAACAACGGGGTCGCCAGTTGGATATGGAAAATCACGCTCATGAGAAACAGCACCAGGGTGCCCAAGGAAGTGGCAGTGATGGCGTCAATGACTTCCGCTTGCCGGGTGCTCAAACGGCGGGAATGGTAAAGTCCGAACCGGCTAAAAAGGGCGTGCCAGATCAAGGCAAAGCCCAGGAACAGGATCATATTGGTAACCTTCAAGCGCAGGGCGAAGACCTGCTGCAGAGGCACCATTTCAAATTCGGGGTTCGCCGAGATGGTCGCCAGGACCAGGCCTAAGACCATGTTCGCCAGGTCAAAAATTATTAAGGCATAAATAAAAGTCAGACGACGCAAGTTGTTCATCTGTTTCCGATTTCCTCGAAGGCTAACGCGGCTAAGCGGCGGTCAAACCCGTAAATCTCTCTCTTTTTCGGTTCGCATGATAATAAGCTCAAGGCGAGGGAAAAAGTTTCCTCCCCTGGCCAACTAACTACTGCCATGGACTTATTGATTTTTCAGGTTCATGATGACGGTTAGCCCACGGCGTCACCCAAACTTCCCGGCCCTCCCCCTAATCTCCGGCTGACCTGATAGGCCGGCCCCGGGGGCAGTTATCGTCCCCAAGAAGCAAGAGAACGCCTGGGGTGTCTTTATATATCGTCATGATTAGCCAAAAACCTTACCATTTCACCATTGCCTACCTATTTGATATTCATCTACTTTTTCTGGAACCTGCGGATCAATCAAGGAAGGGTTTCAGCCGCACCCTCGGTTCAACCTTAGGCCCCCTTGTTTCAGAACCATAAATTGACTATATTTTAAATAAATACCCCGTCCTGTCGGAATTTTACATTTAGCCGTCCCTTTCGTGGGAAAAATTAGTAAACACCTATGACGAAAAGAAACAAGCTTTGTGTCCTGCTTGGAGTCCTTGGTTTCTTCCTGATAAGCGACCCACTATTGCAAATATTTAATCGCGATCTCTTGGTGTCAGGTATTCCAATACTGCTTTTATATCTCTTTGGGGTTTGGATGTTGGCGATAATTGGGCTCGGCGCCATTGTCCGGAGCTTTACTTCCCAGAATCATCGGGAACAGAAGAAATAAAAAACCATGAAACTAAGTCAGGGCCTGGTAACGCTTGCTGCCTTCGGTTATCTTTTGCTGCTATTTGCAATCGCCTATTATGGCGACTGGCGGCGGGCCCGGGGAAAGAGCCTGATCGCCAACCCCTATATCTACACCCTTTCTCTTGCAGTTTATTGTACCTCTTGGACCTTTTTCGGCAGCGTCGGGAAAGCAGCTACTCAAGGAGTAACTTACCTTGCAGTCTATCTCGGGCCTACCCTCATAGCCTTTTCCTGGTGGTTTTTGCTGCGCAAGCTGCTGCGCATCTGCAAAGAAAATAACCTTACCACCATGTCTGATTTCTTGACGCTGCGCTATGGCAAAGGCGCCTTTGTAGGCGCGCTAGTTACTGTGGGGGTGCTGCTGGCCGTGATCCCCTATATCGGCTTGCAGCTCAAGTCGGTATCAGACACTTTCAATATCCTGGTATATCAATCGTATTTCTATCCTGATATCAGCCCCGTTTACCACGATACCGCGCTTTATGTGGCCTTGGTACTGGCTGTCTTCGGCATCCTCTTCGGGGCCAGGCATCTGGATCCTACCGAGCGCCATGAGGGAATGGTGGCGGCGGTGGCATTCGAATCTGTAATAAAGCTTCTGGCTTTTCTAGCCATCGGTATCCTGGTGACCTTTGGTCTATTTCGGGGTTGGGGGGAGATTTTTACTCTTACCTGCACAAGCCAGGAACTGTGTACTTTGTCGCAAACCGTCACCGATCCCCACCCCAGCCAGGTGATGATGGTGCAAACTCTCCTGGCTATGGGGGCCATATTCTTTCTTCCGCGGCAATTCCACATGGCGGTTGTGGAGAATACCGACGAAAGGCATATTCTCACCGCCATGTGGCTCCTGCCCTTGTATCTGTGGCTAATTACCCTCTTTGTGATGCCTATAGCCTTCGGCGGTCTCTTATTAGGTCTCCCTCAAAATCAGGCTGACACTTTTGTCCTCAGGATTCCACTGCAAAGCGGCTATCCCTACCTTGCCCTGCTGGCCTTTTTAGGGGGATTATCGGCCTCTACCGCTATGGTGGCGATGGAGTCCATTGCCGTGAGTACCATGCTCCTGAATAGTCTGGTGATGCCTTTGGCCATCCGGCTCAAACTGGAGGAGCGCCTCCCCCCTTTTCTGCTGACAATCAAACGAGCCGGCATCGTGCTGGTGATCCTGCTGGGGTATATCAGTTATCGCTTGATTGGGCCCGGCACCATGCTGGTGGATATGGGGCTGATCGCCTTTTGCGGAGTGATGCAATTGGTGCCGACCATGATAGGGGCCTTATATTGGCGGGATGCCACCCGGCAGGGAGCTATCGCCGGTTTGGGGTTAGGGTTTTTGATATGGGCCTATACCCTGGTCCTGCCCTCCTTGATCCAGGCGGGGTGGCTTCCTACAAGTATTTTAGAGGAAGGTCCCTTTTCCCTGACAATCCTCAAGCCCACCGCCTTTTTGGGCCTGACCGGACTCCATAATTTGACCCACGCCTTCTTTTGGTCTTTATTTTTCAATGTTGGCGCCTTTGCAAGCGTTTCACTTTTAACTGTGCCCAGTCCGATGGAGGAGGAACAGGCACGTCGATTCGTCGAGGTCTTTGAACTTGAGGCAGAAGCCCCCTTGGAAAAGCGTATTACCAACTTACCAGACCTGGGCCAATTGACCGTCTTTATGGAAAAGTTCATCGGCACCACGAAGGCGGCTGAAGTCAGGCAAACCTTTATGCTTGAAATCAAGGCCCCGGAAGAAGATTGGGGGGATAGGGAAAAGGTGCAGTTAGTAGACTTTGTAGAACGCACTATTGCCGGATCGGTGGGACCGGCTGCGGCCCGGGTACTCATGGAAGGTTATCTCTCCTCTTTGGGCTCCCGGATGGAAGATGTCTTTGATCTCTTCGGCCGGATTTCCAGCTCCCTGGAGGAAAGTCAGGAAAAACTTAAAATGCGGGTGGCCGAACTTTCGGTCCTCTACGAAGCGGCTCGCAAGTTGACCTCCACTTTGCATCTTCCGGATCTCGTGGAAGGTTTGCAAGATCTGCTGGTGGAAAGGCTGGGAGTTGATAAGTGCCTGGTGCGGCTGTTGGGGGAAGATGGCTTGTTGCATATCAAGAGCTTTCGGGGCCTGTCACCCCAGGCAAAGGAGATGGCGGTAAAGCCTGAGATGGGTTCAATGCTGGGGCAGTGCCTTTTGACCCCCCAGGTGATTTCCATTGCGGATACCTCTCTAGTCCAGGACCGCCTGCAGGGACTTCTGGAAGAAGAAACCTTGGAATCCTTTGTATTGGCGCCCATCACCACCGAAACCATGGCTCTGGGGGTGTTGACCGTGGCCAGCACCCAGAAAGGCTACTTTGCCACAGAACACGTCCAATTTTTTCAATCTTTGGCTGGGCAATTAGGGATGGCGGTGCGTAGTGCCCAGTTGGTAGCCCACGAAATCCGCAATCCGGTCATGGCAATCGGCGGTTTTGCACGCCGTCTGTATAAAAAGCTGCCTGCAGGTTCAACATACCATATTTATGCTGGGATTATCGTCAAGGAGACCCTACGTTTGGAGCAGATGGTGCGTGAGATGGTAGAGACTATGGTGATCTCCATACCCAGCAAGGAAGAACATGATCTCAACGAGGTGGTTCGGGGGGCCCTGGGAATTATCCGATCTTCGATTGAAGGAAAGCAAGTGTCTCTCAAACTCGAGTTGACCAAAGAGCTGCCGCCGCTGGTCATGGATGTGGGCAACATGAAGCGGGTAATCCTGCAACTGGTGGCCAACGCCCTTGAAGCAATGGCCCCCGGAGGGACCCTGAGATTAAGGACTTTGTCGGGGAAGGATTTTGTCGAACTTCGGGTGGCCGACGACGGCAAAGGTATTCCCGCCGCCATTTTGTCTCATATTTTTGATACCTTCTTTTCCACCAAGCCTGCCGGCCCCGGCCTGGGCCTGCCCATTGTCCATAAAATTGTTACCCAGCACCAGGGACAGATTTCCGTTGAGAGCCAGGAAAATGTGGGCACCACGGTGACGATCAGGTTGCCCACTGCCAAACCAGACCAGTGACCTCCTGGGCCCATCGGTAAAGCTTGAGGCCCTGAGATGGCAAGGCTGTCTGGGGTTAAGAAAAAACATCAAAGAAAAAACCCCTTGAATTTCAAGGGGTTATTAAATTCATGGCTCCCCGGGACGGACTCGAACCGCCGACCAAGTGGTTAACAGCCACCCGCTCTACCAGCTGAGCTACCGGGGAGTATTTTTTGGCTGGGGGACTAGGATTCGAACCTAGATAGGCAGATCCAGAGTCTGCAGTCCTGCCGTTGGACGATCCCCCAACAACTGTTTTTTATATGCGCTGCCGGAGGCTTTGTCAATAGTTGAAGGAAGTTTGGGGGAGGGGGGCAGAGGCCCACGGCCCTGGCCCCCTCCCCCAAAACTCTCACCGTACAATGAGCACGCTGCAGGGAGCGTGGCGGCTCACTTTTTCGGCGGTGGTGCCCAGGAACTTGGCCCAGACCCCGGAGAGGCCGCTGTGGCCCAGGAGCACCAAGTCGAACTTACCCTCTTCGGCCACCCGGAGGATGGTTTGCGCGGGGTGGCCGGGTTGCTTCAGGGTTTTCAGGTCAATGCCCGCGTCCTGGGCCCGGGCCCGGGCCGAGGTTAGGATTTTTTCGGCATCCTGGTTAGCATATTCCTTTTCTTCCTGGACTTCATCGATGGTGGCGCTGAAACGGGGCAACCCCTCCTGCACTACCAGGGCCCAGAGTTCGGCCTGGTGCAGCCGGGCCAGCTCCAGGCCCGCGCCCAGGGCTCGGTTCGCCCCATCGGAGCCGTCGTAGGCCAACAAAATCTTCTTATACATCTTTTTCCTCCTGCCAGTTAGCGGTTGTCAGGCTGCTTTATATCTGATTTGCGCCAACTCTTTGGATATTCGGAAAAATAGGGGAATCGCTCCTAGTTGGGCGAGCACCGAAAAGGCGATTAAAGCGCCCAGGGAAATATCGTACAAAACGCCCATCAGCGCGCTCCCCAAGAACCAGAAGAGGCCGAAGCCGGTGTTAAAAATACCGTAGCCGGTGGCCCGCCGATCTCGCGGCACCATTTCCGCCAGCGCGGCCTTGATAATAGATTCTTGCGCTCCCATGCCGATACCCCAGAGGACCATGCCCAACAGGGCGAGATTAAAGCCTCCCAGAAAGACCAGGGGAGCAAAAAGAGCGGATAAAATTGAGACAACCATGATAACCGGCATCCCTAGGCGATCGAACAGACGGCCCAGAATAAGCGCGGCAACTGCATCCACTCCCATGGCCACGGCATAAAATATGGGAATCCAGTTGGGCGAGGCCACTGCGGCTTTGCCGAAATGGTAGGCGATTAAAGGAAAATCGGCATATCCGGCGCCAATCAGCCCCACAGCAGCAACATAAAGCCAGTAAGGGTGAGTCAGCCCTGTGGTTTCCAGCTTGGGAACGGTCACTTCCAAATGCTGCGGATGGGGATAAAGGCGCGCGGCAATAGTGATTACCAGGACCGCTAAGATGGCAGGTATCAATAAAAAGGCAAACCCTGCCCGATAGCCCCCATTTAAATAGAGAACCAGGGCTACGATCACAGGCCCTAACATGGCGCCGATTTGGTCCATGGCCTCATGAAAACCGAAGCCCCAACCTCTCCCCACCTCCGTGGTGGCGTGGGATAGCATGGCGTCCCGGGCCGGGGTGCGGATGGCCTTGCCCATGCGCTCCATTAAGATCAGTAAAGCTGCGAGTTCCCAACTCCCTGCTAAGGCCAGCAGCGGCACGACAAACAGGTTCAGGGCATAACCCACGAAGGTAATGGACCAATATCTTCCCAGTCGGTCAGTAAGGTAACCCGAAACAAGCCTCAGGGCATAGCCGATAAACTCTCCCAAACCGGACACGATCCCTACTACAGTAGCGCTCGCATTGAGGATACCGAGAAAGGGTCCGGTGATGCTCCG
>JACQYN010000111.1 GCA_016208235.1 Deltaproteobacteria bacterium
CCGGTGAATTCCTCGGGCGCGATGATTTCCACCTGCATGATGGGTTCCAGGAGTTGGGGCCGGGCCTTCAGCATGCCTTGTCTCACCGCGGTCATGGCGGCGATGCGAAAGGCCATCTCCGTGGCCTGGCCTTCTTTGACCACCGCGTCCTTCAAGCCCACGGCCACGTCCACTGCGGGGTGGCCGTAAACCGGCCCGCCGTCCAGGGCTTCCTTCACCGCCTGGGCCACTACGGGCACGAAGGCCTGGGCCGGGTGGTTCTCCGGCAACAGGGGAGTAAAGGTATTGCCCGCGCCCCGGGGCCGGGGCGATAAGCTGAGCTCCACCTGGGCGAAATGCTGTTTCCCGGCCAGCTCTCGGTCGAAGACGCCTGTTTCCGAGGCGCTGCCCAGGATGGTTTCCCGGTACACCACCTGGGGGCGGCCAGCCCGGACCTGGGCGTGAAACTCCCGCTCCAGGCGGTGGATGATTACCTCCAGGTGGAGTTCCCCCATCCCGGAAAGCAAAGTCTGGCCGGTGTCTTCATCGGTATGGATGCGGAGGCTGGGGTCCTCCTCCGCCACCCGGGCCAGGGCCGGGCCCAGACGCTCCTGGTCGTCCCGGGCCAGGGGCTCGATGGCCAGGGAGATCACCGGCACGTAAGAGGAGATGGGCTCCAGGATAATGGGGCGACTCGGGCTGCACAGGGTGTCCCCGGTGGTGGCGGCCTTCAGGCCCAGGAGGGCGACAATGCTCCCCGCCGCGGCCTCGGGCAGGGGTTCCCGTTTATTGGCGTGGAGGCGCAAAATCCGAGACACTTTTTCCGTCACGCCTTTCCCCGGGTTAAAAACTTCCTGCCCGGGTTTCAGGGTGCCGGAGTAAAGGCGCACAAAAGTGAGGCGCTGGGCCGGCTCCACCATGATCTTGAAGGCCAGGGCGGCCAGGGGGCCGTCGTCCTTCGGGGGCCGGGCCTCCACCGCGGCCGTTTGGGGATGATGTCCGGTGATGGGAGGCACCTCCGTGGGATCAGGGAGAAAATCCTTGATGCCGTCCAGCAGGGGCTGGATGCCCTTATTTTTCAAGGCCGCGCCGCAATAGGTGGGCACCCCCTTCAAAGCCACGGCGCTGCGGTGAATCGCGGCCTTCATCTCCTCCAGGGGCAAAGTCTTTTCCGCCAGAAAGGCCTCCATGGCCTCATCGTCCACTTCCGCCAGGGCCTCCCAGAGGGCCTCCCGGGCCTTTTGGGCTTCCTCCCGGTAGTCCTCCGGAATTTCCAGCTCTTCAAAGACCGCGCCCAGGGTCTCTTCCTGCCAGACCAGGGCCTTCATTTTCAGGAGGTCGATGACCCCCCGGAATTGATCTTCCTGGCCCCAGGGGATGGTGAGGACCAGGGGGTGGGCCCCCAGTTTCTCCCGCATGGAGGCCACGGCCTGATAAAAGTCGGCCCCCAGGCGGTCCATCTTGTTGATGAAGGCCAGCTTGGGCACCCGGTATTTATCCGCCTGGTGCCACACCGTCTCCGATTGGGGCTCCACCCCGGAGACCGCGTCAAAGACGCCGATGGCCCCGTCCAGGACCCGGAGCGAGCGCTCCACTTCGATGGTGAAGTCCACGTGCCCCGGGGTGTCGATGACATTGATCACCGCGCCTTTCCACTGACAGGTGGTCACCGCCGCGGTGATGGTGATGCCCCGCTCCTGCTCTTCCGGCATCCAATCCATCACCGCCGCGCCGTTGTGGACTTCCCCCATCTTGTGGGTGCGGCCGGTGTAATAGAGGATGCGCTCCGTCAAGGTGGTCTTGCCGGCGTCGATGTGGGCAATGATGCCGATATTGCGGATGGCCTTGAGCCTGGGGGTGGTCACCGCGGAGGTCTCCGGAAAACCGAAATAGGACCTCGACTTTTGTAAATGAAATTGCCTTTAGTTTCAACCTTTAATTGTGCATTGGTGGAGGTGGCCGGGGGCTGGCGCGGGCGAGACGCCAATGCCCTGCCCCCTTGCGCCATCAGCCAAAGTGCTTATTATTCAGCCATCTAATACCAAGTCGCAATCAAACGACAATTTTCTTGTAGGGGCGGACCCATGTGTCCGCCCTAATGCGGGCGCACACGCGGGTGCGCCCCTACAATTCCGTGCCTTTTGATTGCAACTTGGTATAAAAACTCAGAAAGCCGATTCCCATGTCCTGCAACCCTCCTCAATACCGCTTCTGCCCTTGCTGCGGCGGCCTCCTGGAGACCCGGCCCCGGGGGACCGAGATCGCCTGGTGTGCAAGGACTGCCGCCGGGTGCTCTATGTCAACCCCGCGGTGGGGGTGGCGGTGGTGGTGCGCCGGGAACACAACATCCTTTGGGGCCGGAGGAAACGCGGGCCTTATCAGGGAGCCTGGTGCATCCCTTGCGGCTACGTGGAGTGGGGGGAAGACGTGCGGGCCGCCGCGGCCCGGGAGTTCCAGGAGGAGACGGGCCTGGTGGTGGAGGTGGGGGAGGTGCTGGCGGTGCACTCCAATTTCCATGATCGGGAGCGTCTCACCGTGGGCATCTGGTTCGCGGGAACCGTGGCGGGGGGAACCCTCCGGGCCGGGGATGATCTGGACGCGGTGCGATTTTTTCCCCTGGAGGCCCCGCCGGACCTCCTGGCCTTCCCCACCGACGCGTTGGTAGTGGAGGAACTTAAGAAGGGAAAAGCTCGGTTGATTCCAGGTCTGCCAGATCTTTGAGAGAGACCATGGCTATCCGGGATTCCGGGACATCCAGGACCGCGAAGCTGAAGGTGGGGTGGCGGCCTTCCTCCATGGTGAAAGCCCCGGGAACGATGAGGTAGATGGTGTCCGGGGCCAGGGTCAGGCAAGCCTGGCGGGGCTTAAATTCCTGGGGCCGGAGCGCGTCATTGATGTAGAGCAGACGGCTGAAAGGGGGACTGAAGCGGGTGACGCTGGGCACGTGGGTATGGCCGTGGCAGAGCAGCAAGGGGGGTCGGGCCACGGTCCGGCTCTGCTGGTAGGCGTGCACCCGGTCCTTGAAATGGGTCCAGAGTATGGCCCGGGTGTGGGCCAGGAAGATGCGGCCTTCCAGTTCCAGGGCTTCGCCGCAGCCGGTGGCCTCCGGCATCTCCGGGCCGTAGAAGTCATAGACCCAGTAGAGCCGCTGGCCCGCATCCATCTCCAGCCAGGGGCGGAAGGGCTCCGGCGGGCAGTCCCCCAGGCAGGCCAGGTGGCGGATGCCCCGGTCCTGAAAAAAAGCGAGGAGTTGGGGCAGGCCGGCCTCATAGGCGTGAGTATCGGCCACCAGGGCCAGCCTGTCCATCACCCCCTCGGGGGAGCCATTAAGCAAGCAAGTTATTTTATAGGCCCAGTGCCGCAGGCGTGACCGGCGTGTCCTTTTATCATTTCCACCAGTTTGGTCAAATATCGCAAAGCCTCGTCCTTATCCTTGTCGATGACGATGGATTCAATCTGCATCTGTTCCTGGTCCGAAAAAACGATCTGTTTATCCGCCATTTTCATTCCCCTTTTGTGGTTTTAAGCTCAGAGGCCGCAAGCCAGCGGCGTTGCCGGGAAGAGGCCGTTATCCTTCAGATCAACCCTGGCCCGGAGGGCCTTCCGCAGCCTTGGGGCCGCAGGCATGACCCAGGTGGGGTTTGATACGGTCCAACAGGTTGGCCAGATACCGCAGGGCTTCCTCCCCGTCCTTGTCGATGACGATGGATTCTATCTGCATCTGCTCTTGATCCGAAAAGACGATGGTTTTATCCGCCATGAGTAAGTCTCCTTTCGCTTCTGGTGAAAACAATTTAAGATTAAGGGGGGAGGGTGTCAATAGCAAGAGAATTGCCTCTTCAGAGAAAAACGGCGATAATTTTTGGGAATACTCCAAGAAGATAACAGGTCCAAGGGCCTTCGCCAGAAAGGATGAGCATGCCCAAATTATTTCATGGCCGCACCGTGCCAGCCCGGTGCCCTTTTTGCCGGCGGGAGATCCTCCCTCCCCGGGAGATCAAGGGAGGACAGTGGTATGACTTTTCCGGCGGCTACTGCGCCTGCGGCGCGGTCTTCGCCCTGGACCCCACAGCCCGGAACGGCGGGGCGGTGCTCCTGCAAGCCATGCTTATGGCCTGTAGCGGCGACATGGACCGGGTGCTGAGCCTCTCTCTGGAGACGGATTACGACGAGGGACACGTCCATAAGTATAATGACCGGACCCACCAGGTGGAGCCCCAGGCCTTCGGCACTTTGTATTTTATCCGCCTCCGGGAAGGAGCAGAGGTTAGTGATGCTGATAATTGAGCAAAAGTCCGAAAGAGAGGAAAAACGTTGATAATGGTTAGTGATCTGCATAACGATTTCCCATTCTTGACCTAGAGAAACGAGACTGGAATGCGTATCCACTTCCATGGGGCCGCCCGGACGGTTACCGGGTCGATGCACCTGCTGGAAGTAAACGGCTCAAAACTGCTTCTGGATTGTGGGCTCTTCCAGGGTCCGCGTCAGGAAACCTACGCGCGCAACCGCAACTTTCCTTTTGACCCGCGTCAGATTGAGGCGGTGATCCTTTCCCATGCCCATATTGATCACAGCGGCAATCTACCCCATCTCGTCAAGCAGGGGTTCCAGGGGCCGATTTACGCCACCCCGGCCACCGCCCACCTGGCCGACCTGATGCTGCGGGATGCGGGGCACATTCAGGAAGGAGACGCCCGGTTTATCAACAAGAAACGCTCTGAGCGCGGGGAAGCATTGATCGAGCCCCTATACACCGAAGAGGACGGGGCGCAGGTGAAACCGTATTTCCGCGCGGTATCCTACGATGTTTCCTTCGAGCCGATACCTGGAGTCAGCGCCCGCCTGGTGGATGCGGGCCATATTCTCGGGTCCGCGGCGGCAGTGCTGGATATCCAGGAGAGAGGGAGAAGGATCCGCGTCTGGTACTCCGGCGATATCGGGCGGCCCAAGTTGCCACTGCTGCGCGATCCGGTTCTCCCCGATGCCGCGGACGTTCTGGTGATGGAATGCACTTACGGCGACAGGCCGCAACCTGATCCACAGTGGGCTTATCAGCAGCTCCGGGATATAGTCAAGGTGACGGTACAGAGGGGGGGTAAAGTCATTATCCCGGCCTTCGCCGTGGGCCGCACCCAGGAACTGGTTTATTGCCTGCACCGGATGATGCACTCTGGGGAAGCGCCGCGCCTCCCCGTTTATGTGGACAGCCCCCTGGCGGTTAACGCCTCGGAAATTTTCCGCATGCACCCCGAGTGCTTTGATGCTGAAACTTTGGCTTTTATGCGCCAATATAAACATCCCGCCCTGGATTTTGAACAGCTCACCTATATCCATGCGGTGGAGGAATCAAAAGCGCTCAATGACCGGGAAACCCCCATGGTCATCATCGCCGCCTCCGGCATGGCGGAAACCGGGCGAGTTCTCCACCATCTCCGCAACAACATCGCCAACCCCCGCAACACGATTCTGATCGTCTCCTGGCAGGCCCCCCATACCCTTGGCCGCCGCCTGGTCGAAGGCGAGCGTTTCGTTAAGATCTTTGGTGAACTTTACGAACGCCGGGCTCAGGTGGTTACCATCAACGGATTTTCCGCGCACGCGGGTCAGGATCTGCTGGTAGAATACGCGCTGCGAGTTAAAGGAAAAGCCAAACAGGTCATCTTAGTCCACGGAGAGCCAAACCCCGCCAACACTTTGCGCAAGATCCTGATACAAAAACATTTGGAGCCGGTCTATTATCCTGACCTCCACCAAAACATGGAAATTTGAATGATAGACCTTCCCCGGTACAGAGGTTTGGCGCCCCCAGCAAAACCCAGCAGGAGCGGAAGTTATCTCTTGAAGGCCGGAAGAAAAGAGTTGACAGGGCCGGGAATGCTTCGTATATAAAAAGTCAGAGTTATGCTCAGGCGAAAGCCACCCAGACTCGCTGGGTGGCTTTTTTTATTGGGGGTTTTGGTAGCATCCATCTGTTCAGATTCTGCCAGCTCCGCAGCTAACCAGCGGTAATTCTTTTTCTTTTAACGGAAAACAGAAAACCGAAAACGGAAAACTCCCTTATGCGCCTGGTGATGATCGACAACTACGACTCCTTCACCTATAACCTGGTGCAGCTCTTCTACGAATTCGACCTGGAGGTCCTGGTCTTCCGCCACGACGCGGTGACCCTTTCCCAAATCGCCGGGCTCAAACCCGATTGGCTCTGCATCTCCCCGGGCCCCAAGGCCCCGGCCCAGGCGGGGATCAGCAAGTCGGTCATTTCCCATTTCTACCGGGAAATCCCTATCCTGGGAGTCTGCCTGGGACACCAGGCCATCAACGAGGTCTTCGGCGGCGCCACCGTCCGGGCCCCGCTGCCGGTACACGGCAAGCGCCACCAGGTCTTGCATCACGGCCAGGGTCTATTTGCCGGGCTCCCCTCCCCCTTTGGTGCGGCGCGCTACCACTCCCTGATGGCGGTCCCCAACTCCGGGGAACTGGAAGTCACCGCCTGGACCGAAGGCGGGGTGGTCATGGGCCTCAGCCACCGCCGCTACCCCCTCCACGGCGTCCAGTTCCACCCGGAATCCTTCCTCACCGACCACGGCTATACCCTGGCAGAGAACTTTTTGAGGTTGGGGGAGGGGGCCAGGGGCCAATGGCCCGCTTACAATCCTCCCCCAAACCCCCACCCCCAACCCCATACCAGGGTTTGAAGGCGCGCATGTTCGGGCGGGTGGTGGATTTGCAGGTTACGCTTTATGAGCCTCCCCCGGGGGTGGAGGACCTGGCCGCGCTGTTTACCCCTCTTAAGCGGCAGCCTTATGCCATGCTGCTGCTGAGCGGGGGGGAGCTGGACTGCGCCGGTTATTCCCTGATGGGCTGGGACCCTTTTCTGGTCATCAAGAGCAAAGGCCCCCGAGTTGAGGTTAGCTGGGCGGGCGAAGAGAAGATTTATCAGGCGGACCCTTTTCAGGTGTTGGAGGAAGTTCTGGGTTCCCTGGAGTTGCCCGGGCCTTCCCCCTTGCACCCCTGCGCGGCGGGGGGCTTCGGGTTTCTGGCCTATGACCTGAAGAACCATCTGGAGCGCCTCCCCACCACCGCGGCGGACGACCTGGGTCTGCCGGAGATGGTCTGGGCCTTCCCCCGGCAAATGCTCGTGCATGACCGCGGGGCCGGGCGGTTTTGGCAAGTTAAAGTCATCCATGAAGACTCTAATGGGCGGCGGCAGGCCGAAGCCCCGGAAATGCCCCCTTTTGATGATTCTTTGGGTTCTTACCAGGTGGGGCCGTTGCACAGCAATTTCACCCGGGAGGCCTATCTTCAGGCCGTCAGCCGCGTTCGGGAGTACATCCGCCAGGGCGACGTCTATCAGGTGAACCTGTCCCAGCGCTTTTCCTTCCCCTTCCAGGGGGAGGCCTACCGCCTTTTTCTGCGACTCTTTGCCTTGAATCCCGCGCCTTTTTACGCTTATCTTAATTGCCGGGATTTTGCCATCCTCTCCACTTCCATGGAGCGGTTTTTGTACTGCCAGGGGGATTACCTGGAGACCCGGCCCATCAAGGGGACCCGGCCCCGTGGGGAAACCCCGGCAGAGGATGCGGCCTTCCGCCGGGAACTGGAGGAAAGTCTCAAAGACGACGCGGAGCTGTCCATGATCGTGGATCTCTTGCGCAACGACCTGGGGAAGGTCTGTGAGGCCCGTACGGTCAAGGTCAAGGAGCACAAACGCCTGGAGGCCTACCAGAACGTCTATCACCTGGTGTCCATCGTCACCGGCCGGGTGCGGGCAGGCTGCAGCCATGTGGATATTCTGAAGGCCACCTTTCCCGGGGGCTCCATTACCGGCTGCCCCAAGATCCGGGCCATGGAGATCATTGACGAACTGGAGCCCCACGTGCGCCACGTCTACACCGGGGCCATCGGCTACCTGGGACTGCACCGCAACCTGGACCTGAACGTGGCCATCCGCACCGCCATTATTTCCCAGGGCATGGCCCATTTTTCCGTGGGCGGCGGCGTGGTCTTTGATTCCGACGAAGTCGCGGAATTCGAAGAAACCCTTCACAAAGGCCGCACTTTGTTCGGGGTGATTGGGGGATAGAGCAGGGGCCAGGGGTCAGTGGCCGGTGGTCAGAGGTCGGTGGCACGGGCGTCTCGACTGTGGTAGCCTCGTAGGGGCGAACCTTGTATTCGCCCACCCCACTCCGGGGCGAACACAAGGTTCGCCCCTACGATTAGTATTATGCAGGGGTTATGAAGAAAACCGAGTTTGTCTGGCTGAATGATGCGCTGGTACCCCTGGACCAGGCGGTGGTGTCCGTCAATGACCGGGGTTTTCTTTATGGGGACGGTTTTTTTGAAACCCTGCGCGCGGAAGAGGGCCACACCCGTTTCCTGAAGGAGCACCTATCCCGGCTCCGGGCCTCGGCCCAGGCCTTCCGGATTCCTTTTCCTGAAAATTTTTCCTGGGAGGAGCGCCTGGGGCGGGTACTGGCGGCGAACGGTCTGAACCGGGGCCTGGCGAGGGTAAAGATCTTGGTCAGCCGAGGGCCGGCCGCGGGTTTGGGGCTGCCTGGGGAGGCCCGCCCCACCCTGGTGATCTGGGCTCAGCCTTATACGCCTCCCGGCCTGGAGGAATACGCCCGGGGCTGGCCCCTGGCAACCTTCCCGGAGCGCCGCACCACTTTTCTAGGGCGGCACAAGAGCCTCAATTATTTATTTTATCTGGCGGCCCGGCAGTATGCCCTGGATCAAGGGGCCAAAGAGGCCTTGATATTGGAAGCGGACGGCTTGGTGTCCGAAGGCGCGGCCACCAGCCTGGTTTATGCCATGGATGGCGGGTTCTTTACCCCCCAGGCCCCCAGCGCCCTGCCGGGGGTGACCATCGGGGTTTTGCGCCGGGGTTTGCCCCGGCGGGGGTTGGCTCTAAAGTACCTTCCCACCACCCCTTCTCAACTCAGCCAGGCCGAGGGACTCTGGCTCACTAATTCGCTGATGGGCGTGATGCCGGTGTCTTCTCTGGATGGCCGGTCTCTGCCTATTTCCCCGACGACCGGGATGCTACAGGAATGCCTTGATCTGGAAGCGCAAACCTAATTTTCTCAAACCTTATGCGGGTTGGGGAGGGGGGGGGTGTGGGGGGAGGGGGAGGGTCCTCAGGACCAATTCGCATTCAAAAGGTATTAAATTGTAGGGGCGAACCTTGTGTTCGCCCATTAATTCGGGCGAATACAAGATTCGCCCCTACGGGAAAAATATACGTTTGATGGCGAATTGGTATCAGGACCCTCCCCCCTCCCCCCACTCACTTACCCCTCCCCCATCGCCTGCCGCAGACGTTGCCCCACTTTTTCCAGGTCCCCGGGGGGATAAGTCCCCTGGGGGAAGAGCAGGAGGCCGTCATTTAAGTAGCGGGGGATGACGTGCAGGTGGGCGTGAAAGACCACCTGGCCCGCGGCCTCGAAGTTGTTCATGCCGAGGTTGAAGCCTCGGGCGTAGAGGGTCTTTTCCAGGGCCTGGGCCACCTGCCGGGAGACCCGACCCATCTCCAGCCACAAGTCATCGGGCAGGTCCAGGAGGTTTTGATAGTGCTCCTTGGGGATGACCAGGGTGTGGCCGTAGTGCACCGGCGCGATGTCCAGGAAGGCCAGGACCCGGGGAGTATCCAGAACCACCTCGGCAGGCAGCTTCCCGGCCGCGATGCGGCAGAAAATGCAATCACTCATAGTTTATGTTCCTAAAGGGATTTGGTTGCCGGTGGGGCATTCTTTCGGAATATAGAACGAAAACGAGGTCTTGCCAAGGGAAAGAAAAAGGTGGAGCCAACGCTGAGCGCCGGCTCCACCTTGCCGCTGGCCTTTTAATAGCCGGGATTTTCTGGGAGGCTTCAACTTGGGGGGGATCCGTTCCCTCCAGGACGGCGCTCGCGTCCTTCGGAGTCAACGCCTCTCACTAACCTTTACACATAGTCGCCCCGGTTGAACTTGAAGCTCTCCGTATAGGCCAGGGCCGCGGCCTCCTCCATTACCTGCTTGAGGGGTGAAGAATCGGGCAAACTTTGGGCCAGGGTCTGGAGTTGCTGGCTGTCTGCCTCCAAGGTTTGCACCAGGGTGGCAATTTTTTTCAGAGGTAGATCCGAGGTGGCCAGCGCCTCCCGGTAGTTATCCAGGCGGGACAAGACCGTATCCAGCACCTCGGTGGGGGTGGGGTTGACTTCCGCTACCGGGTCAATGGCGGTTAGCTGTGACAGACTCGAGGGGGCCTGGAGAGCCGCCGCGCTTTGGGGATCGGCAGCCAGGGCCTCTTTCAGGTGTTGGGCAAAGTTTGCCCCCCCCGTGGGCTTGGCCTCCGGGCGTTCCGGGGTTATGGTTAAAGAAAGCAGATCTTCTATTTTCATGATGACCTCTTAATCGGCAATAGTCCAGGCTTACGTTAGAACTGCGCCATCTGCACCTGGGCGCAGAGATCCCGCAACCGGTCGAATTGGTATAGTTCCCGCAGGTTGTTACGGTCAAGGTTGCTCAGGTCTTGCTGCACCTGCTGGAGGAGCTCCAGGGCCTGGTCCATGTCCACCTCTTCCGAGGGAGGTGAGGCCAGGTTCTGGGTCCGGATTAACTCCACCCGGTCTTGCGCAGAATCATCACTTTGGTTTTCCGGGTCTTGGAGCCCTTGGGCTGCCTGGCGGGAAACCGCGACCCGGTCTTCCACCCCCGATTCCAACGTCATTGTTTGCTGGGGATAAAGGCTGGAAATTTCCATTCCACATCTCCTTATGGGAACTTTACCTGGACTGTAGCAATATCAGTGCCAGGGGAGAAATGTAGGAATGGCGCGGATTTCCAGGAAATAGATGGCAGGGGGGAGGTGGTAATCTTTGCCTAGTAGCCAGTTTTTTGACGGTCAATACGACATCTTTGTGAAAATAAATTTGACTGAGGGCTTGGGGAAAAAGGGAGCGAAAAAGGGAAAAAGGGGAAGAGGGTTTTTTCCTCTCGCCTTTTATCCCAAATTAATACCCCTAGTCCACCTCAACCCCTATTACCTGCGCCCGCAATAAGCTTCCATCGGGCAAGGGGGGCCCAGGGGTTTGCGGCAATGGTCCCGGCCCAGGCGCACCAGGGCCGCCTCCAGGTCGGCGAAATCGTGGGGGACCGCGGCGGGCTGCCGGCGCCATTCTGCTTCCAGAGCGGCCAGGGCTGCTCCGGGGCCCAGGCCGGGGGCCAGAAGCCCTAGATGTTCCCCGGCGAGTTGGGCCAAGGAGCTTAAACATGGGTTGGCTTTGGGCCATACCCCCCGGAGTTCCCGCAGGAAGATATTGGCCGTGGCCGGGCCGATCCCGGGCGCCAGGTCCTGGAGGCGCTGCTCCAGGTCCAGGCCGTCGGCCGCGACATCGTGCAGCCGCTCCAAAGAGCCCTGGTACTGCTCTTTCAGAGAGCCCATCACTTTCAGGAGTTTGGTGGCGGTCTTGAAGTCATAGCGGGCGTAACCCCCGGCGTCCAGGAGGACCACCAGATTATCCCAGCCCTGCTCCAGGATGGCCTCTGGGGTATAAATCCCCTTGTCCCTGAAGACCCGGTAGGTGCGGGCCGCCAGATTGCCGGAGATGCGAGCCCCGTAAAGGATGGCGGCCAGGAACCATTTTTGTCTTGCCTCCGGCCCGGCTTGGACGTCGATGCCCAACTCGGTGGCGAAGCGGCCCGGCAGGCGGGCAAGTACTAGGGAGAGCAGTTCCATTTCTTTTATTCCTTGTCAGCTGTAAAGATTATTGCCATTATACCTGAAAGTTAGTATTTAAGAGAAACCGCTTTCCGGAGAAATAGCCATGTGCAGAAATGAACGCCGTTTTTGCCGCTGCGGCCGGAACTCGGCGGCCCTCCTCTTCCGGGATAATCTTCTGTATCCGGAGATCCTGGTAAATCTTTACTGCCCCCAATGCCAGGATATGGTGATCTGGAACGAGACCACCATGCTTCGGGACTGCGGCTGGATTCTGGAATTTGATATTGACGGAGCCCAAGCCCTGCTTCAGCAGCGGGGCGTCAGAGGCGCGGCCACTCCGGGATTTCTCTTTGATGAAGGCTACCTGAGCTGGCAAGGACTTTCCCCGGGGGACCTGGAAATCAACACGGAACTTCACCGGCGGCTGGCCCCCTTGATCGAGCAAGACTTGCCTCTCTATCTGCAATCCATGAAAAACGAATGGCTGAAACATGTGTCGGAACTGAAAGCCCAAGGGTGGCGCAAGGCCCAGGCCGCTTGAGGTTCAGCCGCCTTTTTTATTTTAAAACCGCCAAATTTAACCTTTTAACTTAAAAAAGCCGAAAACGATGTTCATCACTAACCTTTACCAGGAGGATGAATATGCGGAAGCTAATAGGGACTCTGGGCATCTTGGCGCTACTGGGGTGGTGGCTGGTACCCCCGGTGGCGGCCCAATGGGGGGCCATACAAAGCGGCGCAGATGCCTTGCGTCGGGCCAAAGAAGCGGAGAAGCAGCCGCAACAGCCCACCCAGCAGCCCACCAAGGCCTACGAGGGATCGGCGTCGATGAGCGATACGAAAACCGGGGTATCCACCGCGTCCGTGACCTATCAAAACAAAGTCCGGAATTTCTCCTACACCATCCCTGCCGGCTGGCGCCTGGAGAGGGGGAACCCCAACGGCGCCGCGGATAGAGACAACATCATCTTCATGAAGCCGGGGACCACCTGCGGGTTTACCATCCATTGGACCCAGATGGTGCCCAGCTTCCCCCGGAAGGCCTCGGTGGACGCCTCTTATAAGCAGGCCATGGAAGAAAAAACCATCGGCAAGTATCTGGCGGTGAAGCGTCGGGACCAGGGCGGCAAAGACGGAGTCATCGGCTGGGAGACCATTGAGACCGCGGAGAAGGGCTCGGGTGGTTTTCAGCGCATCCAATGGCAGTGCTATGACAGCCAAAATTATATGTATAGCTTCATGGCCCATAGCGAACCCAAGAATTTCAACGCCAACCGCGCGGAGATGCAGCGGATCATCGATTCCATCAAGTTCGGACGCTAACGGGGTAATTACTTGCGGTTTCCTGACAGTGGAGTGTTTTAATTAGGTGGACATTGCTTTACCAACCCCTACCCCCTTCCCCTGGTGGGCATAGGCGCTAACTTAAACAATATTTGTCATTCAGAGCGCAGCGAAGAATGACAAAAAAGCCTTATCCTAGCGTTTATGCCCCTGGTGGGAGGGGGTTAAGGGGGAAATGCAACCTTTTTCACCCCCACCCTAACCCTCCCCCCTCAAGGGGGAGGGGATTAGAAGGCCACTTAATTATGATACGGATCACTATCGGGGAGGCCGCCATGATTCTAGTATGAGCATCAGCTTGTCGGACATTGAGGCCGCCCAGGTCCGGCTGCGGGGGGTGGCCCTGCGCACCCCCCTGGTCTATTCCCGGACCTTGAGCCGCGTCAGCGGCCTGGAGGTTTTCCTCAAGCTGGAGAACCTCCAGACCACCGGCTCCTTCAAACTCCGGGGCGCGTTGAACCGCCTCAAACTTCTCAAAGAGCGGGGCGAAGGCGCGCGGGTGGTGGCCGCGTCCGCGGGCAACCATGCCCAGGGCGTGGCCTTTGCCGCGGCTTCCCTGCAGATTCCCGCCACCATCGTCATGCCCCAGGGCGCGTCCATTTCCAAGCAGATGGCCACCCGCAGCTACGGCGCGGAGGTGATCCTCCACGGCCGGGACCTCTCCGAGGCCCTGGAGCGGGCCCGGGAACTGGTGGCCCAGGGCTATATCTTTATCCATCCCTATGACGACCCGGAGGTGATGGCCGGGCAGGGCACCCTGGGTCTGGAGATCCTGGAGGACCTGCCGGGGGTGGATACCGTAGTCATTCCGGTGGGTGGCGGGGGCCTGGCCGCGGGCACGGCTTTGGCCCTGAAGGCCCGCAAACCCCGGGTGGCGGTAATCGGCGTCCAGGCCGCGCAGGTGCCTTCCCTGGCCGCGGCCCTGGAGAAGGGCGAGCCTACCCCGGTGCCCGCCCGGCCCACCCTGGCGGACGGCATCCGGGTGCCCCTGGTGGGGGGGCGCACCTTTCCTATGCTCAAGGAACTTCTTCAGGAAGTGGTCTTGGTAGAGGAAATGGAAATCGCCCAGGCCTTGCTCTTTCTCCTGGAAGGCAAAAAAGTGTTGGCGGAAGGAGCCGGGGCCGCGGCCACCGCGGCGTTTTTAGGGCCGCTAAAGGACCGGGATTTGGGCAAACAGGTGGTCCTGGTGGTGAGCGGCGGCAATATTGACATCCCGCTGCTGGAGCGGGTATTGCCTCGGGCTCTGCTGGAGCGCCGCCGTCTCTGGAGCCTGCGGGTGACTTTAAGCGACCGGCCCGGGGCCCTGGGGCGGCTGGCCGGGCTCCTGGGGGAGCAGGGCGCCAATATTTTGCATCTCTTTCACGATCGTCTGGCCCCGGAGCTCCCTTTGGACTATACTAGGGTGGAGCTGAACCTGGAGACCCGGGACCGGGAACACGGGGAAGCGGTGCTCCAGGCCTTGCGGGACGCGGGCTACGAGGTGGAAGAAAAGCCGTAAGGCAGTAGTCAGTTGTCAGTAGTCAGTAATCAGTAATCAGTGGTCAGTGGTCAGTGGTCAGTGGTAACTGTTTAATTTATTCTTCAACTGCTGCATAAAACGCAAGCAGATAAAGCAAAATAGCAGAAAACAGAAAACTAAAAACAGGTACTCAATGCCCGTCTCCCAACGCATCAAACACGCCCTGGAAAGCGCCTCCTGGATCCGCCGCATGTTCGAAGAGGGTACGGAACTAAAAGCCCGCCTGGGAGCGGAGCAGGTGATGGACTTCACCCTGGGGAACCCGGACCTGGAGCCCCCGGCGCGGTTCAAGGAAGAGCTGGCGGTCGCAGTACAAGACCTCCGGCCCGGCCTCCACGCCTACATGCCCAACGCCGGCCTGGTCCCTGCCCGCCAGGCCGTGGCGCATCACCTGAGCCGGGTCCACCACCTGGACTTCCGGACCGACGACGTCGTTCTCACCTGCGGCGCGGCCGGGGCCCTCAACGTTATTCTCAAGGTCCTGTTGGACCCCGGCGACGAAGTGGTGGTCCTGGCCCCCTTCTTCCCGGAGTACCTGTTCTATGCCGACAACCACGGCGGCACGGCCCGGGTGGTGGAGACCGACGAGCACTTCCAACTGGACCTGAACCGGCTGGAGAAGGCCCTGAGCCCCCGGACCCGGGCGGTCATCATCAACTCCCCCAACAACCCCACGGGCCAGGTTTACAAGGCCGAGGCCCTGAAAGAGCTGGGGGTATTTCTCACCCACCACGCCGGCCGCCATGGCCGCCCCGTCTACCTGGTGGCGGATGAGCCTTACCGGCGCCTGGTTTACGACGACCTGAGCCTGCCCAGCATCTTCGCGGCCTACCCGGACACCCTGCTGGCCACCTCGTTTTCCAAAGATCTCTCCATTCCCGGGGAGCGCCTGGGCTACGCGGCGGTGAGCCCCCGGGCCGCGGGACGGGGAGAGCTTTTCGCCGGCATGGTGCTGGCCAACCGCATCCTGGGGTTTGTCAACGCCCCGGCCCTGATGCAGCGGGTGGTGACCCATCTTTTGGAGGTTTCGGTGGACGTCGATTATTATGCCCGGCGCCGGGACCTCTTCAGCGAGATCCTGGAGCAGGCGGGCTATGATTTCGTCAAACCCCGGGGAGCGTTCTACTTTTTTCCCAAGGCTCCCGGGGGTGATGACCTGGCCCTGGTGGCCCGGCTGAAAGAGGAAAACATTTTGGCCGTGCCGGGCCGGGGGTTCGGGCGGGCGGGGTATTTCCGCCTGGCCTTCTGCGTGCCGGAGGAGGTCATCCGGCGGGCGGCCCCGGGCTTCGCCCGGGCCCGGGGGTGAATTTTTTATGGCCAAGCGCCAGCCGCTCCTCAAGCCCGTGCCCATCCGGGAGGTCCTGCAGGGGTTGATGAAACCCCTGGACTGGGGTAACCTGGGACAGCGCAGCCGGATCCGCCAGGTGTGGGAGGCGGTGGTGCCGCCGGAGATGTTGCCCCACACCCGGCTACTGGAGGTCCGCCGCCGGGAACTCTGGGTGGAGGTGAGCGCTGCGGCCTGGGGGCAGGAGCTGCAATTCCTCGGGCCCGGCATTTTACATGAACTGGAAAAGGCCTTAGGTCCTGGAATCATTCAAGATCTGCGTCTCCGGATCGGGTCCGGAAAATAAGGAGTTCAGGGTAAAAAAGGGCGCCCCAGCCCATCAGCTTCGGGAGCTGTCAGAAATATGCCGCCGCTAATCTTGTTGGTTGACGATGATCCCCTGATCCGCTCTTTGGGAAAGGAACTTCTGGAGCATCTGGGGTATGAGGTGGAGGCGACCCGGGACGGCCGGGAAGCCCTGGAATGCTATCGCCGCCTGGGTAAGGTGGACCTGGTGATCCTGGACTATTACCTGCCGGATCGAGACGGGCTGCAAGTGCTCCAGGATTTGCTGACTTTGGATCCGGGAGTGCGGGTGCTGATGGCCTCCGGTTTTTTTTCCTCCCAGGAAGTGGACCGGATCAAAGATACGGGAGCCGCGGGTTTTATTTATAAGCCGTACCGGCTGGCGGAGTTGGAGAACCGGATTCGCCTGGTTTTGCAGGGAATGTCCGGCTTTTAGCCAGTTGCGGTCCCTGCCATTCGAAACAGAAAAGCGCGGCGCTGGCCCGGGACAGGCAGGCCGTCTCCCGCCATTGGGATCCCAGGAGTTCCCCGGCAAATTCCCGCATATAATTTAAAGAAGGAAAATGGGAAGCTACGAGCCATAGCCGCCGGGGATGCTGGCTCTTGGCTGCCGGCACCACCAGGTCGGTCTCCACACAGGATTTTCCCCAACAGACCTTCTTCCAGGGGCGGTGAAAATAGTATTTGAAGGGGTAGACGGCAAAATAATAGACATAAACCCAGTCCTGGGGTTGGAGCTGACTTTGCAGATGGGCCACCAGGGGCTGAATCTCTTCCCGGTTGTTACTGGGATAAAGGTTTTCTTTAATAACCCCCAAGGGGTTTAGAGCCAGAACCAAGAACCCGGTGAGGCCCAGGGCCAGGACCTTTTGCCGTTTTTCCCAAAGCCGGGTGAGGATTAACATCAGCCCCACCGCCGCCACCAGATAGAGTAGAGGGGCGCTGAAGAGCATCAGGCGGTTGCCGCCGTAATGGGCCATAAAGGGGTAACGGTGCAGGGACGCGGCTCCCAGGGCCAGGAGCAGCGGGCCCCCCAGGTAGAAACAGGCCCGGCAGCAGCCCTGCCGGATGAGAACCAAAATTCCTGCCAGCAATAGAGGCAGGCCCCAGAACAGGCCCCATTCCCCGAAAAAATACCGGAAATAGCGGGAAAAAGCCGCTCCCAGCCACCCCACGAAGGCTGCTATACCGGAGGAATCCGGGAAATCCTGGGCCCAATAGGCCAGCAGTTCCGGGTCCACCTGCCCCCGGAGAACGAGAAAATAGCCGGCGGCAAAGGCCGCAGCCCAGACCCCTCCCAGAAGGGCCACCTTCAGCCTCTGGCCGGAGGGCAGGATAAACCATAACGTCGCCCAGGCCACGGGCAGGATAAAGATCTGGGTATGGGAGAACCCCAGGCCCAGGGTGCCGGCCACAGCCAACGCCGCCCAGGCCCATTTTCTGTCCTGCAGCCGGAGCCGCTCCACCAGGAAAAAGACGAGCACCGCGAAGAAGGCGTCCCCGCTGTACTGTTTCAACTCCTTGGCGTAATAAACCATGATGGGGGAGAAGGCTACCATAGCCAGCCCCAACAGGGAACCGGACCGGGAGGTCAAGGCCCGGGCCAGGGGCCAGAAGAGGGCTAAGGTCCCGAGACCGAAGAAGAAGGAGAGGGAGCGGAGAACCGCTTCGCTGCTCCCCACCACCTGGGCCAGGGCCCAGACGGTGAGGATATACAGGGGTGGGGTGGAATGGCCCGCGGCCAAGGCCGCCTGGGGGGTGGATTCAAGCGCGGCCAGGGCCACCCAGGCCTCATCGGTCCAGAGGTCCCTGCCTCCAAGGCCGTAGACGCGGAAAAAGGCCGCCAGCCCGAAAATAAGAAGCAGGGTTAAACCGACCCATGAGGGCCGGAGATTTATCCGAGACCACAAACGCCGCAAAGTTTGAGGAACCGTCTCCTGATTGATGAGTGACGATTGTTCCCTTGTATTATAGAGGAAAATTATGGAAAAACGGAAGAGAATATTTGTTATTCCCCGGGGTAGCGATTAATCTTTAGGTTATGAAAGCTTCCTCCAAAAATTCATCGGGCAAAAGCCCCGGCGGCCACGGTTCGCAGCCTTCTTCGCCGACTTCCCCCTCCTGCCTCTGGCCGCCGCCGGTTAAGCCCGGGGACGCGGTGGCGGTGGCTGCGCCGGCCAGCCCGGTGTCCCGGGAGGTTTGGGACGCGGGGGTGGCCATCCTTAAGGAATGGGGCTTTAAGGTGGTGTGCGGCCCGGAGGTCTTCCAGACCCGGGCCTGGGGGGGCGAGGCCGACCGGCGGCTGGCCCGGAGGTTCCTGGAAATCTGGCAGGAGCCGGAGGTGAAGGCTGTGGTGGGTGCCCGGGGGGGTTATGGCTCCCTGAAAGTCCTGCCCCATCTGGACCTGGCGGCCCTGGAAGCGCAGCCCAAGCGCCTGGTGGGCTTCAGCGACCTCACCAATCTCCTTTGGAGGCTGCACCGGGACCTGGGTCTGGTGACCTTTCACGGTCCCACCGTGTCTCACCTGCCGGTCCTCACCCCCGCCGCGCGGGAGAGTTTTTTCTATTGGCTGACGGCTCCGGGGCCCCAGACCGTCACTTTCCCGGGTTTAACCGCGCTCCTCCCGGGAACCGGCCAAGGGGTCCTGGCCGGGGGCAACCTCACCACCCTCTGCCATCTCCTGGGCACCCCCTTTGCCCCCCGGTTCCGGGACTATATCCTCTTTCTGGAAGACCACAACGAAGCCCTGTACCGCCTGGACCGCCTCCTTCATCACCTGCTCCTGGCCGGGGCCCTGGAGGGGGTCAAGGGCGTGGTTCTGGGCGCGTTCACCGGCTGCGGCGGCTCCCGGGAGAACCTTTGGGAAGTCCTGGCCACGGCTCTTGCACCCCTTGAGATACCGGTGCTGGCGGGCCTGCCCGTGGGCCACCAGCCGGACAACCATACCCTGCCTTTAGGGGTGTGGGCCCGGGTGGACGGCCAGGCCGGGAGTCTGACCCTGGCTCCCTGACCCCTCCTATTTTTAAAACCCGCTCCGTTAGTTGCTCGCAAAAAAATCCGGCCCCAGGATTGACAAGCTTTATTTACACCTTATTTTTTCCACATATCTCGGATGACTGCTTTTAAGGAGGAGTTATGGCGAAAAAAGTCTATACTTGTCAAACCTGCGGGGCCCTGGCGGAGGAGCCCGGCCATCTGTGCAATCCCGCGGGCGAGCCCATGACCTGCGCCTACTGTGGAGAAAAGTCGTCTCACGTCAAACATTACTGCAAGGGCAAACTGGAAGACATCAAGTATGTCTGCGAACAGTGCGGCCGCCTGTCCACCTCGGCCGATTTGCTGTGTAAACCCACCAACGTGCCCACCTCCTGAAGACGACGGGAAGCGGAGCCTAAAGCTGCAAGCAATCCCGCCTGCAACTTAGAGAAGCCAGGGGTTAATTCCTGGCTTTTTTTATGAATGGAAGGGGGGCCTCTGCGGTCGAAGTCCCCGGGATTACCGGAAGTGACAGGAAACCCAGTGCTCCGGCGCGGTTTCCCGGTATTCCGGGAAGACGTCCCGGCAAACGGGAAATTGGGCCTCGGGGCAGCGGGGATGGAAGGGGCACCCGGAAGGGAGGTTGATGGGGCTGGGGGGGTCCCCCTTGAGCTCCGGGGGGCGGAAGGGCCGCTCCGGGTCCGGCAGGGGCACCGCCGCGAGGAGGGCTTCGGTATAAGGGTGCAGCCGGGCGGTGTCAAAGACCTCCCGGGAGGCCAGCTCCACCAGCCGCCCCAAGTACATGACCGCGACGCGGTCGCTGATCTGGGAAATGACGCTTAAGTCGTGGGAAATGAAGAGATAAGTGAGCCCGTGGCGTTTCTGCAATTCCGCCAGGAGGTTGAGAATCTGGGCCTGGATGGAGACGTCCAGGGCGGAGACCGGCTCGTCGGCCACGATCAGCCGGGGCTTCAAAGCCAGGGCCCGGGCCACGCCCAGGCGCTGGCGCTGGCCGCCGCTGAACTCATGGGGGTAGCGCTCCAGGTGCTCTTACCCCAGACCCACCTCATTGAGAAGCTCCGCCACCCAGGCCAGCCGCTCGGTTTTAGTGCCCAGGCGGTGGATGACGTAGGGCTCCTCCAGGATCTGGCGCACCATCATTCGGGGATTCAGCGAAGAGTAGGGGTCCTGGAAGACGATCTGCATCTGCCGGCGCATCTGTTTCAAACGGGACTTGGGGAGATTGGTCACCTCCTCGCCGCCGAACCAGACCCGGCCCTGGGTGGGGGCCAGCAGGGCCAGGATCAGGCGGCCCAGGGTGGACTTGCCGCACCCGGACTCCCCCACCAGGCCCAGGGTCTCCCCGGCCTGGATGGAGAAGTTCACGCCATCCACCGCCTTAAGGAGGGGCCCCCGGCCCCAGGGCCCGGCAAGGCGGAAGTAGCGGCTTAAGTCCCGGGTTTCCAGCAGAGTTTCTATCATAACTTGCCGCGCCCTACCTGTAAGATTTCTTGATGCCTATCCGTGACGTCCTGGAGAAAGCCTTCATAGTAAAGGACTTCTCCCTCCTCATCCCGAACCCCCCGGGCATTGATGGAAATCCAGATACGGCTCCCGTCTTGCCGATAGAATTGGGCTTCAAAGCCTTTGATGAAACCGGCATCCTTCAAGGTCTGACAAAAATCGTCCCGGCGGCGGGGATCGACATATAATTGCCGGCTGATATCGGCGATGCCGGCCAGCATTTCCTCGGGGGAGCCGTAGCCAAAAATTTGCGCCATCGCCGGGTTGACGCTGAGAAACCGCCCATCGGGAGAACTCTGGAAGATGCCCTCCACGGCGTTTTCAAAGATGCCCCGATACTTTTCTTCAGCCAGTTTGAGAGCCTTCTCCATCTCTTTGTGTTTAGTGATGTCCTGGATCATGGCCATCTTGGACATGGTGCCGTCGGGGTGCTTTATGGGCGTGTTCACCACATAATACCAGTGGTTATCTTTAGGGCTGCGCACTTCCCAGCGGACGGTCTCCCCTTTGAAGACCCTTTCGTTTACGCACCAGGGGCAGACTCCCTCCAGGTCATGCAGAGCCTTGTAGCATTTCTGTCCCAGGGGGTAATAGCCCGTCCGGTCAATGAAACGCTGATTCATAAACTCCACTTCGTAGTCCTGGGAACAGATATAAATAAAGCCGTCAAAAGCTTCGATAATGGCGGCGAATTGCGCCCACAAATCCCGCCAGGCTTCCGCCAGCCGTTGATATTTGGTCACCGTCTTGGCCAGATCAACAATTTTCTGATCCATTCCGGTTAATTCTTCTAGGAGTGCTTCTCTGGTCTTGGTGCTGTCTTCCATTTTAATTCCTCAACTTCCCAGATCTGCAGCTCCTGGCTGGGGGAGAGAACCGACGCGTAGAAAAATAGGGACACTTCCTATTTTTATAGGCAATACCTTAATATGGCGGAGAAAAAATAGTAAAAATAGGAAGTGTCCCTATTTTTCTTTAACCATAATTCCAACAGCGCACCAGATGCCCTCGCCCCAACTCCACCCAGGGGGGCTCTTCCAGGCAGAGAGGCCGGGCATCGGGGCAGCGGTCCTTAAAAAGGCAGCCCGGCGGCGGCGCCTCCAGGCTGGGCACCTGGCCCAGGATAGCCGCCAGGCTCTCCCCCGGCGGATGGTGAAAATCCAACCGGGGCACCGCGGCTAAAAGGCTCCGGGTATAGGGATGGGCCGGATTTTTGTACAGCTCCTTCGTCGCGGCCTGCTCCATGATGACCCCGGCGTACATTACCGCCACCCGCTCCGTGGTCTGGGCCACGATCCCCAGGTTGTGGGTGATGAACAGCACCGCCAGGCCCATTTCCTCCTTGAGACTCTTCAGCAGGGCCAGGATCTGGGCCTGGATGGTTACGTCCAGGGCGGTGGTGGGTTCATCCGCGATCAAGATCTCCGGCTCGCAGGCCAGGGCCATGGCGATCAAGGCCCGTTGGCGCAAACCCCCGGAGAGTTGATGAGGGTACTGCCCCAGGCGGCGGGGGGCGTCCGGCAGCCCCACCCGGGCCAGGGCCTGGCCCGCGGCGCTCCAGGCGGCCTGGTGCCCCAGGCCCCGATGGAGGCGCAGGGCCTCCGCCACCTGCTCGCCGATGGTGAACACCGGGTTGAGCGCGGTCATGGGCTCCTGAAAGATCATGGCGATGCGGTTGCCCCGCACCCGGCGCATGTCAGGTTCAGAAAAGGCTTGCAGGTCGTCCCCGGCGAAGCGGATCTCCCCGCTCATCTCCGAATGGGTGGCAGGGAGAAGGCGCAGAATGGAGAGCGCGGTGACCGTCTTGCCGCAGCCCGACTCCCCCACCAGCCCCAGGGTTTCCCCGGCATTAAGATCGAAACTCACCCCGGACACGGCCCTAAGAAGGCCGGCGGGGGTGTCGAAATGGACCTGGAGGTCCCGCACTTGTAACAGAGGGGAGGGTGGGAAGGGGGTCAATCTGCGGACGCCTCAACCGCGGGCAGTTGGATGGTGAAGGTGGAGCCTTTGCCCGGTGTGCTTTCCACCTCGATGCGCCCACCGTGCTGCTCCTTGACGATGAAGTTGCAGATGGCCAGGCCCAAGCCGGTGCCCTTCTCCTTGGTGGTGAAGTAAGGGGTGAAGATATTGGCCGCCACCTCCGGGGGCATGCCCTCCCCGGTGTCGATGACGCTGACCTCCACGTTGGGCCCCTTAACCCGGGTGGCGACGGTGAGCTCTCCCCCCCGGGGCATGGCCTCCACCGCGTTTTTAAAGAGATTGATGAGCACCTGGCGGATTTGGTTGGCGTCGAAGCTCACCGGGGGGAGGGAACCGTCCTCCTGCAGCCGCACCTGGATATGATGCTCCTTAAAGTTCTCTTGAAAGAACTCCAGGACCTCGGTGAGGAGAGGTTCCAGGTGGCCCAGGGTTTTTTGGGACACGGGAGGACGCACGAAGTCCCGCATTTCCGCCACCATCCCTTCCAGACGCGCCACTTCCTCGGCGATGATGGCCAGTTTCTGCCGGGCCTTGTCATCCAGTTCGGTGGCCTTGATAAGCTGCCGGGCAAAACCGCCGATGATCAACAGAGGATTTTTGATTTCATGGGCAATGTGGGTCACGGTGTTGCCCACTGCGGCCAGGCGCTCGGACTGGAGCAGTCGGTCCTCCATCTCCTTGGTTTCCGTGATGTCCCGAATAATACCGGTGAAATAGAGGTTGCCCCGGACCTCCGCCACGGAAAAGGAGATGCTCATGGGAAATTCCGTCCTGTCCCGGCGCTGGGCGGTGAGGCGTACATGTTTGCCGATGACATGGGGCTGGCGGGTGGCCACATAGCGGCGCACATATTCCTGGTGCACGTCTTTGTGAGGTGGAGGGATAATGAGCTTCAAGTTTTGGCCCAGGGCTTCCTCCCGGGTATAGCCCAGTATCTTCTCCGCGCCCTTGTTGTAGCCGATGATGATGTGGTCCTCATTGATGGTGACGATGGCGTCCGTGGCGCTGTTGATGATGCCGGTGTTGATTTCCTGCTTCTGCCGAAACTCCTGGAGTTGACAGAGAAGGCCCTCCAGCATCCGGGCCCGGGGGCCGGAGACGACGGGCTCGGGAGCCAGGTCGAGAGCCAGTTGCTCCCCGTCCAGGATGATGTCGAAGCCCTCGGGTTGCCTCTCCTTGAGGGCCTGGCGCACCTCTGCAGGGGAGAGGGAGGCCACCCCTTGAAAAATTTCTAGCTCCACCGGGGGATAGCCTTCCAAGGAGAAGGGCAGAGAGACCACCTGACAAGCAGGGGCTTCCTGGTTGCTGAAAATGGCGATGCGAATGGGTCGGGCCTTTTCACTCATCACTGGCTGCAAAAGAACTGGAGGCAGGCCATCCCCCGGTCCGCTTGATCAACGGGGGGCAGGCGGACGGGGTTTATCTTTCTCCCGGCGCCGGGACTTTCCTTCATCCCTCAAAGGATTTAAAGACCAGGGAGGCGTTGGTGCCCCCAAAACCGAAGGAGTTGGATAGGGCATGGCGAATTTTGACTTCCCGGGCCTTGTCGGGAACAAAATCAAAGCCTTCGCACTGGGGATCGATATTTTCCAGATTGATGGTGGGGGGGATGATGCCATGCTTCAAGGCCATAATGGAGAAAATGGCCTCCACCGCGCCTGCGGCTCCCAAGAGATGTCCGGTCATGGACTTGGTGGCGCTGACCAGGGGCCGGTGGTTGGCCTCCTTGAAGATTTGCAGCAGGGCCTGGGCCTCATTCCTGTCCCCCACCGGAGTGGCGGTGGCGTGGGGGTTGACGTAATCCACCTCCCCGGGGGAGATGCCGGCGTCCCGGAGGGCCAGCTTGATGCAGCGCTTGGCCCCTTCTATGTGGGGATCAGTGATATGGTGGGCGTCGCCGGTCATTCCGAAGCCGATAATCTCCGCGTGGATATCGGCCCCGCGGCGCAGGGCGTGTTCCCTTTCTTCCAGGACCAGGACGCCTGAGCCTTCCGACATGACAAAGCCGTTGCGTTGGATGTCGAAGGGCCGGCTGGCCGTCTCGGGATGGTCATTGCACCCCGTGGCCAGGGCCCCCATGCGGTAGAATCCGGCCATGGTCAGGAGAGTGATGGCTGCTTCCGTGCCCCCGGTGGCCATCAGGTCCGCCTCCCCCATCTGGATGGAGCGGTAGGCCATGCCGATGGCATGCGCCCCGGCGGCGCAGGCGGTGGAAAGGGCGATATTGGGGCCTTTGGCCTTGAAACTGATGGACACGTTGCCCGCGGCCAAATTTGGGATCATCTTGGGCACCAGAAAAGGCGACACCCGGCGCACCCCTTCGCTGAGGAGTTTCATGATCTGCTCCTCCCAGGAGCCGACGCCGCCCATACCGGTGGCAATGATCACCCCGGCTCGCTCCGGATCCTCCTTTTCCAGGTCCAGACCGGAGTCCTGGACCGCCTCCAGGCTGGCGGCCAGGGCAAATTGCGTGAAACGGTCGGTATATTTAATCTGCTTTAAATCTTCTTTGGAAGGGTTTTTCTTCCGGGTCTGGAGGAACTCTTTCAGATCAAAATCCAAGATCTGCCCGGCAATCAGGGGAAAATCATCGGGTAAGGGGTGAAGTTCTCGGAAAGAATCCATGTAGCTGCTTAAATTAACGACCTGATGTACCCCGGATTGCCCCGCCAGCAACCGTTGCCAGACCGTAGGCACGTCGAAGCCCATTGAGTTGATGAGTCCCATACCGGTGACCACTACCCGGCGTAAGTCCAGCTTTTTCTTAACCGACATTAATTAACCTCCTCCACGGGTTAGGGGGATTGGGCCAGGGGTAAATATTTAAATCCCCCCAAGGCGTTGCCCGCGACTTACTGTCTTTGGCCAGTAGCCGGAGGCCCTGCAACAACCGTGGGATGCACAAAATTCTCAGTTCCGGCTGCCCTCGCCCGCTTCCGGAAATGAAAAGGCAGGAAGGCAGTACTTAAGCACATCCAGGATTGGTTTAATAGGCCAACTCCGGAGCATACCTGGCATTTTAAATTACCCTGGAAACTATTGCAATGTCTAATTCCGGCCCGGTCTTACCAGGGGCTCGCGGCCCTCCGGGATGGAAAATGGCGACCATCCCAAGTGAAAATGTGCTAATATTTTACTCCTGGATTTAATACATGTTTCCGGGCAAATCCAACCGGCTTAACCTATAACTAATTGACATCTTTATTTTTTTAACAGAAAAACAAGTAATCTAATGCGCACCCAGGTATCCACCTATTCCGGCCATCGCCTCCATGAACGCCCCTTGAGTTTCAACTGGGAAGGGCAACGGCTGGAAGTGCGGGAGATCCTGGAGCAGGGTTATGGGCCTGACTCTCTTTTTTTTAAGGTAGTCGCGGCTGACGGCCGCGTCTATCTCTTGCAGTACCAGGGCCGCACAGATTCCTGGGAGGCCGGGGTTTGCTCCCCCCGGCCTAAGCCTTCCGTCTAGCCCCGGAAAAATTCCGTTTACATTTACTAAAATCTTGCGGTACAATAGGACATTTGGGGCAACAACCATCCGCGCCAGAAATTCCCTGACCAAGAAAATTCATCTTCCAAACGAGGACTGGCTATGAAATGTCGAGTAAACCCCAGCTATATGGAGCAATTATATTCTTTTTACTCCCCTTTTTATGATTATGTTTTCGGAAAATTACTGGAACCCGGGCGCCGCCGGGCTTTTCATTATCTGGACAGAAGGCCGCACCAAAGGATCCTGGAGATCGGCATCGGCCCCGGCTCCACGCTGGAAAAATATCCCTCTCACACCAACCTGGTGGGCATTGATATTTCCGCGCCCATGATCGAGCAGGCCCGGAAAAGGGCGGCCCAGCTCAACGGCGGCAGCACCTATGATCTCCATGTAATGGATGCCGCGAACCTGGAGTTCCCCGAGAATCATTTTGACGCGGTAATTTCCGCGTACGTAATCACCACCGTGCAAGACCCCCACAAGGTGTGCCGGGAGATCCTGCGGGTGGTGAAACCCGGGGGACAGATCATCGTCATCAATCACACCCGCAGCCCTAATGGCCGCGTCCTGGGAAAAATCGAGGACTTGCTGGCCCCGGTTTGTGTCCGCATCGGTTTTACCACCGACCTGGATGTGATTCGCGTGATGCGGGAGGTGGGGATGACCGTGAACCAGGCCGTCAGGTGCAACCTGATGAACACCGGCCGGATCATCATGGCCACCAAAGAAGGTTAGGGGAGGTTTCCCGGCTGGATCCCTCCCCCTGGGGAGAGCCCTCACTTCCCCTTCCTTCCCGGCATCCTCTAACCTTGTGGCTTCCTCTGGGTTTTTTGAGCACTTTTATATGATCTAGAAAGGGGCTCAGTCCTCTTTTCTCAATAGGAGATAGAAATGATAATCGACAAAAACTCTTTTGTTACCATAGATTACCTGATCCGCATGGGGGAGCGGGAATATTATCCCCCGGACGGTCGGTCGGAAGAGATCTCCTTCTGTATGGGCTGGGGAGTGATGCCTCCGGGCCTGGAAGAAGCCCTGCTGGGCCTGGAGGAGAATGTCCAGAAAGTGGTGCGCCTCAGTCCTGGGGAGGCTTATGGAGAGTCGGACCAGGAACTGATCATGGAGGTGCCCCGCACGGATTTCGCCCCCGACGTAGAGCTGAAGGCGGGCCAGGTATTTGAGACCGAAGACGAAGAAGGCCATCCGGTCTATTTCGTGGTCCAGGAAGTGCGCCCCGAGACCGCGGTCCTCGATTTCAACCACCCCCTGGCGGGTAAGGAACTGGAGGTCTCCTTCACGGTGCGCCGGGTTCGGGAATCCACCCCGGAGGATTTGCAGCAGCAACCGTCCTGTGGATGTGGATGCGAAGGGGACCCCCAGCAGCATTGAGGCTGGAGGATTGCTATCGATGACCTTCCCCTGGGTAGAGCATTACGACCCGGGAGTGCCTGCAGAGATCGGGCCGGTTTCCGGAACCATCCCCCAGTTGCTGCTCCAGGCGGCCCAAAAATCACCCCAAGCTCCGGCTCTGGCCTTTTTCGGGCGGACCATATCTTATGGGGCCTTGGCCGACCAGACAGCCCGCCTGGCCCAGGCTTTTCGGAACCTGGGAGTAGTCCCCGGGGAGCGCGTCGCCTTCCTTCTCCCTAACTGCCCTCAACTGGTGATGACCTATCACGCCGCCCTGCGCCTGGGCGCGGTGGCGGTGCCCTTAAACCCGCTGCTCAGCCCCAAGGAGCTCAACTACCAGTTGATTGACTCCGGGGCCCGTTGGCTGGTGGTCCCGGACCATCTTTTGCCCAAGGTGGAGGAGACCCGGGCTAAGGCGAATCTGGCCCAGGTGATCGTCACCAGCCGGGCCGATTATCTCCCCTGGCCCCTGAGTTGGCTCTATCCGTTGAAGGCCCGGCGGCAGGGCTCGGCCACCGGGTTCAAGCCCGGCCCCGGCCGCCTGGCCTGGCGGGGTTTGCTTAAGAACCGGCCCCTGGACGCCCCGCCCCCAACAGACCCCGGGGAGGTGGCGGTTCTCCTTTATACGGGCGGCACCACCGGGGTTCCCAAGGCCGCGGCCTTGACCCATGCCAATCTCCTGGCCAACGTGGCCCAGATCAACGCCTGGCTCCCCCAGGTGCGCTACGGGGCTGAGCGGCTGGTGGGGCTGCTGCCCTTCTCCCATTCCTTCGGCCTCACGGTCTGCCTCAATTGGCCTATCTCCCAGGGGGCGCTGATCATTGTCCTGCCCCGGTTTGAGATCCAGATGTTTCTCAAGGCCCTGAAGAAACACCGGCCCACCATGCTGCCGGGGGTGCCCACCCTCTTTGTGGCCTTGATCAACCACCCGGAAATCTCCCGCTATGATCTCACCTCGCTGTGGGCCTGCATCAGCGGCTCTGCGCCCCTGCCCCTGGAGGTGCGGGACCGGTTTGAGAGCCTCACCAATTGCCGCATCCTGGAAGGCTACGGCCTGACGGAGGCGGGGCCGGTGACCCATATCAACCCTATTGAAGGGCGGCGGCCTCCGGGCAGCATCGGCCTGCCCTTGCCGGGCACCGCGGTGCGGATCATGGACCAGGAGACGGGCACCCAAGAACTGCCGTCCGGAGAGGTGGGGGAGCTGGTCCTCCAGGGTCCCCAGGTCATGCAGGGCTACTGGCAAAAATCCGGGGAGACCAACCTGGCTCTCCGGGACGGCTGGCTCTATACCGGGGACCTGGCCCGGATGGAGGCGGACGGCTATTTTTATATTGTGGAAAGAAAAAAAGACATGATCATCTCCGGGGGCTACAACATCTATCCCCGGGAGGTGGAAGAGGTACTTTACCAACACCCCGGAGTGAAGGAGGCGGTGGCCCTGGGATGGCCTGATGATTACCGGGGGGAAGTGGTGAAGGTGGTGATCGTGCCCCAGGACGGCACCCCCCTGACCGCCGGGGAGATCCAGGCCTTCTGCCAGCCCCAGTTGGCCGCGTATAAGGTGCCAAAAATTATCGAATTTCGCCGGGAATTGCCCAAAAGCCAGGTGGGCAAAGTGTTGCGCCGGGTACTTAGGGACGAAGGGGCCGCACCAGGGCCCCAAGTTACCGGGAACGCATGAACTTAAAGCGCACTATTCGCTACCAGTGGGTGAAATTCAAGCGTCTCCAGGGAGACCCCCGGAAGCTGGCCTGGGGCATGGCCCTGGGAGTCTTCATCGGCGTCACTCCCACGGTGCCTTTCCATACTGTAGGGGCTTTGGTGCTGGCTCCCTTGTTGCGGATCTCCCCGGTCACCGCCTACCTGGGCATCTGGGTCATGAACCCGATAACCATGGGCCCCATCTACCTGGCAGCCTATAAAGTGGGCCAATTCCTTCTCTTCCGGGGAGAACCCCTGACGTTGCCGGCCACCTTTGATTTGCCCAGCCTCCTCCAACTGTTGTGGCGGGGCGGCCTGGCTTTACAGGTGGGGGGATTGATCATGGCTATCCCTCCGGCCATTGTTTCCTACTTCCTCACTCTCTGGGCCGTGCAGCGCTATCGGCAGCACAAGGCCCGAAAGGCTGCCGGTGTCTTTCCCTTCCCCGAAAATCACTCTGCGCCGTCTGGGCCTGAGGCCTAGGAAGGCCTGGGGCCAGCACTTTCTCCTTTACCCCCACCAGGCCCAGCGTATAGTGGCCGCCCTGGATTTAAAGGGCCAGGAGACGGTGGTGGAAATCGGCCCCGGTTTAGGGGCCCTCACCGTTTTTCTGGCCCAGGAAGCCGGAAAAGTGGTGGCCCTGGAACGGGACCCGGCCCTGGCCCGGTACCTGGAGGAAGAGCTTTTCCCGGAGAATCCCCGGGTGCAGATTCTCTCTCAGGACGCCCTGACCTTTGACTTCCGGGGATGCCGCGGGGAAGCGGGGCGGCCCCTGACCGTGGCCGGGAACCTTCCTTACCAGATCACTTCCCCTTTGTTATTCAAACTGATGGATGAAAAACAAGCTATCAACCAGGCCGTGCTGATGATGCAGCAGGAAGTAGGGGACCGTCTTTTATCTCCACCAGGCACGAAAGACTATGGCATCCTCTCCGTTCTGATCCAATATCACTTTTCCCTGGAGCGCTTGTTTTCCCTGGGCCCGGGCAATTTTTTTCCGCCCCCCCAGGTGGACTCGGTGGTGCTGCGTCTGACCCCCCGGGAGGCGTCGCCCCCGGCCCGGGACGAAGTCTTGTTCAGCCGGGTGGTAAAGGCTGCGTTCGCCCACCGCCGCAAGACCCTGAATAATACCCTGGTGAGCCGGGCTGCCGATTTTGGACTGGCTCCGGAAAAACTGCGCGCCATTTTGGTGGCTTTGGATATCGACCCGGGTCGACGGGGGGAAACGCTGGGCGTGGCGCAGTTTGTAGCGTTAAGTAATGCTATCGGGGGAGGACAGCTGGAGTAACCAGTAATCAAGTAATCAGTTGAAAGTGTGGCTCATCGGCCTTTTCTTTTACTGATCACTGACCACTGACCACTGATCACTACTTACTGCTCACTCCTCCCCCAACAATCCACCTGCCAAAAGGATTAGTCTTGGGCATAGGAATATGGCTCTTCTTTGGCCTGGCTGCGGCCCTGGGGGACGCGGGCGCGGATGCGGTGACCAAACGGCATCTGACGCATCTGTCGCCTTATGTTATGGGGCTGGTCCGCTTCCTCTTTGCCCTGCCTTTCCTCTTTCTGGTGGCCCTGGGCCTCAGCCGGCCGGTAATAGATTCCACCTTCTGGTGGGTGGTGGCGGCCATGGTGCCCCTGGAGGTGACCGCCACCTTGTTGTACATGCAATCTCTAAGGGTCTGCCATCTGTCCCTGTGTATTCCTTTTCTGGCTTTTACGCCGGTATTCATGATTCTCACCGGCCGGTTGTTCTTGGGGGAAACCCTGAACCGCTGGGGTATTCTGGGGGTGCTGTGCATCGCCGGGGGAAGCTATATCCTGAGTCTGGGTTTGGGAGGGAGCGGGATCTGGGCGCCTTTCCGGGCTTTGGCTTGGGAACGGGGCCCCCGGTTGATGCTGGGGGTGGCCCTGATCTATTCCTGCACCGCGGCCCTGTTTAAAAAGGCGGTCCTGCACTCGGACCCGGCTTTTTTCGGGGTGTTTTACCCGATGCTGCTGAGCGGCGTCATGCTTGGCGGGTATCCCTTGATCCGGGGGCCGGGGGGCCTAGCCCTCAGGTCCATCTGGGGGTGGGGCCTGCTCCTGGGATTTTTCGTAACCCTCAGCATCTTAAGCGTGGCCCAGGGTCTGACCCTGGCTCCCGCGGCCTATATGATCTCGGTAAAACGACTCAGTCTTTTAATCAGCGTGATTCTGGGGGGTATGTGGCTGAAGGAACGGCCCTTTTTGCCCAGATTGCTAGGAGTATCGTTGATGTGCGGAGGAGTTATTCTCATAGCGTTGAAGGGCGCACTCTTTTAAAATGTCAAGGACAGCTGCGGGATGGGGGGTGGCATAAGCGTTAACTTAAACAATGTTTGTCATTCTGAATGGAGCGAAGCGGAGTGAAGAATCTCGTATTTGAAGTTAATAACTTTGTGGATTTACTCAAAATGTCGGTCCTCGAAAATTGTCTCCTTTAAAATTATTGAGGACTTGGTTATCGATATGCACCAATATTTCGTACACATTATGACGAATAAATCCGGAACACTTTTCTGTAATAGATTGTGATTCCGAGCGAAGCGAACTCAAAATACGAGATTCTTCACTCCGCTTCGCTCCGTTCAGAATGACAAAATAACAAACAATTCTAGAAAATGTATTTGTAAAAATTCATAAAGTTAGGGCTTATGGGGGTATGGGGGGCCAGGGACCTCAGGTCCCTGGCCCTTCCCCCACAAGACCATTAAAAGGTTTCACCCCATGACTTACGAACCCCGCACCTATCGAACCCGCATGGCCCGGGAGGGCCTGGCGGGTTTCCGGGTGGTGGTGAAGGAGACGGATCTTTGGGTCCTGGCGGCCCGGGATTTCACCCCTGAGGTGCGCGAGGTGGTTTTCCAGGAAAGGCAGCAGTTGGAGAACTACATTGCCGGGCATCCCGGGTTCCTGGAGGCCCTGGCCCCCTGGCCGGAGGACCCCTTTGCCCCGCCGGTGGCGCGGGAGATGCTGGCCGCGGCCGCCAAAGTGGGGGTAGGTCCCATGGCCGCGGTGGCCGGAGCCCTGGCGGAGCGGGTGGGGCGGGCTCTGGCCCCTTTGAGCGCAGAGGTGATCGTGGAAAACGGCGGGGATATTTTTCTTCATATAAAGCATCCGGCCACCATAGGTCTTTTTGCCGGCAAATCGCCCTTAAGCGGCCGGGTGGGTCTGAAAATCGACCCGGCCTGGGGGCCTTTGGGGGTGTGCACTTCTTCGGGCACAGTGGGCCATTCTTTAAGCTTCGGCAAGGCGGACGCGGCCTGCGTCATCGCGGCCAACGCCGCGTTGGCGGACGCCGCGGCCACGGCCCTGGGGAACCGGGTGCCGGACGCCGGGGCCATCAATGTTGCTTTGGAGTGGGCCGGGACCGTGCCGGAAATCCTGGGCGCGGTGGTGATCGTGGGGGAAAAACTGGGCGTCTGGGGAAGGGTGGAGCTGGCGCCGCTGTCCTAATACCAAGTTTCAATCAAAAGGTGGCACAGGCTTTCCAGCCTGTGCTGGCACAGGCAAAACCTTCATGAACCACATATGTCACACCCCCGAGAATGAAACATCCCCCCTACCCCCCTTTAGAAAAGGGGGGTTTAAAAAGTCCCCCTTTCTTAAAGGGGGATTTAGGGTAATACTGTTCACTTAATAATCATAATGGATGCTTTAATGTTTATGTGGGGCAATGGTTTTGATCCTCTGGAGCGCACGGGAAAGATGCTCACTTTGCGTTTGACCCCCCGCGGGTTGCGTCGGTTGCGGCTGGAGACGACCCGCTCCTGCAAAATTTC
>JACQYN010000112.1 GCA_016208235.1 Deltaproteobacteria bacterium
TCGACAAGACTCAGGCCGAAGAGATCGTGCACGTGGAGGATGAAGAGGGCTTCGAGACCGCCCGGCGCCTGGCCCGTCAGGAGGGCCTCTTCCTGGGCATGAGCTCCGGCGCCGCGGTGGCCGTGGCCATCCGCAAGGCCCGGGAGATGGAATCCGGCCTCATCGTGGCCATCGCCCCGGACAGCGGGGAGCGTTATCTCTCCACTCCCCTGTTTCCCGCCAAGGAAGCCCCCCCCCTGCAGTTTTACAATACCCTGGCCCAAGCCAAGGAGGCCTTCGACCCCCGCCGCGCCGGGGAAGCGACGATCTTCACCGACGGCCCGGCTTTGAACGCCCCCCTCTCCCTGGGGGTGGCCCGCCGCCTGGCGGTGGCCGACCTGCTGCAGCGCTACCTGCGCTTCCGGGACTTCCAGGCGCGCCAGGTGGTGAGCCTCATCGACCTGGACGACCGGGCCCTGGCCGGAGCCGCGGCCGCGGGCCAGGACCTGGCCGACTTCACCGGCCATTTTCGGAGGGAGTTTTTACAGGACCTGGAGAGCCTGGGGATTCAGGAAGGAAACCTCTATCCCCTGGCCTCGGAGCACATCGAGGACATGGTGCAACTCTCCCGCCGCCTCCTGGAGAAGGGCTTTGCCTACGAGAAGCTGCGCTCGGTCTATTTCGACATCTCCCGTTTCAAGGACTACGGCCGCCTCTCCCGGGTGGACCTGAGCAAAATCAAGGTGGGGAAGACCGTGGACCTGGATGAATACGCCAAGGAAAATCCCCGGGATTTCACGCTGTTCAAACGGGCCAAGTTGGGGGAGTTGAAAAAGGGCCTCTATTTCTCCACCCCCTGGGGCAAGGTGCGGCCCAGTTGGCACCTGGAGTGCGCAGCCATGGCCCTCAAACACCTGGGGGAGAGCGCCGACTTCCACGTGGGCGGTATCGAATCCCTCTTCCCCCATGAGGAAAACGAAAACGCCCTGTTCACCGCCTACACCGCGGCCAATCTGAAATCCGCGGCCGCGGCCCGGGCTCGCCTGGACCATTTCCTGGAGCGCCTCACCCTGATCGCCAGTGAAGGCTCCCCCCAGGCCCCCTTGGAAGAGCGACTCTTCCTCCTGAAAAAGGAGTTCACCGCCGCGCTGGACGACGACCTGAACATCTCCCGGGCCCTGTCCGCCATCTTTGCGATGGTGGGGGAACTCAACGCCGATATCGACCGGGGCCGCCTGGGACACGGGGACGCGGGCGCCATCCTGGCCCGCCTCGAGGAACTGGACGAAGTCCTGGGAGTGATGACCCCGCCCCACCCCCGCCGGGACGCGGCAGTGGAGGCCCTTCTGGCTCAGCGGGAAGAGGCCCGGCAACGCCGGGATTGGGCGGAAGCCGACCGCATCCGCCAGGACCTGGCCGCCCAAGGCATCGACATCCTCGACACCCCCACCGGACCCCGCTGGCGGCGGAGCGAGTAGGAAGAAGCGTTTCTGGGGGAGGGGGGTAAGGGGCCGTGGGCCCTTACCCCCTCCCCCAGACCCCATAGGCGCTAACTTAACGAGTCTTATTAAACAATTTTTATGGAATAGTAAATTTTTGTCATTCTGAACGGAGCGAAGCGGAGTGAAGAATCTCGTATTTGCCTGATAAATTAGAGATTCTTCGCTTCGCTCAGAATGACATAAACTACCAGCCGGTTCTCCCGCCTGAAAAGGAGACCAAGACATGATGGGCCAGGAATATTTCTGGTGGAGCCCCTTCTGGATGTTCCCCATGATCATGCCCGTGATCATGGTGGTCATCCTCGTCTTCGCCCTCTACCTTATTTTCGGTAGACGCGGGTCCCTGCCCCCCTGCGGGCCTTATCCGGGGAAAGAAGAAACCGCCCTGGATATCCTGAAAAAGCGCTACGCCAAAGGAGAAATTAGTAAAGAAGAATTTGAACGGATGAAGAAGGATATTTTGGATTAATAATTACCCGCAAAGAATTTGCAGGCAAGGACAGACCAGAGAAATGCGGGCGCAGATTTCAGCCTGCGTAGAAATAAAATGGCGGAGGACTATTCTAATCCCCCGCCATCTAGGATTTACTCAATGAAACCTCAATAGGCGGAGCGGAACCAGCCAGTTTGCTTGTTCACCTGGATTTTATCCACCAGGGAGTCGTCCTTGGTGACAATATCCACTTCATAAGCATCATTTTTAGGAGTGACTTTGCCCACCTTTAAATTGGGGTTGCCGCTGATGTGCTGCTCAACCATAGCTTTGGCTTGATCTGCCGTTAGAGGCTGTCCGGGTTTAGCCACCGGAGGCCCGGTCTGAGAGCCACCCATCCAAGGACAATACCAACCACCCTTCTGCCCGGCAGGGCCCTGCCCCATCCAGGGGCAGTAGCCGCCTTGACCGGGCCCCATGGGTTGGGCCGAGAGGGTTCCGATAATCAATATGGCGGCAAAAAGCGCCAGTAATATCATGATAGATAATCTTTTCATTTCTTCCTCCTTCTTTCCCTTCCGATTAGCCAAATTAAGAAATTCGGCCTGGCCGGAAAGGCCAGGCCGACTCTTGCATTAAGGTTCAGATTACCAACAGGAGCCCCAGCCGCCCCGGTAGCCGCGGGCATAACCGGAGTTTGGGCCCCAGCCGCCCCGGTAACCCTTATTCCGGGAACGGGAAGCATGTTGCCGGTAGGCCTGTGTGGCCGGAGTAGAATACCCATAGCCGGGACCCATGGGGCAGTAAGCATAGCCGCTGCTGTTAGGGCCATAGTAACCGCTGGCATAGTTTTGTCCTCCAGGCCCATAGGAAAACGCAGGGTCGTTTTGTTGCGCCTGGGCGCCGCCAGGGAGGCCCAATGCCAAGGTTAAGGCCATCACCAGGGCCAAACCTAAAATCAAACAATGCCGTATGTTCATGACATAACTCTCCTTTTGCAGGTGGATTTATTCATTTTGCCCCTTTGCATCATTTGCGAGGGGGATGGAGTGCAAATCCTGAAAGTCTTTGCTTAAAGTTCACTCCTGAAAACCGGGGTGGGTTTTCAAGCGGAATAAGACAAGCAAATTTGGCTTAAAGAAACTCTTGCTGGAACGCCGAGTTAGGCGCGAGGAGGATGGAAAAAAGCGGAGACCAGACGGGCCGGTGCTACAATTACCGAAGCCTGGACATATGTGGTCACGTTCTCAACGTGGATAATGGGACTGGCGTTGATCACTCCGGCGATGTGGCAGCAGATGCAAGGAAGCAGGCAGTTGCCGTCTTGATCGGTTTTTATCTGGCAAACCGCCGCATCCGCCATTGCTGCGACTGCAAAAGACGCCAGCAAAAAAAATGCTGCCAGTCGCAGGAATTGATGTTTTCGCCAGCCACTTAGCATGTTTTTATTATAAACATTAAAAGGGTTAAATCAAGTCCAGGACTCATGTGGTGAGCTAATTTTTCACAGGGCATGCGCCAGCGCAGTTCCCTTACTCCCCTTCCTTTTTTAGCCTGCCATCCTGAATGTAGATGATGCGGTGGGAGATTTTTGCCACACTGGGGGAATGGGTGACGATCACCACGGTCTTTCCCCGCTGGTTCACCTTTTCAATGTTCTCCAAGAGCTCTCGTTCCGATTTGGTGCCCAGGTTGCCGCTGGGTTCATCCATCAGCAGAATATCGGGATCGTTGGCCAGGGACCGGGCAATGGCCACCCGCTGGCGCTGGCCGCCGGAAAGTTGATTGGGCTTGGCCTGGAGTTTATCTTCCAGTCCCACCAGACCCAGCAATTCCTCGGCCCGTTCCCGCTGGTTCCGGGGTGGAATCCCGGCCAGCATCAGGGCAATTTCCACGTTCTCCAGGACGGTAAGCACCGGCAGCAAATTGAAGAATTGAAAGACGAAGCCGATCCGCCGGCAGCGCACTTCCGCCAGATGGTTGGCGTCAACGGCCGTCAGGTCCAGGTCTTCCAGGAAGACCTTCCCGGAAGTGGGCCGGTCCAGGCCGCCGATGAGGTGTAGGAGCGTGCTCTTGCCGTGGCCCGACGGCCCCATGATGCAGGACAAACTGCCTCGCGGGATTTCCAGGTCCACGTCCTGGAGGGCCACGGTCGAGTAACCGTTTTCATAGATCTTGGTCAATTTTTCCGTGCGAATGATCATCTCACTCATAACTGATGGCCTCCACCGGAGAGAGTCGAGAGGCTTTCCACGCGGGATAAATTCCCGCCAGGCAGGCCACCACAACCGCGAAGAGCATCGCCTGGCCGACTACGGCCGGACTGAACATTTTGACGCTCTGGGCGCTTCCCAGGAACGCGGTGAATTCGCTCTGCTCTATGTAAGGCGCGGCGAAAAAGGAAAGCGCGAACCCCGCTGCCAAGCCCAGGACGCCGCCCAACAGGCCGTAGAGGGCCGATTCATACAGAAACAGGGAAAAGATGGTGCGCCGCCGGGCTCCCAGGGCCTGGAGGATGCCGATCTCCCTTTTGCGCTCATGGATGGCGGTGAGCATGGTGTTGATGATCCCGAAGGCCGCGGCCAGGACCGCCACCGCGGCGATCATCTGCAAGGTATTGCGCACCGTCCCCATGATGGCCAGCACCGACCGGATCAACTGCTTGTCCGAGACCACTGCCACATTGGCCCGCTCTTGGATCTCCTGGCTGTACCTGTCCATTTGGGTGACATCATCCACCTTCACCGCGATGAAGGAGACCTTGTCCCCCACCCCGTAGAGTTTCTGGGCGGTGGCCAGGTCCAGGTAGATAACCAGGTCATCTCGGTTGCCCATCTCTTTCAAGATACCCCTAAGTATGAAACCGGTCCCGCGTATGGTCAGCTTGTCACCCGCTTTCAGTTCGAACTGCTGGGCGATGCTGGAGCCTACCACCACGCTCTCCCGGTCCAGGCGGTATTCGCCCCGGTCAATCTGCCAGTTTTTGAATTGCTTCATGGGCTCGGGCAGGATGCCCACCACGGTCACCGGTTGGTTTTTGATGGCAGTGCGCTGCACCAGGTAGGGAACGGCGGTAATACCCGTGATACCGGCCACTTTTTCCACATCCTCGTTGGGAATAGCCTCGGGTAAGGACTCCCCGGTGAGCACGGAAATCTGCTCATACGCGCACCAGCCCTTGGGCGTGACCACGAGTTCGGCCCCCAGGGCCTGGGATTGCTTCTTAACCTCCGCCTCCAGGCCGGTCCCCAGGGACAGGAGGGTCACCAGGGAGGCGATCCCCACGGCAATGCCCAGAATAGTGAACAGAAACCGGCTTTTTTTACGGGTTAGATTCTTAAAAACCAGTTTTCCCCGGGTCATTTCACCTTGACCTCGCTGGCCTTTATCACGAAGCCGCCCTTAGCCCCTTCGTCTTTTTCAATGGTGCCCTTGACTTCCACTATCTTGCCGGAAGGGGGAAGCTGGCCGCTATAAGACACCGTGGCCCACTTGGCCGGACAGGCCACTCCCTGGCAGGCTACATATTCCCGATAATCGATCACCAGAAACCGGTTCTTCTCCGGCTCCAGGCTTGCAACCGCGCCCCGGACCTTTATCTCGCCTTTATACGCGAAGGGGTCCGAGTACACCATGTCAACGTCCAGCCCCTCGGCCTTGGGGGCCGTGAAAGCCAAAGCAGCCGTTCCCAGGGACAGGACAATCAGGAAGATCAAACCGATTAAGGAAAATCTTGTCAAATACATGGTCAACTCCTTTGATCCGGATAGCGATTGGAGCCATGCTTAATATAGGCCCCTGTATTGAAGCGTTTTGCTAACTTCAAAATAGAAATCAATGACATACCGCGCAAGTACAAGGGGTTGAGGACATCGTTTGCGGTTCCTCGGGCGCGGCATCCTGCACGAAGGGCTCCCCCGCGCGCAGGCTCTCCTCGGCCCGGGCCAGCTCCCGGCCCAGGTAAGCCGCGTGATCCAGGCGGGAGATGAGTCCCCGGTCAATGGCCGGGGTGTAAAGCTCCGCGGCGCTGCCGCCCTCAATCACCGTATTCAGCACCCCGTCATTGAGGTAATGCTCCAAGGTCAGCATTTCCCTGTCTCGGTCCACATAAATCACGAAGTAACCGGCAGGGTCGCTCACCATCCGGGCGGGCAGATAGCCGGGGACCGGCGCGACGATGCCAGCGGCGGCAAAGGGCCGGGCCGGCCCCGGATTCCGGGCGGCGCACCGCGCCGCGGCTGCGACCACCTTCCCGGCCTCGGCTTCCCCGATAAGGTCAACCACCTCCACCATCTTCCGGAAGTGGGCCACGGCTTCGGGACTGAGGTTTTTCAACCAGGGCCGCCGCCCTTGCGCCCCTTGGATGCGGCCCCGGGCATCAATCCCCTGGCGGGCCAGAGCTACCAATGACTGCCCCGGATAGTGCCCCACGGTCTGCCGGGAATCAGGGCCGCAGATGATCACAAAGCGCAGGTAGGAGTTGGCCAGGACATTCTGGATGAGACGCTCGATTCCCAGGTTTTCGGTGTGCAACGTCCCCACCACGGCAATTTCCGGCCCGGCCTGACCCCCCACCGCGGCCGCCAGGTCTTCCCCGGTGAGGGTACACACCGCCACCGGGGCCTGGTAGCGCAGCACCCGGTAGGCTCCGGGAAGCGGCGGCCACCCCCGGCGCGCCACCACCTTCTCGGGGGGGCAGACCTCCAACTCGGAGACGGCTTCGCCCAAGGCTTGGGTCAAGGCGTTTAGCGCCAGCGGGGGAAGGCAGACTTCGCACCCCAGGCAGTCATATTGACGCTCCACCAAATACCCTTGCGCGGCTTCCACAGTTTCCCGTAGAACCTGGGGGCCTGCCCCCGGGGGGAAAGTCTGTTCCAGGGCCAGGATAAGCTGCTGAAAGCAGCCACAGGCCCGGCATTTCTCCGCGGCCCGGCCATGGCCTCTTGCAAATACGTCAGGGCTTCCTCAAAAGCCCGCTTTCTTTCCGGGGATAAATTCATTTGCTTCTCGTCTTGGCGTCTTCACTGAGACAGAGGCCGTGGTCCAGGAGCTGGATGACGCAGGGGTCCACAAGGCGATAATAGATGTTGTTGCCGTTGCGCCGGGACCCGACGATGCCCCGGTCCGCCAGGCGGATAAGCTGATTGGAGATGGCCTGGGGCTTCATGGCCAGCAGGTCCGACATTTCCGAGACGCAGACCTCCCCCGCCCTGACCAGGGCATGGAGTATGCGGAGACGGGTATCGTTGGCCAGAGTTTTGAAGACCCCCTGCAGTTCGCCTGCCTGCTCCGGAGTCAAAAGTTCCCTTTCCCTCAAAGAGGGCTTGGGTAAACAGGACGTGAGGAAATCTTGATTGGCCATCAAGTATTACATTAACTCATGTAATTCTGGATGTCAACGTGCGTCTGGAAAATTTTGGCCCAGACTCACTCCATCGGGGAAAAAGAGCCGCCCGCCTGGGGCCCGGGGGAGGGCAGGGACCTGCCTCCGCGCCCGCCTTATTTTATTTGCGGTGGGAAAGGGTTACGGGGGAAGACTGGTGGCACAGGCGTCTCGCCTGGGCCAAGGGTAGGTATGGGAGGACCAGGAACCTGAGGTCCCTGCCCCTCCCCCCACAAACTCATTCTTTGCGCTTCACGGCTCCAAAGCCGGGGTGGTCACCTTCTGGTAGCCCTGGGGAATTTCAAACAGCCGGTCCGCCACCCTTCCTTCTTTGATGTTTCGGTATTCCATGGAAAACTTCCGGGCCGGGATCTCCACCTTGATGGGCATCCCCAGTTTGCCGGCCACCCAGTAGGTTTGCCTTTCCAATCCATCCCGGCCGGATACGGCCACTTCGTATTTTTCCGCGTCATAGCCCAAGACCCGCTCGTTGCCCACCAGCCGTTCCCGGGTAAACGTCTGCCCGGAAAACTCCGCGGCCGGGGCCGTGGCCGGCCACAGGGCCAGGGCCAGGAGGAGCCATAGCCATTTTTTGAAATTCAACCGATACATTGCCACCCTCCGGGAATAAGACTTGCTCCGGCTCGTTTGTTTATCTCGGTGGGGGGAGGGGCCAAGGATCTGAGGATAGGCGGGGACGCCGCCACTGGTATCCTTCCCAACCCGCATAAGGGGTTAGGGTCAGTGGAAATTGGGGAAAATCGACTAACCCCTGATCCCTAATCCCTAATCCCTATATTAAGGGGTCGGGGAAGGGGCGTCCACCTAGCCCCCCCTGAACATCCTTATTTTGCATAATCGCTCCGCCCCCTCGTCATTTTCCCCCCCCGGACGGTTTTCTCTCGCACAAAGCGGCAATGACCAGGGCTTCAGCTCCCGCAATGATCATCCAGAAAAACAATTGCAGACCCAGCAGGGGCAGAGGCTCACCGAACTGGTTGAAAGGGGTGAAGAATTCCCAAAAAAGAAACGAGAGAAAGAATATCAAGGCTGCCAGCCGCCAGGCTCTGGGACCTATTCCCCGGGGCCAGGAGGGGGCCAGCCAACGGTAGATGCAAGCATGGCCGACACCGAAGATAAAAAGCCCGACCACGATGGGCGCGGGGTTGGCGACCACCAGGGGCAGCGGCTCCATCTGGGTCCAGACCGCAATCAGTTTGGGGCTCTGGAGCCCGGGATCAAGGAGGATGCCGCCGCCGTGCCAGCCAAATCCCAGCAGGCGAAAAGTCAGCAACATGACCAGGTTCAAAGTCAGTCCCCCGGCCAGGCCCGCCACTAGAGTCCTGAGGTGGGAAGCCACCCCTAACCTTCCTTAACGGAGCTGATCCCTTTGCCCGTAAGCAGATAAAATTCCTCCCCGGCGCAGGCAAGACAAAAATTTTGGCCGTTCTGTATCTTGGCCTTGGCGGCCAACACTCCCTCCCCGCAACGGCTGCAGACCACGGTCTCCATTTTCCGGGCCGTCTCCGGGACCTGGATGGTTAGAGGTTGCACTACGAATTGCTCCTCCAGGGGCACC
>JACQYN010000219.1 GCA_016208235.1 Deltaproteobacteria bacterium
GAGGCTGGGGGGCGTCTCACTTTGCAGCAGGCCATTGACATCGCCCTCAGGGAACATCCTTCCCTGAAGGAGTCCAAGGAAAAGGTGGCCGCGGCCAAATACCAGATCGGCGCGTCCCGGGCCGCGTACCTGCCGCAGTTTACCTTTACCCATAACCTCTATTACGGGAATGCCTTTCCCGCCACCTCCGGGGCGACAGGCACCGGCGGTCCTCCCGGGTTAGGGGGCGTGGGCGCCAATACTACGGATTTTTATGTCAATCGGGTCTCACTGAGCCAGTTGATTTTTGATTTCGGCAAGACGCCGGGCCAGATAGACCAGTCCCGGGCCACTTTTCAGCAGACCCGGGAGGATTACACGGGCAACCGCCAAAAAGTGGTCCTGGATGCCCGCACCGCCTACTTCCGTTATCTGGCGGCCTTGCGGGCCAGGAAGGTCACCGAAGAGACGGTGCGCCAGAACCAGGAATTGGTGAAACAGGCCCAGGGCTTCTACCAGGTGGGCTTAAGGGCCAAGATCGACGTCACCAAGGCGGAAGCCAATCTCTACACGGCCGAGGCCGACCTCATCAGGGCCAAGAACGCGGTGGATCTGGGCCAGGTCACCCTGATGACTGCCTTAGGCCTGAAGACCTGGCCTTATCACGGGGTGGAGGATGTTATCGAAGTGACTCGCCAACCTCAGTCCCTGGCCGAATTAAAGGCCCAGGGTTTGAAGCAGCGGCCCGAAATCTTAAGGAACCGCTTTCAGCAAGATTTCAATAAAGCCGCATTACGCGTGGCCAGGGCCGGTTGGTTCCCGACTTTGAGCTCCCTGGCCGCGTATGGGTGGTCGGGCCCTAACGCTCCTTTCGGCACCGAGGCGCTGGAAAATCGTTCCTGGTGGGTGGGGGCGGGTTTGACCGTGCCCTTGTTCGACGGTTTGCTCACCTACCATAATGTCCGGACCGCCAATGCCAATATCAACGCCACCTTGGCCAATTCGGAGGTTCTCAGCCAGGACATTTCCAAAGAAGTGGAGCAGACTTACCTGGACGTCACCGTGGCCTGGGAATTGATCCGGGCCACCAAGAAGGCTCTGGAAGCGGCCCGGGAGAATTTCCGCCTGGCCCAGGGACGCTATCAGGTGGGGGTGGGGTCCATCATCGAAGTCACCGACGCGCAAGTGCAGTATTTTCAGGCGGACTTAAGATTTGTCCAGGCCCTCTATGATTACCGGGTGGCGGAGGCGCAGTTGGATAAGGCTATTGGGAAACCGTTTTAGGTTGCCCGTTTTCTGTTTTCCGTTTTCCGTGTTTTTAGGAAACTGCCATAACAAAGGAATCAGCGTTTTATCCAAGGGCAACGAGGTTGGGAGCTTTTTAAAGGTCTGTTTGCTTTTGAAAATAAAGGTCCTAACTAATACGGAAAACGGTAAACGGAAAACGCTCTCTACCAAAGGCCTTCCCGGCTCAATTGCTCCTTAAATTCCCGGGGGGAGACAAAGTGCCAGGCCACCAGGCCGTGGGTGCGGGCGGCTTCCACGAAGGGGAGCTTGTCATCCAGGAAGAGGCAGCGCGAAGGTGCCCGGTCCATCTCCCGGATCAGGGCCTGGAAGATGCCGGATTCGGGTTTGCGGCTCCCCACTTCATAGGAGAGGATGAAGCGCCGGAAATGGCGGAGCAGGGGATAACTCTCTTTAATATATTGAAAATGCAAGGGATTGGTGTTAGAGAGGAGATAGAGGGGATAGCGGGCGGCAAGCTTCGCCACGGTTTCTTCCATGTCCTCCAGGGGCGCGAAGATGTCGTTCCATAGCTCGCAGAACCGGGGGTAGGGGAGGGCGAGACCGAAGCGGTCCATGAGGCTCAGGTAAAATTCTTCCGAAGAGAGATGGCCGGTATCGTAGCCCGGCTCCAGGTCGGAGCCGAACACTTGGGCGTAAACCTCTTCCGGGGTCAGGTTCACCAGGGCCGCGAAAGGGCGGCAGAAGCGGAAATGATCCGCCTGGATGAGGACGTTTCCCAGGTCGAAGGCGAGGGCGGCGAGTTGTAAGGGGGAAGGGCTGGACACAGGATTTAAGAACCTCATTTAAGGAAAATCGATTATTCCCTTAACTCCGAAATCGTAGCAATTGCCCAAAGGCGATGGTGTCGCCACTTTTTCCCTCCCCCTTGAGGGGGGAGGGTTAGGGAGGGGGTGGCGTCTTTGAACCTTCGTGGCCATAGTCGCCACCCTCCCCCTAACCCCCTCC
>JACQYN010000220.1 GCA_016208235.1 Deltaproteobacteria bacterium
GGACCTGGCCCCGGAACAGGCGGAGCGGGCCCAGATGGAGAAGATAGTCCGGGAGGCCACCCGCTGCAAAGAGATCGTCCAGGGGCTGTTGGAGTTTTCCCGGCATATGCCCTCGAAAATGATTCCTTTAAATATCAACGCCGTCCTGGAAGAAACCCTGTCCCTGGTGAGCGATCACCTATTGTTTCAAAACATCGATCTGGCTAGGGAATTTCGGGCTGATCTGCCCCCGGTATTAGGGGACAAAACCAAATTAGAACAGGTCTTCATCAACTTGCTGATGAATTGCGGAGAATCCATGGAAGGGGAAGGCCGGCTGACGGTGGCCACTTCCGTGGTATCCGGCAGCGAGATGCTGCAGATCCGCTTCCGGGACACCGGCCCCGGCATCCCCGAGGGCCATCTCAGCCGCCTTTTCGATCCCTTTTTCACCACCAAGGAGGTGGGCAAGGGCGTGGGCCTGGGCCTGTCCATCAGCTACGGCATCATCCAGAAGCACCGGGGCCGGGTCTCCGTGGAGAGCACCGGACCCCAGGGCACCACTTTTCTGGTGGAACTGCCGGTGCATCAGGAAGAATCGGGGAAGGAGGCTAGGGGCTCGTAGTCACTGCCCCCCTCCCTCAAACCCCCTCCCCCCAACCCCTTGTTAAATTTATAAAATAAACCAAGCAAGTGGTGAGGAGAGGGAATCTGCAGGGGGGGGTAAAAACCCAAGTCCCCATAAGCCTTCTCCAGAATCACTTTTACAGAGTTCTCGATTCGCAATTTTTTAAGAAAAATCATCAAGGCCATTAGCGAAAAAAAGCACAAACCTTAAGCCTTTACCTGCCCCAGAGAGAATGATTTCCTGGAAAAGCACCGCGAAATAAATTGTAATTTCCTTAAATTGTTCTATAATTACCCTCCAGTATTTCTCTGCGCCTTTTGCCAAAAATATTTGACTTAGACCTAGGGGTATGATAGGAAGGCACATGTGAAAAGAAGTATTTTGGGCTGGAGACTAATCCGAGTAGCAATTGCGCGAAGACACTAAGAAATTCCTGAAAGAGCTGTTAACGGGAGGGTACCGGGCTTCGGCCATCGGTATGGCCCTGGCCCTGGCCATTTTTATCGGGTTTTTTATCGGCTACTTTCTCGATAAATATTTTGGCACCGACTATATATTTAAGATTATCGGCTTGATCATGGGGATTATCGCGGGCTTCCGGAACGTCTATCTGATGGGCCGGAAGCTGGAGAAATAGAGCCCCATGGAGCTCCTGTCCCCCCGGCGCCTGAAGATCGCCAATTGGGTGGTGCTGGCCATCCTGGTGGCGGTGGGGTACCTGGTAAGCGGCCGGGAATTCGCCCTGGGTGTCCTGGTGGGGGGCCTGCTGGTGGTGGTCAATTTCCACCTGCTGCACCGCTTCCTGAAAGGCACCCTGGAAAAGGCGCAGGTTGACCCGGAGAGCAAAGGGCGCACCCAGGCCTTTTTTGCAGCCAAGCAATTGCTGCGCTTTACCGGTCTGGTGGCCGTGGTTTTTTTGCTGGTACGCCACGGCTGGGTGAATGTGATCGGCTTGGTGGTGGGGTTGTCCACCGTGGCCCTGACTCTCACCCTGCTGGGGCTTAACGAAGCGATGAAGATAAAGAACAAGGAGGCGAACCCTTCACATGGAACATCCCATCCTCTTTCTTGATGTGATTTTAGGGAATTTTGGCATCCACATTCCCCCCCACGTGACTTATAGCTGGGTGGTCATGCTTCTCCTTCTGGGTCTGGGGATGCTGGCCACGCGCCGCATCGCCCTGGTACCCGGCGGCGGGCAGAATGTCTTCGAGCTGGTGATCGGCGGCCTCGAGGAATTCATGGTGGAGATCACCGGTGAAGAAGGCCGGGCCTTCTACCCCTACATTGCCACCGTCTTCCTCTATATTATGTTTTGCAATCTTATCGGCCTGATACCCGGGTTCCTCTCCCCCACCTCCAATATCAACACCACCCTCTCCCTGGCTCTGTTGACCTTTGTCTATACCCATTACCTGGGGGTCAAGTATCACGGCGCCAAATACATCAAGCACTTCCTGGGCCCCATCCCGGCCCTGGCGCCTTTGTTCCTGCCCATCGAGATCATCGGCCACGTCGCCCGGGTGCTCTCCCTGACTTTGCGTCTCTTCGGCAATATCATGGGTGAGGATCTGGTGTTGGCCATCCTGCTGTTCCTGGCCGGAATGTTCCTGGCGCCGCTGCCCATGATGTTCCTGGCGGTGTTCACCAGCGTGGTGCAGGCCTTTGTCTTTACCCTGCTATCCATGATGTACTTTGCCGGCTCCATGGAGCACGCCCACTAATTTTGGAAGAAGGCCACTTCATATATATCTAATCATCTGTGGGAGGTTGTAAAAATGAAGAAAGCGTTAGTAATCGGTTTTACCCTGCTGGTCTCCATGCTGTTCGCTTCTCTGGCCATGGCGGCTGAGCCCGCCGCGGGCGGCGCTTCTGCCGGCCTGGGCAGCTTTTTCAGCTATGCGGTTCTGGCCGCCGGCTTCGGCATGGGCATCGCCGCTTTCGGTACCGGCATCGGCCAGGGCTTGGCGGTGAAAAGCTCCGTGGAAGGCATCGCCCGGAACCCTGAGGCCTCCGGTAAAATCACCGTGACCATGCTCATCGGTCTGGCCATGATCGAATCTCTGGCCATTTACGCTCTGGTCGTGGCGTTGATCATCCTCTACGCCTACCCGATGACCAAACCCATTGCCGCTGCTCTTGGGTTCAAGATCTAAATAAGTAAGCCTTTAATTAGGGGGGCATAGCCCCCCTAATTAAAGGTAATACTTGTGAAAATTTGCACGGTCTCTCATTTTTAATCTGCTAAATGATGCGTTCCGCTATGAAATTTTCCAAGATACCCGCGGTCACCATTACTCGCCTCTCCATATACTCCCGGTGCCTGGAAGCCCTGGCCCAGGAGGACGTGAAGATCATCGCCTCCGACAAGCTGGCCCAGAAATGCGGCATCAACCCGGCCCAGATCCGTAA
>JACQYN010000113.1 GCA_016208235.1 Deltaproteobacteria bacterium
TACAAATCGGTCCAATAATTGCCTCCAGTTTGTTTCGCCCCTTTATACCAGGGACGGTCCCGGGGGTCATACTTGATATCGCTGGAAGTCTCGGTGCGGAGAGCTTTGCATTCAGGGTCGCAATATTTGATGAGGTCCAGGGGTGGTGAGGTTTGCCGCTCAATGATGCGGGTTTCTATATTCCCGTCCGGCAGCCGCCAAGACCGGAGATAATTTCCCTGTTCATCCCCCAAGAAAAGCATGCAGATCTGGGGAAAAGATTTAAGCACCCCCGCGGTATAGAGTTCTAACTGTTGGTGATTGGCGCAGGAAAGGACCCCGGTTTTGGCGAGCCTGGCGCTGATCTCCACCAGGGTAGAGGCCGGCAGAAGGAAATTGGCGGTTTTCTCCATGACGTTCAGGGTTATTTGATTCATCAGATCATCAGCCGACTCTAAGATGATGCCCCGGTTTTGGTAATAATTATAGGAGACAATGGGCAGCACCGTGACCAGCAACAGTCCCACAAAAGCCGTGACTATCCGCACATAAAAACTGTGGCTGGTAAAAATCGACAGTATGCCGGGTTTTTTGACCGCTGACATCTTGTGCTCCTTGGGATGAGCAAAAACAGGGAGATCACGCAAAGACGCCAAGGCGCAAAGACGCAAGAATAATATAATAGTCTTGGCGTCCTTGGCGTCTTTGCGTGAGATTAATCATTTCCTTTTGCCTCAATGAATACATAAGGTTTTATCCGGGCCAGTTTTTGGGGACCGATGCCGGAGATCTGTTCCAGGTCGTCGATTGTCTTAAAAGGGCCGTGCTGCTGGCGAAAGTCCAAGATACGCTGAGCCAATACCGGCCCGATGCCCGGGAGCGCCTCCAGGTCCCCGGCGGTGGCGCGGTTCAGGTCCAGAGCCAACCCCAGGGTCAGGAGTTGGGGGCCGGACATGCGGCCCAGGCGGCATTGGCCCTCTCCGGTGACTTCCACCTTGCTTCCCGAAGAGAGTCTTGTTCCTTGTTGTCCAATGAGAGCGGGAGCGCCGGCCTGGACCGCGACTTGAGAAAGGGGAGGAGGCTCGGTGAATTCGTAAACCCCGGGCCGGGCCGCGGCGCCGGTGACCTCCACATATACAGAATGCAGGGTTGGAGTCGAGGGAGGGGAGGGGGACAGGCCGAAATTTCCCCGCCAGGCCCATAAAAGCAAAAGAGCCGCTCCCAGCAAGAGAATTACTCCCAATTGGGCGCGGCTGAAATTAAGCATAAGCAATTTTCGGCTTAGCTGCAGGCTTTACCGTGAAACCAAAATCCCCCTTTAAGAAAGGGGGACTTTTTAACCCCCCTTTTCTAAATGGGGGTGGGGGGGATTTTTCATCCATGGGGTGAGACAAACTTTTGGTTCATGGACGTAAAAAGCCTGCTCCAGCACAGGCCAGAGGCCTGTGCCACCAACAGAAAACAGAAAACAGAAAACAGAAAACTACTTCAACCGCTGTTCGTCCTTGAACAACTTATAATTGATGCTGTCCACCAGGGCCTGCCAGGAGGCCTCGATGATGTCGGTGGCCACGCCTACGGTGCCCCACCAGTCGTGGGCGTCCCGGGATTCAATGTTCACCCGGACCTTGGCGCCGGTGCCGCTCATGCCCGGCAGGACCCGCACCTTGTAGTCCTCCAGGCGCATCTCGGTGAGGCGGGGGTAGAAGCGCACCAGGGCCTTGAGAAGCGCATTGTACAGGGCGTCCACGGGGCCGTTGCCCAGGGCCGCGGTGTGGACTTCGTGGAGTCCCACCTTCACCCGGATGCTGGCCTCCGGGGTGGGGGAAATGTCTTCTCCCACCTTCTGGTCGATGACCCGGTAGCTCAGCAGTTTGAAGAATTCCTTATAATATCCGCCGAGGGCCGCCATGAGAAGAAGCGCCAGGGATGCGTCCGCGGTCTCGAACTGGTAGCCTTGGGCCTCCAGGTCTTTGATCTTTTCCAGGGCCACCTTGATGCTGCTCTCCGCGGGAGGCAGCTTCAAACCGCCCAAGTTGAGGAGTTCATCCAACTTTTGCAACGCCGCCTGCACGGCCCGGTCGTGGGCCGCGGCCTCCAGACCCAACTCTTGGGCTTTAAGGAGGATATTGCCCCGGCCCGACAGGTCGGAGACCGGAATGGCCCGGACATTGCCCACGGATTCCGGGGTGATGTGCTCATAGGCCTTGGGATTGCGCTTCACCGCCGCGGCATGCACCCCGCCTTTGTGGGCAAACGCGCTCTGGCCCACATACGGTTGGTAGCGGTTGGGATGGATGTTGGCCAACTCATAAACGAAACGGGCCAACTCCGTCAGGCGCTTGAGGCTTTCATCGGGAAGGCAATCGATACCCATCTTCAGCTTGAGCGCGGGGATAACGGAAATAAGGTTGGCGTTGCCGCAGCGCTCCCCGAAGCCGTTGACGGTGCCCTGGACCTGGTCGCAGCCCAGTTCCACCGCGGCCAGGGAGTTGGCCACGGCCATCTCCGCGTCATTGTGGGCATGAATGCCCAGGGGGACCTTGGAAAAGCGTTTTCTTACCGCCTTGATGATCTCCACCAATTCCGAGGTCAGGGTGCCGCCATTGGTGTCGCAGAGCACCAGCATATCCGCGCCGCCTTGGAGCGCGGCCTCCAGGGTTTTCAGCGCATAATCCCGGTTTTCCTTAAACGCGTCAAAGAAGTGCTCCGCGTCATAGAAGAGCTCTTCCACTTTAGGTTTGAGGTAGGCCAGGGAGTCGGTGATGAGCCCCAGGTTGCGCTCCAGGGTGGTCTGCAGGATCTCCTTCACCTGAAAGACCGAGGATTTCCCAAAGATAGTCATCACCGGGGCCCGGCTGATGAGCAGCTCCTGGAAGACGGGATCGGAATCCGGCGGCCTGTCCTTGTGGTGGGTGCTGCCAAAGGCCGCGATCCGGGTCTGTCCCAGGCTATAGTTCCGGATTTCCTCGAAGAACTCCTCGTCCTTGGGATTGGAGCCGGGCCAGCCGCCTTCGATGTAGTGAAACCCCAGTTCCGCCAGCTTCCGGGCAATGCGAATCTTATCGGCCAGGGATAGGTTGAAATACTCGGCTTGGGTGCCGTCCCGAAGGGTGGTGTCGTAGATCTTTACCTGGCGCATGGTCTGACCTCGAGTTTTCTGTGCTACCTGTTGTTCCCTTTATTAAGGCTAGATTTGGGGGATTTTAAAATCCTCTAAATATCCAGTCCCGGAAATACCACAACAAAATTCGGTCTTCATAACTACCCCCTCCCCTGGTGGGAGGGGGTTGGGGGAGGGGGATATTAGCGTTATCCCCAGAAATTTCACCCCCACCCCGGCCCTCCCCCATCAAGGGGGAGGGAGAAAAGCCTTAAACTTGCTTAAGATAATCTTGGGGCGGTACGTTATACCAAGTTGCTGTCATAGAAGTAATATTGAGCTGTCATTCTGAACGGAGCGAAGCGGAGTGAAGAATCTCGTATTTTGAGATTCTTCGCTGCGCTCAGAATGAGAATGTTACTTTTTTGACCGCAACTTGGTATTATCCCTCCCCCGCGTTGTTGCGCATGCCCACGCCGATGATGGAAACTTTGGCGATATTTTCGTCACTGAGCACCTGCTGGGCCGCAATCTCCCGGGCCACGGGTCCCACTATCTCCAGGGTCTTTTTCAGGTCGCCTTTGGGCACGGTGAAAGTGAGGTCCGTATAACCGTCAATACTGGTGTTCTGGATGATCATATCCACCACGATATTAGCTTCCGCCACCGGCTTGAAAAGGCGCACCGCGATGCCGGGGCGGTCGGGCACCCGGGTGATCGTGACCCGGGCGTCGAGCTTACTGAAGGCCACGCCGGATACCGGAATTGCTTCCATTTCTTCATCCTCCGCGGTTACCAGAGTTCCAGGAAAGTCGGTGAAAGTGGAGCGCACCCTTAAGGGCACGTTATAACGCTTGGCAAAGCCCACGGAGCGGATCTCCAGGACCTTGGCGCCCAGGGAGGCCATCTCCAACATCTCGTCATAGGAGATGCGGTCCAGGCGCCGGGCTTTATCATAAATGCGGGGGTCGGTGGTGTAAACCCCATCCACGTCCGTGAAGATTTCGCAGAGATCGGCCTTCAGGGCTGCGGCAATGGCCACCGCGGTGGTGTCCGAGCCGCCCCGGCCCAGGGTGGTGATGTTGCCCACTTCGTCAACCCCCTGGAATCCGGCTATGGTGACCACCCGGTCCTTGCGCAATTCTTCGAGAATGCGGGATTTGTCGATACCGATGATCCGGGCCCGGCCATAGCTGCGGTCCGTGTAAATATGGGCCTGGTGGCTGAGCAGGGATGCGGCCGGCACTCCCTGGCCCCGGAGGAACATACTGAATAGCGACACCGTGACCTGCTCGCCGGTGGCCAGCAAAACGTCCAGTTCCCGGGGGTCGGGGTCTTCGGCCAGTTCTTTGGCCAGGGCAATGAGACGGTCCGTCTCCCCGGACATGGCCGACAGGACCACCACCATCTTATGCCCATCCCGCCAATTCTTAACTACCCGGTTGGCCACGTTGGCGATGCGGTCGGGGTCGGCCACCGAGGTGCCGCCGTATTTTTGGACAATCAGAGACACGTACTTCCACTCCAGCCGAATTTAAAATGACTAATATACATTACTTTAAAAATTAAAGAAAGGAAAGACCGGGTAGACAAAAGTTGGGGGAAGGGGATACAGGGAAGGGCGATCTTTACTCGCTAGTTTCCAATCCGGGCTTGGGAACCCAATTTGAACCCGAGTGCGCTTAGGGACTTTACCGTTGCCAAGCAAAACTTGGCGGGAAATGGCGTTCCCAAGCGCAGCTTGGGAACGAGAAGAAACTTTGAACCTGGAACTATTATCAAAGCTTGCCGCTGCGGCCCAGTTGATCGATGTCCCAATATGGATTGAAAAATTGCAGGCCCATCTGGTAGCGCCCCGGCGCACTCATCACCGGTTTCAGCCAGACCACAACTCCCGCAACTTTGGTTATGGTGTCCGTGACAGGCAAAAGGAAGCTAAACTCCACCTGATTACGGGGCGACAGAGGCAGGGAGGATTCCAATTTGGCCCCCAAGGCGCTGAGATCCACCAAAAAGGTGTCGGCCACCGGCTGGCCGTTGATTTCTTTCACTTCCAGGCGCACGGAATAGCGCTGCGCCCGGCGGGTAACCCTCTGTTTCATATCAAATTAATCGGCATTATTGCGGTAAAAGATCAATGCGGTTTTTAAAAAATAATATTTCGCCGGAATACCTGGACATTATGGCGCGGAATAAATTTTTAGATTGACGCTCCAGAAATATTAGTGGTATTAAAAGAAAAAAGTCACAAGCAAAGGAGGCCGGTCAAATGGCTGCGACGTTGATCAAAGGGGCCGAAGTAGCCGCCCAGATTCGCGAGGAACTGAAAAAAGAGGTTGAAGAACTCAAGGCCAAACACGGTATCACCCCGGGACTGGTCACCATTCTGGTGGGGGAAGACCCCGGGTCCGTGAGCTATGTCACCGCCAAGCAGAAGACCGCCCACGAATTGGGCTTTTACTCCGTGCAGGACAACCAATCGCCGGACATCACGGAAGCCGCGCTGCTGGGCCTACTGGACAAGTACAACAAGGACCCCAAGGTCCACGGCATCCTGGTGCAGTTGCCGCTCCCCAAGCACATTGACTCCAATAAGGTGCTCTACGGCATCAATCCCGACAAAGACGTGGACGCCTTCCATCCGGTGAACGTGGGCCGCATCCTGATCGGCAACTACGCGTTTTTGCCCTGCACCCCCGCGGGCTGCCAGGAACTAATCAACCGTTCCTACGGCGACCCCAAGGGCAAGGAAGTGGTGGTGGTGGGCCGCTCCAACATCGTGGGCAAACCCATGGTGGCCATCATGATCCAGAAGCTCCCCGGCGCCAATTCCACCGTCACCTGCGTGCACACCGGCACCCCCAAAGACAGGATGATCGAACACTGCCGCCGGGCGGACATCCTCATCGTGGCCGCGGGCGTGCCCAAATACGTTCAGGCTGACTGGGTAAAACCCGGTGCGTGCGTCATCGACGTGGGCGTCAACCGCATCGGCAAGAGCGAAAAGACCGGCAAAGCCATCCTGGCCGGGGACGTGGACTTTGAGGCCGTGAAAGAGGTAGCCTCTTGCATCACCCCGGTGCCCGGCGGCGTGGGCCCCATGACCATCACCATGCTCATGAAAAACACGGTCATGGCCGCCAAATTGGCCGCAGGGTTGGTTAAGCTGTAGGAATTGGGTAAAAAGGATTTGGGGGAGGGGACCAGGGGTCGCAGACCCCTGCCTCCTCCTCCAAACCCACTCCCCTAACTCCTTACAGGGGGTTGGGAGGGTAGATTGAGGGGAGGTCGGAGGACCTGTGGTCCTCTGGTCCTCCCCTCAACTTTTCTACCCGTCTAAATTCGGGGAAAACGCGGCGGTGAGGAGTTCCCGGGCGATTCTTTCCGGCTCTTGGGCGTGGTATTCCACAATCCTTTTCAGATGAAAAAAGCTTTCCGCGTCCATGAGATTAAAGTCAATGGCGGTTTCTTCAGGGGTGGTGCGGATGATCCGGCCCAGGATCACGGCCCGGACGGCCTCCGGCTCATTTTCCCGGCTCAGATTTAGGGTCACCCGGCAGGTTTGGCCATCCTGGAAAATCTTGTCCGTGCTGCAAAGCATGCCCTTGAGGCTGAGATTCCGGCTCTGCACCCTGACTTCCTGATTATCTATGGCGACTAAGGCTTCAAAGCGGAATTTAACCCTGGTGCGTCTCCGGCGTTCCCGTGTCATGCAGCAACCTTTCCGAAAGAAGTGGCGACAGGACCCCTGGCAACACCGGGTTCCCTCGCTAGGGGCATTTCTATGCTCCTTCCCTGATTATCGGCTCCGGAAAGGGGAAACTTGAACTCCGGGGTAGATCATTGGGAGTCTGGGAAAATCTCCTGGAAGAAAAGCTGCATCTGCTTCCAGGAGCGGGTCGCAGTGCGGGCATCAAAGGCCGCGCCCTTGGGCATTGATGCTCCAGGTCGATATATAATTTCTCCTGCCTTGGAAAAATCCATGGCCGCCGAGTATCTGCGCAATCTTTTCATGATCTACGGGTTCGCCACCGGCTCATGATTGTCTTTTACCTAAAAACCAAAAACTAAAAACCCAAGCGGTCTAAGGGCCTTGGGCCCCTCGCGGCCCAAAAAAAAAAGGCACAGGCTTCCCGCCTGTGCCTGGAATACCATAAATTTCCGATTATTTATTCGTGGGCTTTTCGGGTTTGGGATGCTCTGCTTTGGGGTGCTCCGCCTTGGGCTGCTTGGCCTCAGGTTTCTTTGGCTCAGGCTGTGGGGTTTCGGGCTGCGCCGGTTTAACCTGCTCCGGCTTAGAGGGTTCGGCTTTGGGCTGTTCGGGTTTAGACTGCTCCGTCGCTTTCGGCGCGCCTTCTTTTTCCGACCCCGGTTTAGGCTGCTCTTGCATCTTGGCAAAGACTTTTTTCACTTCCCCGTTGATCTGGGGGATGATCTCCATCATGTAAGGGGAAAACTTGATCCGCGCCGACTTCCCCGCGGGGGAGCCGAAAAACGTGGCCATGGCGTTCAATTCATCCGGGGTAAAGTGCTTGACCAGAGCTTCCTCGCTAATGCGGTAAGTGTTTTTCAGCAATTCCTTATCATCCATGGCTTCCCGGAATTGCTTCCGGGCCTGCTCCGGCAACCTCTGGACCATGTTGCCGGTAATATTCCGCAGCAGTTCCTGGGGCGGCACTGCCTCCAGATAACGTTTGGCCGCGGCTTTGCGGTTATCCGGGGTATCGGCTACCGGCCCAGGGGAAGCGGACTTGTCGCCGCAGGCTGCGGCCAGAATGATCAGAAACAGCGCCAGAAGCCATTTCCCTTTGGTCATGTAATTCCTCCCTAAAAAAGTCAAACAATGAAATTTTTCCTCTTGGTTCCAGTTATGTTATTCACTTACCCATGGAATTTCAAGCCCTCCCTCGGTTTGGAGAGGTTCCCAACCACGGTTGGGGCTCCCTGAATAACCAGGAAAACCGGAAGGGTAGGGCGCTTTTGAAAGCTTAAACGGTCAGTGGGACAAATTCCGTATGCAGGGATTTACCTTGCACCTTCAGGTAGGCCAAACTGACCGGGAGGGTGAAGCGCCGGGGGCCGGCCGAGCCGGGGTTGAGGAAGAGGACGCCGTTTTTTCCTTCCAGGTGGGGGCGGTGGGAGTGGCCGAAAATAACCGCGGCGAACCCCGCGGCCTTGGGGTCCAGGGCCAGGGTATGGAGGTCGTGGAGGACATAGAGTTGGACTCCGCCCGCGTCCACCACCTCGGTGAGGGGCAGGGCCCGGGCCCATTCCCCCCGGTCAGTGTTGCCCCGCACCGCCCGGACCGGCGCAATCCTCCCCAGATGCTCCAGGATTTCCGGCGCGCCGATATCGCCCGCGTGGATGATGAGGCTCACCCCTTTCAGGGCCGCCACCGCCTGGGGGCGCAAAAGACCGTGGGTGTCGGAAATGACGCCGATGCGCATAATTAGTAAGCAGTGAGCAGTGAGCAGTGAAAAAGAGTGGCCTGGCAGGTTTTTTTTACTGCTCACTGCTTACTGCTCACTGCTCGCAGTTCTTTCTACCCCCTCTCACAGACCACCGCGGCCTCCAGGGGGCTGGGGGAGCAGATGTCTTCTTCGAAGCAGGTCTTGGAAAAGTCTTTTTCCAGAGGCACGGGGTAGTCCCCGGAGAAGCAGGAGAGGCAGAAGGTGTCGTGGTCCATCTGGGTGGCGGCCACCATGCCTTCCAGGCTCAGGTAACCCAGGTAATCCAGGCCCAGGAAGTCCCGGATTTGGTTTACCTCCTGCTGGGAAGCGATGAGCTCGCCTTTGTGGGAGAAGTCGATGCCGTAGTAGCAGGGAAAGCGGGTTGGGGGGCAGCTCACCAGGAGGCTCACTTCTTTGGCTCCGGCGTCCCGCAAGGATTTGACCCGGGAGCGGGTGGTGGTGCCCCGGATGATGGAGTCTTCCACCACTATCACCCGTTTGCCTTTCAGGCCGCTGGCCTCCGCGTACCCCAGGGCTGCGTAAATGCCGGAGTCGGGGAAGGGCATGACCAGGTCGGCGCTCAAAGGGTGCTCCCGGGCCAGGGCCGCGCCCAGGCGCTTGCGCACCAGGTAAACGCTTTTGCCGAAGATCTGGCTGTCCGGCCGGGCGAAATAGATGTACTCGAAAATGCAGAAACGGTGGGGCATGGCCGGGAAAGGCTTGTGGGAGTGGAGGCCGTCTGCGTCCAGGACCACGATCTCCCCGGGTTCCACCTCCCGCCAGTAGTCCGCCTGCACCAGGTCCAGGGCGCAGGTTTCGGAGGCCGCGACCCAGGCGCCGTTCAATTGCCCCAGGCTTAAGGGGCGGAAACCGTGGGGGTCCCGGGCGGCGATGACCTTATCCGCAGTGGACAGGACCAGGGAATAGGAGCCCCGGACATGCTCCAGGGCGTTGATCAGGGATTCCACCGTGTCCGCGCCCCGGTGCCGGGCCATGAGGTGGACGATGACCTCGGTGTCCATGGTGGATTGGAAGATGGAGCCGCCTTCTTCCAGGCTATGGCGGATCTCCCGGGCGTTGGTCAGGGTGCCGTTGTGGCCGATGGCCAGGCTCCGGCCGCCGTGCTGCACCACGAAGGGCTGGGCGTTGATGAGCAATGTGGAGCCGGTGGTGGAGTAGCGCACGTGGCCGATGGCCAGGTGTCCCGGGAGGTGCTCCAGGACCTGGGGGTTGAAGACCTCGGACACCAGGCCCAGGCCCCGGTGCTGGCGCACCCGGCAGCCGTCGCCGCTGACGACCCCGCAGGACTCCTGGCCCCGGTGCTGCAGGGCGTAGAGCCCGAAGTAAGTCAGCCGGGCCGCGTCCGGGTGGCCGTAGATGCCGAAGATGCCGCACTTTTCCCGGGGCCTGTCGGCCCCTGGGTTTTCCGTTTTCCGTTTTCCGTTTTCCGTGGTTTTCATGGGACCGGCAGGAAATTTGGCAGATTAAAATCAACCATGTGGAAATTTTAACATGAATTCCGGCTTTTGGGTAGCCGCAGGCTTCAGCCTGCGCCGGAAAAAAGGTAGCACAGGCGTCTCGCCTGTGCCTTTTAATATTATGCCTGCAAGTTAAAAAATTAGCAAGACAAGGGCGGGCATGACCCGCGGACTGGGGATGCGGCCGCGCCCCCATCCCCAGGGGTGGCGTTTAATCCGGCTCCCGGGAAGTCTCCAGACTCAGGAGTTTGGGCCCTTGTTTCAGTATCAGGGTGTCGCCCTGCGGTTCCCAAATCCAGCCGGAATAGCCGTAGCCTCCCACCGGTTTGGACACGAACGCGCCCACCCAGGACTCGGAGCGGGGCTGGTTCACGGAAATGGTGCCGAAGACGCCGAATTGGAAGGACGGCACCGGATGGCAATAGGGCTGGCCGATGAGGGTTTTATATACGGCCTCGGCCTCGGCCTGCCCATAAATGGTGGCCCGCAGCCCATAA
>JACQYN010000222.1 GCA_016208235.1 Deltaproteobacteria bacterium
GCGGGGGTGAAAATGGTTTATGGTGCAGATATGGAGTAATTGCACGGCCATATCCCCCCCTCACCCTACCCTCTCCCCCGGGGGGGAGAGGGAAATGATTGACATATCCATAAGATACAAACTTATGGGTAATGATTAGCCTCAAGGGAGGGGGAACTTTAGCGGCCGTTTTCTCCAGTATTCAGTGGCTTCCTGGATTTCCCTGCCCCCTTGGGTTTGCTTGAAATAGCAGTTAAGGCAATAATCGATAATATTATTTGAATCATCCCCAACATCCTCTCCCGGAAGCAACTTCAATAGAAAATCAAAGAAGTCGACAAGAAATTAAGGTACAATATGACTCAGGTCTCGGTGATTAAATGTTTTTAACTGAAAACTGAAAACCGAAAACTGAAAACCATCTTTTAACGTTTGCACCCTTGTCCGGTCTAACCCTATGAAGACCTCGAGGATTACCAATGACTGACCCCCAGCTCGTGGCCCTGGCGCAACAAGGCGACCTGCCGGCTTTCGAGGAACTGGTTAAAAAGTATCAGCGGGAGATTTATGGGCTGGCTTACCGGCTGGTACTGGATGCGGAAGAGGCCAAGGACTTGGCGCAACAGGCCTTTATGCAGGCGTTTGTCCACATCCGGGGCTTCCGCCAGCAGGCCCAGTTTCGGACTTGGCTTTTTCGGATTGCCATCAACCAATGTTACAACTATCTGAAAAACAAGAAAAAGTTTGGAGACCCGGTGGATTGCGAGGAATTCGTCCTGGTGGGGGAGGATTCTTCCCCGGAGGAGGATCTGGTGTCCCAGGAAGAACACCGGCGCCTCTATGCCGCCCTGACCCACCTGCCGGCCAAGCAGCGGGCGGTGATTACCCTGAAACTGGAGCAGGGTCTCTCCTATGAGGAGATCAGCAGGGTTTTGGGAGGCACCGCGGGAGCGGCCCGGGTTAATTATTGCCAGGCCATAAAGACCTTGAAGAAATATCTGCAAAACGAGGATGAACATGAAGTGGCGGTGCGCTCTTATCCAAAGATGGTTGCCCGCGTATCCCGACGGTGATCTCCCCTCTTTTTGGCGGGCGAGAATCAGGTCGCACCTGCAAGGGTGCCCGGCTTGTCGGGAAGAGTTGGCAGGGTTGGAAGAGGTGGTCCGGACGATTAAAGCCGCGGCGCTCCCGGCCCCGGAACCGGCATTCTGGGAGGCCTTTAACCGGGACTTGCATCTGAAGCTGGCCCAGAGCGCGCCTGCCCCCCAGCCATCCCGTTTCTCAAAAATGCCCTATTATCTAGTTGGGGCCCCGGCCCTGGCCGTGCTGCTCTTATGGGTCGCCATTGGCTACCTGAAGCCGGAGCGGCCCGTCACAGCTCCCCCGCCCCAAATGGCCGAGCAGCTGAAAGCACCGGAGAAAATGGCATCCACGCCCCGGGTCATGGCGCCTGCCCCGGAGACAACTGGATCTATCGCTCTTGTAACTCAAAATGGGGATGAGATGCCTCCGGACGACGACCTGGACCTCCTCCGCGGTGATCTGGATTCAACCTTGGCCGGGATGACGGAGAAGGAAAGGGAGGCTTTCCTGAAAAGGGTACGCCAGCACGAAAAGGATGGGTCATGTACAAGAAAATATTCTGCAATTTTCTGGGCCTAATCCTGGCGATGACGGCCGCGGCCACCTTGGCCCTGGCCCAAGCAAACGGAGGAATGGGCGGCGGTTTTGAAGAACAGTTTTTGCAGGTCAAACGCAAGCAGTTGGGGCCGGAACTGGGCGTGAGCCAACAGGTCGTTGACCAGCTCCTCCAGATCGAGCAGCGCTACCATGCTCTTCGTCAGAAATTGTTCCGGGACTCGAAGGCCGATTTCCAACACCTGATGCAGGCTCTGTCCCAACCCTCTCCGTCGGACCAGGAAATGAAGGCGATCCTCGACAACATTAAGCGGAATCAGCAGGAGAAAGAGAATTTGCAGCAGAGGCAGGCTCAGGAAGAGGAGAAATTGTTAACCCCGGTGCAAGAAGCGCGAAAAATCATGTATCAGAAAAAGTTGTTGAGGGAAGCCCGGAATATCAAGGGAGGGGGTCCAATGAAAGCGGCGCCCCTGGCCCCCCCGTCGGCCACCCGGGAGATTCAGGTTTCTCGGAAAACTGCAAGCGATAAAGGTTCTTCAGAGGCTTATCAAGAAAAGGAATCAACTATATTTGGACAGCAAGCCCAGTTGGAAAAGGCTCTGGGAGTGAATCAGCAGACGGTGGTCCAACTCCTCCAGATTAGGCAGCGTTATCGCCCTTTGCGACAGCAGTTAATCAAGGAAGCAAAGAGCGAATTTCAGCGGCTGGAACAGGCAATAAGCCAGCCAACCCCTTCGAACCAAGAAGTAAAGAATATCCTTACCAACATTAATAAGAAGGAACAGGAGATGCAGGGTCTGAAGCAACGCCAGGACGAGGAAGAGATGGCGATCCTCAGACCGGTACAACAGGCCCGCTACCTGATGTTTCTAATATCCTTGCGCCAGCAGATGGCCAGAGGGCCCCGGAGCGCGGGTCCCCCCGCCGTTGGCGGAGTGGGAACCAAACCCGCCAGAAACGCCACCCCCGGGGGATTTCCCGCGGCCGCTCCCCCCCCCCCCCCCCCCCCNNNCCCCCTCCCCACCCGCGTATAGATAGAAATTCTTCACTTTGCAGCGCGGTCAGGGCGGACTCCCGGGTCCGCCCTCTTTGATTTTATCCGGGCCGGCGCAGATGGAAAGGGGGAGCCTGCGGAAAAGGACTTGCCAAGTTTGCCTCCGGAAGGCTAAAATAATCATCTGCGTGCCGGAGTGGTGGAATTGGTAGACGCAGGGGACTCAAAATCCCCCGAGGGCAACCTTGTGCCGGTTCGAGTCCGGCCTCCGGCACCAATAATACCGTTTTCAGTTTTCGGTTTTCTGTTAAAAGAACAAAGTTTGCCACTTGGTGAAAATGATATAAAACCTGGGGTCGCCCAAATAAGGGGTTCAGGCAGGGGCCTGAACCCTTTTTTCTCCTTTGGTTCAGGGACCGGAAAACAAATGAAAAAGCTGCGTTCTATTTTTCTTTTCATCACGTTTTTAACCATCCTCTTCCTGGCCCCGGCCCAAGCCCGGGAAGTCAGCTTGAGGATTCTTTATGTCAATGATTTCCATGGATTTGCCGAGCCCTATAAGCCCGTGGGCTCCCAGGAAAGCTTGGGGGGAGTCTCTTACCTGGCCGCAGAGGTAAATAAGCTCCGGAAGGAAAAGCCCGCGCTGCTTCTGGCCGCTGGGGACATGATCCAAGGCCATAGCTGGGCCAATCTCTTCCGGGGCAAATCCAGCATAGCCCTGATGAACCTGATGCGCTTCGACGCCATGGTGGTGGGCAACCACGAGTTCGATTTCGGCCAGGACGTCCTCAAAAAAAGGATCGCTGAAGCCCGGTTCCCGGTGTTGGGGGCCAACGTCGAGGGCTTCAAGGACGGACTTAAGCCTTACGTCATCAAAGAAATTCAGGGCATGAAGGTGGCCATTATCGGCGTGGTCACCCCGGATACCCCCCAGGCCACCCACCCCAAAAATGTCGCGGGCCTGAAATTCCTCCCGCCCGCGGAAGTAGTGGAAAAATATCTCCCCGCGCTGAAAAAACAGGCAGACCTGATCATCGTCCTCTCCCATATCGGCTATCAGGCGGACCGGGATTTGGCCGCCCGGGCGCCGGGGATCGGGGTCATTGTGGGCGGGCATTCCCATACCAAGCTGCTGGAGCCCACGGTCATCAATCAGACCATCATCGTCCAGGCCTGGGAGCATGCCAAGGCCCTGGGGGTCCTGGACCTGACAGTGGAAGACGGCAAGCTCAAGAGCTTCCAGGGGCGTCTGGAGATGATCAAGGCGGGCCAAATGCAAGAAGACAAAGCGGTGCGCCGCCTGGTGAAAAGGTACGGAATGAGAGTTAACGCGGTTTTAGGAGAGAAGATCGGCGAGGCGGCCCTGGATCTGGACGGCGAACACGTGCGGATGCGGGAGACCAACTTGGGGGATTTTCTGGCTGATATCCTCCGCCAGGCCGCAGGCGCGGATGCGGCCATCATCAACGGCGGCGGCATCCGGACCAGCATCCCTCAAGGGAGCATCACGATCAAAGATATTTACGCGGTCCTACCTTTTGATAATTACCTGGTGGCCATCAGGCTCACCGGGAAGCAGATCCGGGAGGCCCTGGAGCACGGAGTTTCCGGCGTGGAGGAAGGCGCCGGCAGGTTTCCCCAGGTCTCCGGGCTTTCCTTTACTTTCAGCCGCAAGGCCCCGGCCGGCTCCAGGGTGAAAGAGGTCCTGATCGGCGGCCATCCCCTTGATCCCCAGAAGGAATACGTGGTGGCCACCAATGACTTCATGGCCGCAGGGGGCGACGGCTATCAGGTCTTTGGCGAGGCCCTGAAGTCTTCCCCGGATTTTGCCAACGTCGGCGGCATGCTCAAAGGGGAAAAACTGGTGTACAACGACGCGGGCCGCTGGCTCCGGGAAGTGGTGATCGATTATATCCGCAACCAGAAAAAGGTGGCCCCCCAGGTTGACGGCCGCATTAAAGAGATGGATTAGGTGAGGTAAGTGGGGGGAGGGGCCAGGGACAGGTGAGCGGTGAGCAGTAAGCAGTGAGCAGAAAAATTAAGACTTATCGGACCATTCTTTTTTCACTGCTTATTACCAACCCCATCTGCTCATACGCCATACCTCCTCCCAACTCGTGTCTTTTAACCGAAAACCGAAAACCGAAGACCGAAAACTGTATTTAAATGCGGGTATACGTGAACAATGAGCCGCTGGAACTCCTGCCGGGCATGACCATCAAGCATGCCTTGATCAAAGCCGGGCTTTTAAAGCAGATCGAATCCGGCCGGAAGGTTTATGACGAGTGGGGGAACGAGCTGGGGCTGGCGGGCGCCCTCTCTGAAGGGATAAAGATTTGGGTGAGATGAAAGGAGACATGGTCCATGGCGGAGATCGAACTCCCGGAAGTTGAAGAGTTGGAGGAGCAGAAGATTAAGCCATTCACCAAGAAGGTGGCCCTGACCACCGCCATCTTCGCGGTCTTTCTGGCCATCACCTCCCTGGGGGGCAACAATGCCATGAAGGAGATGATTCTGGCGCAGCAGCAGGCCTCGGACCAGTGGGCCTTCTACCAGGCCAAGGTGATCCGGGAGCACCTCTACCGCCAACAGAAGCAGCGCCTGGAAATGGATCTCCTGGAAAAAGAGGCTCTCAAGCCGGAGGTCAAGGCGCGCTATGAGGCTTTGCTCCAGGAGACCGCCAAAGAAGCGGCACGCTACGGCCTGGAAAAGAAAGACATCAAGAAAGAGGCCGAAAAGCTGGAGCACGAACGGGATGTCAACCGCAATAAAGACCCCTATTTCGATTACGCCGAGGTCCTGCTGCAGATCGCCATTGTCATGGCCTCCATCTCCATTTTGGCCCACTCCCGGTCAATGTTCGGTTTCGCGATTATCTCCGCAATCTTGGGAGCCTTGCTTTCCCTCAACGGCTTTCTGATGCTCGTCCGCCTGCCTTTCTTTCATTAATCCATTGCCGTTTTCCAGTAGGGGCGGACCCATGTGTCCGCCCAGTTAGGGGCGCACACACGGGTGCGCCCCTACAATCCCGCCTCAAAACCACAAGAAAAAGCCGTTGGCCATGTAAACCAGCCCCACTGCGCTAAAGGCCAGGCCCGCGACCCGCATCATCTTCCTTTTAATCAACACGGCCACCGCGGACATCATAATGGCAATCTGCAGCAGCATCAATGTCAGGGCAAACGCGGCGTTGTGCTTCTTCAGGGCCTCCTGCTCCTTGATGATGGTTTCCGCTTCGGTTTTAATCTGCTTCTTCTCCTGATCGTACCATTTCCTTTCTCAAGGTTTGGGAATTTGGCGAATTAATATACCATCCCCGGGCCGGAGGGGCAACCGGGAGGTCGCGGCCCGCCGGGGTTTGGCTTAAACTCAGTTAGTGCATTTGCGAAACATTATTGCTAAGATATTTTCTACAATAGTCGGAGTTTAACTTATAGCCGGGGTCCTGCCTGGGACCCTCGGCCCTTCCCTGTTAATGCCGGAGGTCGAGCGCGTCGCGGCCCGGGCTCCGGCTGCTATATTCACATAAATTGGGCAGTATTCAGTGCCACGCAGAGGAAGCCAAACATGGCCAGGGCGCAGATATTAGTGGCGGACAGCGATCCGGGTTTCGCCGTCGGGCTGGCGGCAAACCTGGAGTCTTTGGGGTACGCAGTGACGGAGGTGGTTTCTTCCCCTGAAGAAGCCCTGATAAAGGCGGAGGAGACCCGGCCGGACCTGGTCTTGCTGGATATGGGATTGCTCCGGGACGGTAAGAAGAAGGCGCCTCAAGATCTCAGGAAGCGCATACCTAACCTGGTATATCTGGTGGGGGAGGAAGACCGGAAGACCTTACAGCAGGCGAAAATCACCTTCAGTTTCGATTACCTCCGGAAGGCCTACGATTCCCGGGAACTGGAGACCATCATCGACATGGCTCTTTATCGGCGGAAGCTGGAGGGGGAATCAAGGCGGGACCAGGAGAAGCAGAGGCAGGTCCGGCAGAAATGGCAACAGCGCGATAAAAAGCAAACCGCAAAAATTGGCAAAATTACCGCTGAACTCAAGAGCGAGAGCGACCGGCATCAACGGCTGGAAGATGCCCTGCAAGCCGAAAGAAAGAAGCTCTTTGCAGTTCTGGACACCCTCCCGGCTTACGTGGCGCTGCTCGCCCCGGATTACTCCATGCCCTACACCAACCGGGAGTTCGAAAAGCGCTTCGGCGCGCCGGAGGGCCGGAAGTGCTATGAGTTTCTCTTCGGCCGCACCTCCCCCTGTCCGGATTGCGAAACCTACAAGGTGCTGGACACCAACGCGCCCCATGAATGGGAGTGGACCGGCCCGGACGGCCGGGACTACCAGATCTACGACTTCCCCTTCCCGGACACCGACGGCTCCCCCTTGATCCTGGAAATGGGGGTGAACGTCACCGTCCTCAAGGAGAAGGAGGCCCAAATCAGCAAGATGGCCGCGGCCTTGCGCCGGTCTTACGAAGAGCTGGAAGCCCGGGTGCAGGACCGGACCCAGGAATTGGCCCAGTCCAATGCCGCGTTGCAAAATGAGATCGCGGAACGCCTCTGGTCGGAGAAAAAGCTCAAGGAAAGCGAAGAGCGCTACCGCCTACTGGTGGATCTCTCCCCGGACGCCATTGCCGTGTACAGCCAGGGGGAATTGGTGTTCATCAATCCTGCGGGCGCACAACTCTTCGGCGCGAACCACTACCGTGAACTGGTGGGAAAACCGGCCCTGGACCTGATCCATCCCGAGCACCGGGACATGGTTAAGCGTCGCCTCCGGAGACTGACCGCCGAAGGCGGGAGAACCAAAGTCCGGGAAATAAAGATCCTGCGTCTGGACGGCCAGGTAGTGGACGTGGAGGCCTCCGGCGTGGGGATTGCCTACCAGGGTCAGCTCGCGGTCCAGGTCGTGTTGCGGGACATCACGGCCCGCAAGCGCACGGAACAGGAACTGAAGCGCCTGGCCTCCTTCCCCAGGCTGAACCCCAATCCCGTCCTGGAAGCAGACGCTTCCGGAAAAATCACTTTTGTCAACGCGGCCGCGCTCAACGCCTTGGAAAAACTGGACCTGGAGAACCAGGTAAAGGCCTTTCTGCCCCCGGACCTGGATAAGATTATAAAAACCGCGGCGGAAACAGGGATAACGGTATTTTATCGGGAAGTGGAAATAAACGGCGCATATTTTGGCGAGACCATTTCTTTCCCTCGAGAATTCAGGGTAATCCGCATTTATGCCAGGGACATAACCTTGCAGAAGCGGGCGGAAATGGAGCGCCAGGAACTCCTGGAAAAGTTGCAGGCAAGTGAGGAGGAACTGCAGGTCATTAACGAGGAACTCCAGGTTCAGAACGAGGAACTCCAGACGCAGGCCGAAGAACTGCTGGCCAGCAACCAAAACCTGACTGAAGCGCATGATGCCTTGCGGGAGAGCCGGGAGGACCTGAACCGAGCCCAGGCCGTGGCCCATACCGGCAGTTGGCGGCTGGACGTGCGGCAAAACGAACTGCTCTGGTCCGATGAAACCTACCGGATTTTCGGGATTTCCCAGGGTACGCCCCTGACCTATGAGGCGTTTCTGGCCGCAGTGCACCCGGAAGATCGGGCGTACGTGGACCGGAAGTGGATGGTGGCCCTCCGGGGCGAACCCTACGACCTCGAGCACCGCATTGTTGTGGGCAACACGGTGAAGTGGGTGAGCGAAAAGGCCGAACTGGAGTTCGACCTGCAAGGCCGGCTTCTGGCTGGGTTTGGGACGGTCCAGGACATCACCGAGCGCAAACGGTCAGAGGAGGCTCTTAAGGAGAGCGAGTCCCGCTACCGCAGTCTCTTCCAGAATAACCAGGCGGTCATGCTCCTCATTGATTCGGAAACCGGGGAGATTCTGGACGCCAACCCCGCGGCCTGTTCTTTCTATGACTATAGCCAGAAAGAACTGACCGCCAAACAGATCACGGACTTCAACATTGCCTCCCAGGAGGGAGTCTTCCAGGAGATGCGGCGGGTAACGGCCGGAGAAGAGAGTCACTTTTTCTTTAAACACCGCCTGGCCAGCGGCGATGTCCGGGACGTGGAGGTTTACAGCAGTCCCCTCCAGGTCCGGGGCAGGAGACTGTTGTACTCCATCATCCATGACAACACGGCCCGGAAGGAGGCCGAGGAAACCCTCAAGGCCTCCCGGGATTTCCTGGAAATCGCCAACCGCCATACCCGAATGGCGCCCCTGCTCAAAGATTTCGCGGCCGCGGTGAAAGAACATGCCGGCTGCGAGGCGGTGGCCATCCGCATCCTCGATGAGCAGGGAAGAATCCCTTACGAGGCCTATGAAGGCTTCCCCCCAGAGTTCATCGCCTGTGAAAGCTCCCTGTCCATCCACTCAGACCAATGCCTCTGCATTAACGTTTGCAAGGGGGCCACAGACTCCGATTTGTCTTGCTATACTCCTGGTTCTTCCTGTTATATCAACAGGTTTTCCCACCTTTTGGACACCACCCTCCCGGGACTGCTGGGGGAAACCCGCAATGTCTGCCACCAATTCGGGTATGAATCCGTGGCCCTGATTCCCATTGTTTTTGGGGGGCAGATTCTGGGACTCATCCACCTGGCGGACCACCGGGAGAATACGCTCCCCTTGAGTCTGGTGGAGCGGCTGGAAAGAATCGCCCTGACCCTGGGCACGGCCATCAACCGGGTGCGGGCGCAGGAGGCCCTGCGCCGGGCCCTGGCCGATTCCCGGCAGCGCCAGGCGGAAATCTCCGCGCTGCTTAAGGCCACCCGGGCGGTGCTGAAGGCCCGGGAATTCAAGGATATTTCCCGGGCCATCTACGATTCCTGCAGGGATTTGATCGGGGCTTCTTCCGGGTATGTCGCGCTTCTCTCCCAGGAGGGGCAGGAGAACGAAGTTCTCTTTCTGGACACGGGCGGGATGCGCTGCACGGTGGATCCCTCGCTTCCCATGCCCATCAGGGGCCTGCGCGCGGAAGCCTACCGCACCTGCAAGACCTTGTACGACAACGACTTCGCCCACAGTGACTACGCCGAATTCCTCCCCGGGGGCCACGTGGGCCTGGACAATGTCCTGTTTTCTCCCCTGGTGGTGAAGGGGAAGGCTGTGGGCTTGCTGGGGCTGGGCAATAAGCCCTGGGGCTACACCGAGAACGACGCCCGCCTGGCCGCGGGGTTCGGAGAGCTGGCGGCCATGGCCCTGGCCAACAAGCGCGCCGAAGAGGAGCGGGAAAGGCTGATCCGGGAATTGGAGACGGAGCGGGCCCGGCTCCAGGCCATCATTGAGAGCGCGCCGGAGGCCATCGTGGTGGTGGACGAAGACGGGCGCCTCTTGCTGATCAACCCCGCGGCGGACCGGCTCTATTCGCACTCGAATGGCTGCGTTAAGGATGCGCCCAGTTGCGCCTTATTCCAACTCTGCCACACGGACGGCACTATCTGTATCCCGGGCGATCAGCCGCTGCTCCGCTCGGCCAAGGAAGGGGAGATCCACCGGAATGTGGAGATGGTCCTCGCCTGGCCGGACGGCCGGCGCCGGGACCTTCTGGTGAATACCGCGCCTATTTTGGATCAGCAAGGCCGAAGCAGCGGCGCGGTGGGGCTTTTCCAGGATATTACCGGCCTGAAGGAAGGGGAAAGGGAACGCCGCAGGCTGATGCAGGAACTGGAAGAGCAGAGGGTGCTTTTGGAGGCCGTGCTGCAGCAGATGCCCGCGGGCCTGGCCGTCATGTCCGCGGCCGGGAGACTCGTTTTGGCTAATGAACAGGTGGAGCAGATCTTCCGGCAGCCGGTCCCCCAGGATATCGGTCTTGAGGAACTGGTGGATTTCAATCTTTTCCACCAGGATGGGCGGCCCTACCGCCTGGAGGATTATCCCCTGGCCCTGGCCCTGCGCCAAGGGGAGATTATCATTGACGAAGATATAAATTTCGAGCGGCGGGATGACAGCCGGGGCATCCTGCGGTGCTCCGCGGCTCCCATCCGGGACCGCAACGGCGACATCATGGCCGCGGTGGCTACCTTCTATGACATTACGGAGCGCAAGCAGGCGGAGCTGGAGCTGGCCCGGCGCACCGCGGAATTCGAGGCCATCTTCAATTCCATCACCGACGCGGTGGTGTTTACCGACAGCCGGCGCCAGTTGGTGATGGTCAACCCGGCGATGACCACTATTTTCGGATATTCTCCCCAAGAGCTATACGGGAAGACCACGAAATTCCTCTATGCCCGCAAGGCCGACTATGAGGAGCAGGGACGCAAACGTTATCACACGGGCGCGGCGGTGGATCACAGCGTTTTCCAGGTGCCTTACCGCCGGAAAGACGGCACGGTGTTCATTGGCGAGACCCTGGGCACCCAGGTCAAAGACGCAACCGGGAAAGTTCTAGGGTATGTGGGGATTCACCGGGATATCACCCAGCGGAAACGGGCGGAGGAAAAGATCCGGAAACTGAACGCGGAACTGAGCGTTCGCATCCGGGAGGTGAGTGAGCGCACCCTGCAACTGGAAGCCGCCAATAAGGAGTTGGAGGCCTTCTCGTATTCCGTGTCCCACGACCTACGTACGCCGCTTAGGGCCATCGAAGGCTTTGCCCGCATGCTCATGGACGATTACGCGCAAGCATTGGACAGAGAAGGCCTGCGGCTGCTCGACGTGATCCGCAGCAATACCCGGATCATGGGGGAATTGATCGATGATCTTTTGGCCCTCTCCCGTCTGGGGCGCCAGGAGATAAGATCCCAGGAATTAGACCTGGAGGCCCTGGTCACCACGGTGTTTGGGGAACTGCAGGCCCAGGAGCCGGAGCGGCGGTTGGAGCTGATTTTAAACCCCCTGCCCCCGGCCTTTGGGGACCGGACCCTGATCAATCAAGTGTTGGCCAACCTCCTGGGGAACGCGGTCAAATTCACCCAACCCCGGGAAAAGCCGATAGTCGAGGTGGGCGGGTGGACAGAGGGAAAAGAAAACATATATTTTATTAAAGATAATGGTGTAGGTTTTGACATGCGCTATGTGGGCAAGATCTTCGGGGTCTTTCAGCGCCTGCACCGCCGGGAGGATTTTGAGGGCACGGGTGTGGGTCTGGCCATTGTGCAGCGAATTATCAACCGGCATGGAGGCCGGGTGTGGGCCACCGGCAAGGTGGACCGCGGGGCCGAATTTTATTTCACCCTGGCGGTAAAAGGAGAAGCAAATTGAACAATCTTGACCCCGTTGAAATAGTCCTCATCGAAGACAATCCCCACGATGCGGAGCTGGCCCTCAGGGCCTTGAAGAAACATGGCTTGGCCAACAAGGTGCAGTTGCTCCAGGATGGGGCGGAGGCCCTGGATTTCATGTTGGGGACCGACGCTTCCGGGCAACGGAACATCAATCATCGGCCCAAGGTGGTCCTCCTGGATTTGAAACTCCCCAAGGTGGACGGGTTGGAGGTTCTGCGCCGGCTCAAGGCCGATGCGCACACCAGGTCGATCCCGGTGGTGGTCATGACTTCTTCCCAGGAAGAGCAGGACATCGTGGAGAGCTACCGGCTGGGAGTGAACAGCTACATCGTCAAGCCGGTGGACTTTGACAAGTTCGCTCAGTCCGTGGCCGATATGGGCTTCTATTGGCTGTTGCTGAATAAAGTGCCGACGTGAGGGCGACTTTAAGGACCACTTTTGAAAGAGCTATGGTGCGCCTCTTCTGGTTCCCGAGCCCCCGCTGGGGAACCCAAATGGAAGAAAAACTCCTGCTTTTTCACCGAATTCACTGGGTTCCTTTTTAAGCGAAGCAGGAGCTTCGCTCCCACTTGCGTTCCCAAACGGGAGCTTGGGAACGAGAAATGGGGGTTTGGGCCAAAACAACTCTGAACCGGCGGCAATGGTGATGATGGTGAAAGGAACGTGGGAGAAAAATTAGATATCCTGATGCTGGAAGACGTGGCCAGTGACGCGGAACTGGTGCAATACGAGCTCCGCAAGGCCCCGTTAGACTTCACCATCCGGCGGGTGGACACCCGGGAAGATTTCCTTCAGGAACTTGAGAGGCGTACCCCGGATCTGATCCTGGCGGACTATAACCTACCCAGCTTTGACGGCCTCAGCGCCCTGGGACTGGCCCAGGGAATGCGCCCGGAGGTGCCTTTTATCTTTGTCTCCGGAGCCATGGGTGAGGAAGTGGCCATTGACTCCTTGAAGCAAGGGGCCACGGATTATGTGCTGAAACAGCGCCTGGGGCGGCTGGGCGCCGCGGTGCAGCGGGCCTTGCGGGAGGCCCGGGAGCGGCGGCAGCGCCATCAGGCCGAGGAAATGCTGCGGGAGAGTGAAGAGCGTTTCCGGACCCTCTTCCAAACCGCGGGCAGCGTCATCGCGGTGGTCACCCCGACGGGCCGGATTTTGGAGTTTAACCCGGAAGCCGAACGGGCAACCGGTTGGCGGCGGCATGAAGTGCTGGGACGGAATTTTTTAAAATTATTTGTGCCGTCAGCTTATGAAGAGGCAGTGAAGTCCGACTTTCAAAAGGTCCTGGCAGGGCAGGAGACCCGGGGTTTTGAAACGCCTCTCAAGCTGCGCGGGGGCGGTGAGTGCCCGTTCCTGTGGAACGTCAACCGCTTGCTGGGGAAAGATGGACAAATTTTAGGCGTTATGGCCGTGGGGCAGGACATCACGGAAAGGAAGCGCGCGGAAGAAGACCTGCGGGAATCGGAACAGAAAATGCGTATCCTGACTTCCCAGATCCTCACCGCCCAGGAGGATGAACGCAAGCGGATCTCCCGGGAACTCCACGATGAGTTGGGGCAAAGCCTCACGGTTTTGAAGCTGAACCTGCGGGCCGCGGGCAGGCACGTGCTGGAGCCTCCGGGGGTCAAAGAAGAGTTGGGGCAGATGGCCCTCTATCTGGATGAAGTCATCGATAAAGTGCGGCGCCTCTCCCGGGCCCTTTCCCCCGCCATCCTGGAAGACCTGGGCCTGCCGCCGGCCTTGAACTATTTGGTCAATGAATTCAGCAGATACTACGAGATCGATCACGATTTTGATCTCGATGATCTGGACCGTCTGTTTCCCAAGGAGGCCCAGATCATTATTTTCCGCATCTTCCAGGAATCCCTGACCAATATCGCCAGACACGCCCAGGCCAAGAAAGTGCGTTTGGCCATCCAGCAATCTGATGAGGCGGTCCTCTTTGAAGTGGAGGATGACGGTCAGGGGTTTGAGGTGAGCCAGGTCTTGAGCCGTCCCTCCATGGAGAAGGGCCTGGGGCTGGCGGCCCTGAGCGAACGGGCCAAAATGCTGGGGGGGACTCTGCAGATCAACAGTCAGAAAGGCCGGGGAACGCGGGTAACCTGCGCCATCCCGGTGCGCCGGGAAGAAAATTAACCCGGCCCCTAAACAGGTCCGGAAGACAATTATGCCATTCTTCCTGTCAAGGGAGGAGCAAGCCTTGCAACAACGATATTGCATTGTCCTGGCTGATGACCACCAGATGTTCCGCCGGGGAGTCAAAAGGATCATCCAGGAAAACGCAGAATTAGAGGTCGTGGGGGAAGCCAGCGACGGCCTGCAATTATTGGAAATCATCAAACAATCACCCCCGGATATGGTGATCGTGGACGTCTCCATGCCCAATCTCCGGGGATTGGAGGCTGCCCGGGAAATCAAGATGAGCTATCCCGAGATAAAGATCATTATCCTCACCATGCACAAAGACCGAGAGTATTTGTATCATGCCCTCTCGGCCGGAGCGGAAGGCTATCTGCTGAAAGAAGACGCGGACGTGGAACTCTTTGCCGCCATCAAAACCATCCGCCAGGGGGGCTCCTATATCTCTCCCCTTTTGGCCCCCCAACTGACGGAAATCTTTCTGGAGCGCCAGCGGCCCCGGGAAGGAGACAGAAAGTTCCCTGCCGAAATTTTGACCACCCGGGAAAGAGAGATCATCAAACTTATTGCCGAAGGCAAATCCAGCACGGATATTGCCGGCCTTCTGTATATCAGTTCCCGGACGGTGCAGCACCACCGGGCTAATATCATGCGCAAATTGAACTTCAAAAAGACCGCAGATCTGGTGAAGTACGCCATCCAAAAGGGATATACCTCCGCGGACGGCATTTAATCCTGCCCGCCCACCAATCTTCGAACCTTTTTCCTATTAAATAGGTAGTTTTGCCTATGCTTAAATAGGCACTACTGCCAATTTACTTCCCCTAGACGAAATAATAAAAAAACAAAAAAGCTCGGATTGTTGCCCCCGATAGCGCCGGGAGTCCGAGACCAGAGGAGCCTGATGATGGGATGGCGGCATAAAAAGGCGGGCGCCGCGGAGCTTAGAGAGGTATGGGCCGTAGCGATTCTTTCCAAGGGGACAAATGCCGGCATTTGTGCGGCTTCCCCGCCTGTTAAAACAACCCGGATAGAGCTGGCCCTCCCCCCCCTGCCCAAGGCTAGATTATCCTGCCGGCAGTTGGGATATTTCCGGGGGAGAAAAATTTTTGAGAGCAGTCTCAGCCTATTGTATCTGAATTAACTTCGTTTCTTGGAAGTACGCCATTGTCTTTACATTGGACCATGAAGCTTGATCAAGACACGCAGCTATGGAAAGGCCGTACTCTGTGGTGCTGGCTGACGGCCACCCTATGGTCCGTCAGGGGGTAAAGAGAATCATTGAAGGGATGGCCGGCTTACAGGTTGTGGGAGAAGCCGGAAACGGCGTACAGCTTTTAGAGGTCATGAAAGATCAGGTTCCTGATATGGTGATCGTCGATATTTCCATGCCCAGCCTCCGGGACCTGGAAGCCATCAGGAAAATCAAGGCGATTTATGCCGATATCAAAATAGTGTTTCTATCGATGTACGAACACAAAGAATATCTGGATTACGCTCTGAGTAACGGGGCTGAAGGGTTTGTTATCAAACAGAACGTGGATCTGGAATTGTATCCGGCCCTAGAAAAGATCCGTGGCGGAGAAACCTACATTTCGCCCCTGGCGGGTTAAGCGCGGCAGGATAATGATTGAAACCCGATTATTTCCCCCGGCCCGGCAAGCGGACAGGCAAAGCTAACCATCCCCTCGCCGGGAAGAGGGAAGGAATCAATAATTAAACCTTCAGCGCAACTATCTTATTCTAAACCCGAGAAGATGGCCAGATTAGGTCCCACTGAAATTATTATTTAGATATAATAATTATTATCTCTTCTAGGTACTTTTACCTACTAGCAATTAGGTCTTTTGGCGGATTGATTTTCCCCCCAAAAAAGGTTTGTATCGACGCTGCAGCAGTCGTGTAACCAGGTTGAATATGGTAACCCACCTGTAGCGCTGAAGAGGAGACTGATCATGGCTGCCTTCGAAGTTCTCTTGTTATCCGACGGCTCTTCCCTATTCCGCACCATAGCTTGGGCCTTGGAGTCCAAAGGCTATGGGGTGGCAGCGGTATCTTCTCCCGAGGCCGCGATTAAAACCCTGGCCGTCAAAAATTATGATCTGCTGATAGCCAGACTAACGCTGGACCCGCAAGGCGGCATGGACGTGATCAAAAGGGCCAGGAAGTTGAATCCGGAAACCCGGATCATGGTCGTGGGCGGCGACAACCAAGTGGCCTTTCCTTTGGACGCCTACCGCCTCAAAATCGATGACTATGTCCTCATGCCCTGCAGACCCGCGGAGCTGTGGCGGCGGGTGGCCAGTTGCCTGGGGAGCCTGGCGGCCAGGCCCCCGCAATCCGACTCCCAGGTGCGGTTGGCCGCCATCAACGAGCGGGTTTTAAACAAACTGGCCATTATGTTCCACGATCTCCGCAGTTCCCTGGTCTCCACCTCCGCCGCCCTGAAGCTGCTGATGCGGGGAAGCCAAGGATACTTGGATGAAGCGGCAA
>JACQYN010000238.1 GCA_016208235.1 Deltaproteobacteria bacterium
CGATCTCCGCCCCAGCTTCGGGGTGGTGGAAGATGCCTGCCGGGCCATCAAGGTTAAGAGCAATTAATACGGTTTTCTGTTTTCTGTTAAAAAATCAAACTATTATCAGAAGACTGCGGTTCCAGGCGGTGTCAATACCAACAGAACCATAATAAGATCAGATAGTTTAATCTCATGTCCAACTTAAACGGCGAAGCCCAGGTCCAACGGATCATCAAAAAGAAAGGCCACCACGGCGGCCATCACGGTGGGGCCTGGAAGGTGGCCTACGCGGATTTCGTCACCGCCATGATGGCCCTGTTCATCGTGTTATGGATTATGGCCCAGAGCCAGTCCATCCGGCAAAATGTCGCCCAATATTTCAAGGACCCCGGGCTGTTACCCCATGCTCAGGGGCTTATGGAGAATAGCAACATCGGCGGGGAGATGCCCACTCCCGGGCACAGCCAGGAACTGCAGAGACCCGCGCCCGCGCCCGCGAATGTGACCGATGACGCCAAGCGCCTGGAGGAGACCAAGAAAAAGATCCAGGAGATGATCGCCCAAATGCCGGAACTGGAGAACCTGAAGGATATGATCCGCCTGGAAATTACGGATGAGGGTCTCCGGATTGAACTCATGGAGAAAGAGGACAACCGGTTTTTTGAAGTCGGGAGCTCGACGGTCAATCCCCAGGCCCAGAAGATTTTTGGAATAATTTCCAAGGAACTCGGCCTCCTGCCCAATCATTTGAGCATCGAAGGCCACACGGACAGCCGCCCCTACGGCAAACAGAACTATACCAACTGGGAATTATCCTCTGACCGGGCCAACGCGGCCCGGCGGCTGATGGACTCTCTGGGTCTTAAACCCGACCAGGTTGCGGAAGTGCGGGGCTACGCCGACCGCCGCCTCTTTAATAACCAGGATCCCAACGACTATAAGAACCGGCGGGTGAGCATCCTTGTCCGGTCCCTGGAGAAAGATAAGGAAAAACCCCTGGTCATCCCCCCTTCCCCTGGTAACGGCGGGAAAAAGATCGAGCCTCCAACCCCGCTAGCCACGCCGGTGACGCCTCCTGCCCCTCCTGCCTTACCGGCTTTGAAGCCTCCTGCCGCTCCTGCCTTACCGGCTCAGAAGCCGCCGCCGCCCCCCGAGAAAGCCAAACCCGAAGCCGGTCCCGCGCCAGGGGCCGATAAGGCTAAAACCGCAACGGCGCAGGCGCCGCCGCCCGGCCCCAAGGAAACCAAACCCGAGAGGGGCCCCCTGGAGGATAACCTGGACCTGCAGAAGGAGATTCTGAACCTCGGGCCCAAACCCTCCCCAATCACCATTAAATAGCCACGGCAGGCGGCCGGATCTCCGGCCCCCGCAAATGAACCTATCCGAGTCATCACCCCAAGGAGGCTACGGCCGCGCCCCGGAGCCGGGCCCGCATGGCCATGCTCTCCTGGGCGATTTTCTCCGGGTCCCGGTTGGAGGTGGCATAGAGGTTGAAGTTCCGCCCCTTTAACCCCCGCATCAGGATGTCGATCACCGCTTCCGGGAGTACCAGGTACCGGGAAGCCCCGGCAGTGCCTTTGGTGGCCAGTTCCATCACCCCTTCCTTGCCCCAGAGCAAAAAGACCGAAGCTATGAGGGCGACGGGCCAGGCGTTGTCGGCGATGATGCTCACCTCTGCGGCTTTGACCGCGTAACGGTTGCCGTTAAAGGAGATGGACAGGCCCCCTCCGGCCCGCACTGCTTCGAAGGCCTGGACGTCGGTGATGCTGTCCCCCACGTAGATGACATCCGCCAGGGTCAGGCCCGTGCGCTCCAGGCTCTCGGCCACGGCCCGGGCCTTGTCCGGGCCGCCCACAGGTTGGACTTCCCGGTAGATCACGCCGATGTCCATCTGCGGCACCCGCTCCCAGAAGACCCGGTCGCAAACCTGGATGGCTTCCCGCACCGGCGCGGGTAGGTCCTCCGGGGATGCGGCCTCCGGCGGCAGCACGATTTCCGGAGCCGTCGCGATTTCCTGCTGAAATTTGAGCAATTCCTCTATTTCCGCCGCGGTGAGGCTGTAGCGGTCCAGGTCCAATTCCGTGCAGAAGATATTTTTAGGAGAGAACCCCAACTTTTTGCCCACGGCTTCGGCAAACTGCCGGTAACTGGTGCTGATCTCAAAGATGGGGAAGTCCTGGGCGTGCAGGAACTTATAAGCAGCTTCCACCCCCGGCACCAGCTTGATGTTTTTCCTGGAATAATCGCTGATTTGCCCGTTAGTGAGCCCGTGGGCCTTGAGAAACGGAAGAACCAGCTTTAAGGTGTCCCCGGCCTGGTACTCCGGCTTTTTCGCCACATCCGCCAGATAATCGTCATACCGGCTCACCTGCTGAAAAAACCGGGCGCCGTCGGGCTGTATAAATTCCCGGCACAACTCAAAGGCATTGTCATTCAGGGCCAGCGGGCCCTCGCAGTCAGTATCCAATTGTAAAGGGTGCATCGCGTCTCCTTGGAGGATGGTGTTGAAGGGATGGCATGGTCCTCAAGTTAACCACAAAGACACAAAGACGCAAAGATGCACCAAGTAAAGATTTTGCTTTTAGCGCCAAAGCGCCAAAGCAAAAATATTTCTTTGTGATTCTTTGTGACTTTGTGTCTTTGTGGTAAATCTTTATTACTGCCCCTCCCCGCACCATCACTTTATAAACTCCTCCACCTGCCCCGAGAGGTCCAGGCCGGTGGGGAGGATCTGTCCTTGTATTTTAACCCCTTCCCGGGTGAGGTGGAAACGGCCCGCGGCCAAACTTTTCAGGGTGAGGAGGATCAGGGGGAACTCCCGGCGCAG
>JACQYN010000239.1 GCA_016208235.1 Deltaproteobacteria bacterium
CCCGCTACCACTCATAAAACCCCACCTTGGTCAGCACTTCGGCCCGGTCCTCGTGGAGGAGGACCATGTCTTCCAGGCGCACGCCGCCCCAGCCGGTGAGGTAGATGCCCGGCTCCACGGTGACGATGCTGCCGGCCCGCAACGTGGTAGCCCGGTCTTTATGGGGGCTGAGGCTGGGGGCTTCGTGCACCGCCAGGCCCACCCCGTGGCCCAGGGAGTGGCCGAAGGCCTCGCCGTAGCCCGCGGCCCCGAGCGCCTCCCGGGCCAGGGCGTCTGCGGCCTGGCTGTCCATGCCCGCCCGGAGTCCTTGCTCCGCTTGCTCCTGGGCCTGGCGCACCAGGCTGTAGATCTTCCGGAAATGCTCATCCGGGGGCCCGAGGATAAGGGTGCGGGTCAGGTCCGCGCAATAACCCGCCACCCTGGCCCCCATATCGATGATAATGGGTTCCCCTTCCTGCAGCCGGTAATCTCCGGGTTGGTGGTGGGGGCGGGCGCTATTGGGGCCCGCGGCGACGATGGGAGGGAAGGCCAGACCTTCGGCCCCCTTCTCCCGGAGGCGGCGCTCGATCTCCCAGGCCACCTGGCTTTCCGTCTGGCCCGGAGTCAGGGTCTGGGCCACTTCCAAGAGGGTTTCCTCTGTTAAGGTCAAGGCCCGGCGGATGGCGGCCACCTCCTCCGGGGTCTTGCCCTCCCGCAAGGTCTCCACCACTCCTTCCACCGGCTGCCAGTCCACGCTGAGACCGGCCTCCGCCACTGCTTTTGCCAGACGTTGATATTGCCGATAAGTAAGGTAGGTCCCCTCAAATCCCAGGACGCGCACCTGCAGGTCTTTCAGGAGCCCGGCCAGGGTCGTTCCCAGAGACTGGGAATACATCAGCACTTCCATGCTGGAGGCCTCCTGCCGGGCCCATTCCAGGTAGCGGAAGTCGGTGAGAAGAAAAGCCCGTTCCCTGGTAATCAGGAGCAGGCCGCAGGTTTCGGTGAGATTTTCCTCCCGGGCGGTAAAGCCGCTCAAGTAACGGCGGTTTTCGGGGCCGGCCACCAACAGGGCGTCCTGTTCCGGGGCGAAGCGGTCCCTTAAGGCCGACAGCCGCGAAATGGTGAGCGTAGTCTCCATAGCCCGGATTTTGCGGAAAATGCCGGGGAAAAGCAAGGAAAGAAAAGGATAAGAATCCTAAGTTTTCTTTAAAGAAAATTTCAGGAAAAGTCGAATAGTGTGATGAGAAAGGCAAAATTCCGGTGGAGTTTGCCATGGGCACGCATTTACCTCCATATTGGGGGCAATATAAAATACCACGTAATATTAAATAATTAGCTTAAGATCCTTTACCCCTCCATTTTTGCGGACGGATCAAGTTGAGGTCAGTCATCGAAAGAGGGGATTAAGGCGAATCACATGGACAAAAACATCGATTTTCGCATGAAAGTATTGGTGGCCGATGACTTTGCCACCATGCGCAAAATAGTCCGCAACATTCTCAAACAGATCGGCTTTGACGACATTGTGGAGGCCGAAGACGGGCAGGCGGCCTTGCAGATCTTACGCTCCGAAAATATCGGACTGGTGGTGACGGACTGGAATATGCCCAACATGTCCGGTCTGGAACTGTTACAGAAGATCCGCACCGATCCCAAAACCGCCAATCTCCCGGTGTTGATGGTCACTGCGGAGGGTCTCAAAGAGAATGTGGTGGCCGCGGTGAAGGCCGGAGTGAACAATTACGTGGTGAAGCCGTTCACCGCGGAAGTGCTCCAGGAAAAACTCGAGCAAGTCTTTAAGAAACTGGCCGGCTAAGGGCGGCTCAAGGAAGAGACGTTCAGGAGGCGATACTTGACAGACCAGGCCCCGGATAGTCAGAAACTCATCGAAGGCTTAGAGGGTTTGGCCCTCAAGGTGGTAATGCTGGAGGAGGGGGACCTCCCCGGCTTGGGGTCTTTTCTCAACCATCTCGAAACCCTCAAAGAGCTGCTGGCCCCGGAATGCGCCCCGGAAGTGACTTTATTGTTCCAGCAGTTGGAAGAGGTGGGCAACAAGCTGATCCTCCAAGAAATTACCGCCGCGGCCCAGGGGCAGGAACTCCTGGGGCAAGGCGTCAGTCTGCTACTGATCTGGGCCCGGGAGCACAAGTTCCCTAAGGACGGCGAGGCCTGGAAGACCTATTGCCGTTTGTCCCAAGAATTGGGATTGGGGGGAACGGGGGAGAGGCCTCCCCAATCAGAGGCGGAGCCGGCGCCGGCGCCGGCCGCGGACCTGGAGGGCTTTATCTGGGAAGACCAGGAACTGACAGCCAGTTTTATCACCGAAGCCCGAGAACACCTGGAGGGAATCGAAAGCGGCCTGGTCCACCTGGAGCAGGCCCCCACGGATCTGGCCGCCATCAATGCCGTCTTCCGGCCCTTCCATACCATCAAGGGAGTGGCGGGATTTTTAAATCTTCCCCAGATCCAGGAGTTAAGCCATGAAGTGGAGTCACTTCTGGATGAAGCCCGGGCTGGGCGGATAGAGATCAATGCCGCGATAATTGATCTCACCCTGACGGGGGTGGACCGGCTCAAGGAGATGTTGGAGGACCTCCAGGAAGCCCTGTCTGAAAAACGGCCCCTCCGCACCTTCGACCTGGAGGATATAAAGTCTCAGGTCAAGGAACTGCAGGAGCAAGGGCCTTCGGGAGAAGTCCCCAAGCGCCAATTGGGAGAGATACTGGTATCCCAGGGGGAGATCAGCAGCTCTGACCTTAACCAGGCCCTGGAAAAGCAAAAGACCGAGGCCGGGGCCCCGCCCCTGGGCGAAATCCTGGTTAAGGAAGGAAAGATAACCCCCAAAAAGGTGGCCCGGGCCCTGGTGGACCAGTTGACGGAGGAAAAGGCGATCGGCGAGGCCGCGGTCTCCCCGGCGGGAACGGAAGGGAAAGCGCCGGCAGACGCCCAGATGGCTCCCACCATCAAGATCGACTTGGCCAAGGTGGACAACCTGGTGAACCTGATGGGAGAGCTGGTGATCGCCCAGAGCCAGGTGCGGCAAAACCCGAACCTCCTGGGGGTCTCCGACCAGAAGCTGGAACGGGACCTGGCGCAAATGTCCAGGATCACTACGGAATTGCAGATGATCTCCATGTCCATGCGCATGATCCCCATCGGCCAGACCCTGCGGAAGATGGTGCGCCTGGTGCGGGATCTCGCCCGCAAATCCAAAAAGCAAGTGGAGTTGCACATCGAAGGGGAAGAAACCGAGATCGACCGCAATATGGTGGAGGCCATCTACGATCCTCTGGTGCATATGGTGCGGAACGCGGTGGATCACGGATTGGAGACGCCCAAGGAACGGGAAGTTCAGGGGAAACCCCCCGAAGGCCATCTGTGGTTGCGAGCCTATCACAAGGGAGGGAACGTGGTCATCGACATTGAAGAAGATGGCCGCGGCCTGGACCGGGATCGCATCCTGGCCAAAGCCCAGGAGCGGGGCCTGCTCCAACCCGGTGACCAACTCACCCCTGCCCAGATCGATAACCTTATCTTCGAGCCCGGATTCAGCACCGCGGAAAAGATCACCGATATCTCCGGCCGGGGGGTGGGTATGGACGTGGTGCGCCAAACCATTGAAAGACTCCAGGGCAAAGTAGAGATTCACTCCCGGCCTAAAGAGGGCAGCCGCTTCAGCATCCGGATGCCTTTGACCCTGGCCATTATTGACGGACTGGTGGTGAAAGTGGGCAAGGAACGCTACATCCTGCCGGCAGTGGCGGTGCGGGAAACCCTGCGGCCGGCGGCGGAGGATTATTTTACGGTCCAGGGCCAGGGAGAGATCATCAAGGTTCGCAGTCAGCTCATCCCTTTGCTGCGGCTGCATCGTCTTTTCAGGACCGAGAACGGAGAAACGCATCCCACGAAGGGCCTGGTGATGGTGGTGGAGTATGACGGCAAGGCACAGGGACTCCTGGTGGACGACATTTTGGGCAAGCAGGAAGTGGTGATCAAATCCCTGGGGGAGACCCTCCAGAATATTAAGGGACTGGCCGGCGGCACCATTCTGGGAGACGGACGGGTAGGACTGATTCTGGACCTGGCCGGTCTTTTCGCCCTGGGACAGACCTGAGCGGTGGATACTGATAAAGAGTAAGTGTCGAGAGACTAGAAATAATGAGACCCAATACGCCGCGGCGAGGCTTTAAGGGCATGATCTCCAGGCCTCAATGCGGGGACTGACAGGAAGGAGAAGGCCAAGGGAAGAACTGGGGGTAACCAGGGATAATGACCAGACGAATCTATTTGATTGACATTAGCCGGTGGTTGCAAAGGTGGCCGCCGAATGAGGAGTGTACGGGCCAAAGATGGCCGGACACTACCAGGAGATGGACATGAACTGGAGAAACGTAACCATTGGCAAAAAAATATTTTTAGGCTGGGGCTTGGCTTTGCTGGCATTGGTCGGCATCGTCATCTTGAGCTACCTGGGCATAGGGCAGTTGATAACAGACGCCGAAGGAGTGATCAAAGGCAACAGGCTGGACACGGTGCTGGCCCAAAAAGAGGTGGACTATCTCAAGTGGGCCAACAAGCTCTCAACTTATTTGGTTGACGGAAAGAAGGGCAAACTGAACCTGGAAACGGATGATCATAAATGCGCTTTCGGGGTCTGGCTTTATGGCGTAGGCCGCAAAGAAGCGGAAAGACTAATGCCCAACCTATCCCAAATTTTAAAGGAGATTGAGGAGCCGCACCGCCTCCTCCACCAATCCGCCTTAGAAGCCAGTAAGGCTGAACAGCCGCAGAGCATTTATGACAGTAAAAGCCAGCCTAACCTGGAAAGGTTGCAAGCCTTGCTAAATAAGGCCCGGCAGGTGGTCAAGAGCCATACCGTAAGCGAAGAGGCCTTAGTGACCGCGGCCATTACCACCCGGCGCTACGTCATGATGATCTGCCTGGCGGCCCTGATCATAGGGATGATCGTAGCCTTTCTCATGGCCCGGGGCATTACCCAGGCCCTGAGAGGGGTAACGCAGCATTTGGAAGAGGCCGCGGAACAGGTGGCCGGGGCCTCCAGCCAGGTCTCCTCCTCCAGCCAAAACCTGGCTCAGGGGGCCTCGCAGCAGGCGGCTTCCCTGGAGGAGACCGCGTCCTCCATGGAGTTGATCGCCACTACGGTCAAACAGAATACGGACAACGCGGAAGAATGCAACCGCCTGGTGATCCTGACCAACGAAAAGACCAAGGACGTGCACAAGTCCATCCGGGCCACCAAGGGCTCCATGGAGACCATTGCCCAGTCCGGGGACAGCATCAAGAAGATCATCAAAAGTATTGATGAGATCGCGTTCCAGACCAATTTGCTGGCTTTGAACGCAGCGGTGGAGGCGGCCCGGGCCGGGGAGGCGGGTGCCGGCTTCGCGGTGGTGGCCGATGAGGTGCGGAACCTGGCGATGAGAGCCGCTGACGCAGCCAAGACCACGGATGACCTGATCGGGGAGACGGCCAACCACATTCAGCTCGGCAACCAACAGATCCAGGAGACCCTGACCAAGTTCTATGACATGGGCGAATCCGCCAAGAAGGTCAACAGCCTGGTGGGGGAAATCACCCAGGCCAGCCTGGAGCAAGCCCGGGAGATTGAGCTGATCAACAGGGCCGTGGGAGACATGGAGCGGGTAGTGCAGCAAAACGCGGCCAGCGCCGAAGAGAGCGCCAGCGCCTCCCAGGAACTCACCGCCCAATCCCACCAGATGAAGGGCATTGTGGATGAGCTCACGGCCATGGTGGCCGGAGGCGCCAACGGCTTAAAAAGGAAAAGCAACGGCAGACATATCTTCGGGGAAAGACTTGACTCGGTGCGCCAGGCCATCGGCTTCAACGGCAAGAGGAACAATCTCCTGGCTCACCAGCAATACCCCGGAGGGGCCCCGGAGGAGATTATCTCTCCCGAGAAAGGGTAAGTTTTGATTAATGGAAGCCAAATTTGCGGATTCCGGAGGACACAGCGTGTAAAAACCTAAGAATCGTCTCCCAGAGAAGTGTCTTCCCGGAGAAAGCAATTCCTCCGGAGAGACCGGCTTAAGGATTTTAATGAAAATATTGAGATGGCAGCCGCGGTTTCCCCTTCCATCTCATCTAAATTTAACGGAGGTCCGGGTTATGCATATTCATATCCGCTATAAAATTTTGGGGCAGTTTGTTTTTATGTTCCTGGTGTTCGTGTGCTTGATCTTCCTCTGGGTATTGCCGTCCATGAAAAAGGCGGTCTTCAAGGAAAAGCAAACCCAGCTCCAGTCCATGGTGCAAACCGTTCACAGCCTGATGGAGCAATTTTATGCCCGGCAGCAAAAAGGGGAGTTTGGCCAGGAGGAAGCCCAGGCAAGATGTCTGGACCGGATTAAGATCATGCGCTATGGCCCGGAGAATAAAGACTATCTCTGGGTCAACGATTTCGGTCCCAAGATGTTGATGCATCCTTACGCCACGCATTTGAACGGCAAGGACCTCAACGATTACAAAGACCCTAAAGGCAAGCACCTGTTCGTGGAGTTTGTCAAGGTCTGCAAAGAAAAGGGCGAAGGATTTGTGGATTACATGTGGCAATGGAAAGACGATAAGAACCGCATTGTTCCTAAGACATCCTTTGTCAAGTCCTTCGCGCCCTGGGGCTGGATTGTGGGCACCGGGGTTTATATAAATGATGTAGATGAACAGATTGCCAGCATAAGAAACGGTCTGCTGATGGTGATCATTCCGGTAGCCCTGCTTCTGGCAGGGATGCTCTTTTTCCCCATGCGCAACCTGGGGCGGCTGGGAGATGTGACCCAACAGATGCAGCAGGCCTCGGAGGAGGTGCACAGCGCGTCTGCGGAAGTGGCCTCCACCTCTCAGAACCTGGCCCAGGGGTCCTCCGAGCAGGCCGCCAGTCTGGAGGAGACCTCCGCGTCCCTGGAAGAGCTGACGGCCATGACCAGGCAAAACGCGGATAATGCCCGGGAGGCCAACCAGATGATGCGGGAGACCACCCAGGTGGTGTCCAAGGCCAACGAGACCATGGCGTCCACCCAGAAAGCCATGGACGCGGTGTCCCAGGCGGGCTCGGAGATCGCCAAGATCATCAAGACCATCGATGAGATCTCCTTCCAAACCAATCTCTTATCCCTGAACGCGGCGGTGGAGGCGGCCCGGGCCGGGGAGGCGGGGAAAGGCTTTGCAGTGGTGGCGGAAGAGGTCCGCTCTCTGGCACAAAGAGCCGCCACGGCCGCGAAGACGACCTCTCAACTCATCGAAGGCACAGTGAGCCGTATTGCCGAAGGCGCGGGCCTGGTGAAACAGGCGGAAGCCGCGTTCCAGGAACTGAGCCGGGGAGCGCAGAAGGTGGCCCAGTTGGTGGACGAAATTGCCGCGGCCAGCCAGGAGCAGGCCCACGGGCTGGATCAGATTTCCCAGTCCGTGTCCCATATGGACCAGGTGGTGCAGAGCACCGCGGCCAGCGCCGAGGAAGCCGCGGCCACCAGCAAGCAGCTTTCCGCCCAGAGCCGTAACCTGCAGGCAACCATGAACCAGTTGGAAGATTTGGTTGGTGGCCGCCAGAATGGCGTCAGGCACGGGCTTAAAGATGGGTCCAAAGCCTACGCGCAGAAACAGGCCTACCTGAAAGGGACGACGGCGCCGGAGAAATCCAAGGCCCCAAAGCCGCAAAAGGCGGCCGGGGCTCTGCCTCTCCCCAAAGGCAGGGGACTTTCCCCGGAGCAAGTGATTCCCATGGGGGAGGAACATTTTAAGGAATTCTAGCATCACCGCCGATAAATCTTTTAATATAAAGAAAAGACCCACCCCTGGCGGGTGGGCCATCTTATAAATCTATCTGACTCGGATAAGGGGCTTAAAAAGCAGGAGGACAAAGATAATGGCACAGGTGGCAAGACAACTCCAGCAAGATTCCAACACCCTTCAGGATAAGGAGGGGAAATACCTCACCTTTACCCTGGCCGCGGAGGATTATGGCCTGGAGATTTTGAAGGTGAGGGAAATCATCGGCATGATGGACATCACCGCGGTGCCCCAGACGCCGGAATACGTCAAGGGGGTAATCAACCTCCGGGGCCGGGTGATTCCGGTCATTGACCTCAGGCTCAAGTTTGGGCTCGAAGCCGCGGAATATGGGGAACGCACCTGTATCATCGTGGTGGAAGTGCAAGGCGCGGCCGGGGCGGTGCAGATGGGAGTGGTGGTGGATTCGGTCTCCGAGGTCTTGAACATCAGCGGGGATGACATTGAACCTCCCCCCTCCTTTGGGTCCAGGCTGAAGACCCAGTACATCCTGGGTATCGCCAAGGCCAAGGGGACCATCAAGATCCTGCTGGACATCGATAAAGTGCTGACCGGCGAAGAAATGGCCGGGCTGGAAAGTCTGGGGAGTTAAGTTCCAGGGAGGAAGCAGTGGGCGATTTTGCCAGGGAAAAGCCCCGGCACCACCATGGGGAAGAGCCGGCGTACAGCCCCGGCATCTCCATGATGATGCCGGAGCTGACCGACGCCGAATTCACCCAGTTAAGCCAGCTGGTTTACCAGCACGCCGGCATTCACCTGCCTCCCCAGAAAAAGGAGCTGGTGCGCTCCCGGTTGACCAAGTTCCTCAGAAGTCGGAAGCTTGCCAGCTTCCAAGAATATTACCGGCAGGTGCTTCAGGACTCCTCCGGGCTGGAGCTCATCAATCTTCTGGATGCCATCTCCACCAACATGACGGCATTCTGGAGAGAGCCCAAACACTTCGAGTTTATGGGCCAGGAGCTCCTGCCGGCTTTGCGCCAAAAGTGTAAGGGGGCGCCCCAGTGGCGGTTTTGGAGCGCCGGCTGCTCCAGCGGTGAAGAGCCCTACACCATGGCCATGGTGCTGATGAACACCATCTCAGACAAGGAGCTGTCCGGGGTCAAGATTTATGCCTCGGATATCAATACCCAAGTATTGAATCAGGCCCAGCGGGGGATCTACCCCATGTCCCGGGTGGAGCCTTTGTCCCAGGAATGGCGCCGGCGGTATTTTCAAAAGGGAGTCAATCAATGGGAAGGCTACGTCAGGGTGAAACCCGAGGTGAAGCAATTGGTGGAATTTTTCCGTTTCAACCTGATGGAGTCTTTCCCTTTTAAACAAGAATTTGACGTCATCTTTTGCCGCAATGTCATGATCTATTTTGAAAAAGCCACCCAGACAGAATTGGTGAAAAAATTTTACAATTGCCTGAAACCGGGCGGTTTTTTATTTATTGGGCATTCGGAGAGCTTGTGCAACATCAGCCATCAATTTGCGTACGTCAAGCCGACCATCTATCGGAAATAGAGGCCCGGAAGATGCAGATAGTGGTGGGCGTAGCTGATATGAAGATCAGCAGCCAGCCGCAGCAGCTGGTGGTCACCCACGCCTTGGGCTCCTGTATCGGGGTGGCGGTCTATGATCCTATGGTCAAGGTGGGGGGGCTTCTCCACTATATGCTGCCGGAATCCTCTCTGGATGAGGAAAAGGGGCGGCAGAATCCGTGTATGTTTGCAGACACGGGCATTCCCCTGCTGTTCCGGGAATGCTATAAGCTGGGGGCGGTGAAACACCGCATGAGGGTAAAGGTGGCCGGAGGCAGCCAGGTCTTGGGGGGACCGGAGCATTTCAACATCGGCCGGCGCAACTACGCGGCCTTGCGGAAGATCTTTTTGAAGAACAACGTCCTGATCGACAATGAGGACGTGGGAGGAACTAAAGCCAGGACTTTGTACCTGGAGATCGCCACCGGCAAGGTATGGGTGAAGATCATCGGCCAAAATCAAGTCATTAAAGATTTATAGGAGCAGGAAGCCATGAGTCTGGTACCGCAAGTCCTACGGTCATTGAAGAATTTGCCGCCGTTTCCTATGGTGGCCCAACGGGCATTGCTCCTGCTCAACAAGCCAGAGGTGAGCATCCAGGAGTTAGTGGACGTAGTTAAATTCGACCCGGCCATTACCGCCAACATCCTGCGCATCAGCAACTCCGCCTACTTCGGTTTGAGGAGGGAGATTCACTCGCTGCACCAGGCCCTGCTTCTGCTGGGGACCCAGGAGCTTCTGAAAATAATTATCGCCAGCGGGGCCACCCGTCTCTTCTCCGCGCCGACCCCCGGCTATTTTACTGAACGCCAGGGCTTATGGCGCCATTCCGTGAGCTGCGCGCTGATGGTGGATCTGCTGGGCCGCGAGCTTTCCCTGCCTGACCAGGCCACCGGGTTCACCGCCGGATTGATGCACGATATCGGCAAGGTGGTCTTGAGCCTCTTTGTGGAGCAGAAATTCCATGAAATCATGGAAGTGGTGGAGCAACAGGGCGTCTCCTTCCAGGCCGCGGAGAAGATCATTCTAGGAGTGGACCATGCGGAAATGGGGGGGGAGATGGCCCGGATGTGGGATTTTCCGGACCGCCTGCGCCTGGCCATCACCTACCATCATCTGGACAAACCTGAGGCCTATACCGATGACCTGATATTGCTCGTTTATCTGGCCGACATCCTAACCTTGATGTTCGGCCAGGATCTGGGAACGGACGGCCTGGCCTATACCGGCTACCCCGAGGTATTGCGGCACTTCCATTTGCGGGAGAAGAGCTTGCAGAGAGTCTTATTGCAATTTGGCAGCGCCTGGGATGAAGCCCAGATATTCTTCGGTCTGATGGGAAAACAAGATGGCGTACAACGTGCTAATCGTGGATGACTCAGCCACCATGCGGGCCCTGATCCGCAAGGTGCTGGTGATTTCCGGCTTCGACATCGGCGAATATTTTGAAGGGGCTAACGGTCAGGAGGCCCTGGGCATCCTGGAGCATGAGTGGGTGGATGTCATCCTTTCCGACATCCATATGCCGGGAATGGACGGCGAGGCCCTGGTGCAGAACTTAAAGAAACACGAAATGTGGCGCAACATTCCCGTAGTGCTGATTACCACCGAATCCCGGCCGGAGGTTATCAACCCCTTCCTGAATCTTGGGGTTCAGGATTATATCCAGAAGCCTTTTCGCCCGGAAACCATCAGGAAGAAACTGACCGGTATCTTAGGGGAGGCCATTACACCGGATGCTAGCGAAACTGAAAGCTGTGACTTTTGAAGTACTGGAGACCATGTACTACCTCTTTCCCGAAACCCTGGAAGAGGGGGAAGTGGTGCCCTCCAAGGGGCCGTATCTCCGCTCCTGGGTGGCCATAGCCGGTCCCCAATCCATTCGCATCGGCTTGCTGGTGCCCCAGAGTTTGGCCCGGAAAATGGCCGCCAATTTTCTCGGGACCGGAGAAGAGGAAATCTACCAGCCGGAAATGGAGGACATCCTCAAAGAGACCACCAACATGATGGCCGGGGCTTTTCTCAGCAAGATGGAGGCCTCCACAGCCTTTAAATTGCAGACCCCCGAGGCCCAGTGGCTGACGGCGGAAGAAAAAAAGAAAAAAACGCCACCCAACCGGTTGCGTTTTGAAGTGGATGATGAACTCATGGAATTGTTCGTGGAAAAGGGCTAGCAGCGCATGGGTAAGACCAAAGTTCTGGTGGTGGACGACTCCGCCATTGTGCGGAAGATCTTCACCGATCTGATCTCTAAGGAGCCTGACCTGGAAGTGGTGGGGGTCGCTCCGGATCCCTATATCGCCAGGGACAAGATCGTCCAATCCCGCCCGGACGTGGTGACTTTGGACATCGAAATGCCCCGCATGGACGGCCTCACTTTCTTGAAGAAATTGATGCATTACTTCCCTCTGCCGGTGATTATTGTCTCTTCCCTGACCCCCAAGGGCAGCCAGATGGCCCTGGAGGCCATGGATTTAGGCGCGGTGGAGGTCCTGGCCAAGCCGGGGAGCTCTTATACCGTAGGTGATCTGGGGGTCCAACTGGTGGAAAAGATTCGGGCCGCGGCCCAGATCAGGTATCTCAAGAGCGTCAATACGGATGGAAACTCGGAGCCGCCCACCGACACCATCGCCCCCCTGACCCAAACTTCCCAAAAGATCATTGCCATCGGCGCCTCCACCGGAGGCACCGAGGCCATCAAAGAGGTCCTGCTGCGTCTGCCTCCGAACAGCCCGGGCCTGGTGATTGTGCAGCATATGCCGCCGAAATTCACCTCTGCCTTCGCCGCCCGCCTCAACGGGATGTGTCCCTTGGAAGTCAAGGAAGCCCAGGACGGGGATTCGGTGCTCACCGGCCGGGCCCTCATCGCTCCCGGGGCCTATCATATGCTGCTGCGCCGCAGCGGCGCCCGGTACTATGTGCAGGTGAAGGACGGCCCCCTGGTTCACCATCAACGCCCCAGCGTGGATGTGCTTTTCAATTCCGCGGCCCAAAGCGCCGGAGCCAACGCCATCGGCGTCATCCTCACCGGCATGGGCGCCGACGGCGCGGACGGCATGCTGGCCATGAAAGAACAGGGCGCTTATACCATGGC
>JACQYN010000240.1 GCA_016208235.1 Deltaproteobacteria bacterium
GGCCCCCTGAAGGATTGCGGCGTCAACCTCTCCCGCTGGGGCACCATCGAAGTGGACGAAGTGACCTATCAGACCTCCCGGGCCGGGGTCTTTGCCGCCGGCGACGTGCACACCGGCCCCTGGATCGCGGTTGAGGCCGTTGGGGGCGGCATCGAAGCCGCAGAGTCCATTGATCGTTATCTTCGCGGCCTCGATCTGGCCGAGGGGCGCTCCCAAGGCAAAGAAGCTCACCAGCGGTGGGCGGAAATTCCCAAAGACGAGGAGGGCCGGCCCCGGGAAGTGATGCCCACCCTGCCCCCGGAGCACACCTGCAAGGTCTTTGACGAGATCGCCCAGGGCTACAGCGTGGAGCAGGCCCATGCCGAGGCGGATCGCTGTCTCAATTGCGGTATTTGCTCCGAGTGTATGCAGTGCGTCTCCGCCTGCAAGGCCATGGCCGTGGACCACAGCCAGCAACCGGAGATTACGCAACTGGAAGTGGGCGCGGTGGTTCTGGCGCCGGGTTTTAAGACCTTCGACGCCCGGCAGAAGCCGGAATTCGGCTACGGCCGTTATCCCAATGTCATCACTTCCCTGGAGTTCGAGCGCATCCTTTCCGCCACCGGCCCTTATGCCGGGCACGTGAAACGCCCCGGGGACGGCGCCGAACCCCGGAAAATCGCCTGGATTCAATGCGTCGGCTCCCGGGACCCTTCCATCTGCCGGGATTACTGCTCCTCAGTGTGCTGCATGTACGCCACCAAGCAGGCCATCATCGCCCGGGAACACGATAAGCGGATCGAGCCCACCATTTTCTATATCGACATCCGGGCCCACGGCAAGGGTTTCGACCGCTACTACGAACGGGCCAAGGCGGATCAGGGGGTGCGTTATGTGCGCTCCATGATCTCCCGGGTGACCCAGGATCCCCGCACCCAAAACCTGGAACTCACTTACGTGGATGCGGACAACCGCATCCAGACGGAAGAATTCGACCTGGTGGTCCTGTCCGTGGGTCTGACCCCCCACCCCAGCACCGGGAAATTGGCGGAGGTTTGCGGAATCGCCACCAACCCCTGGGGGTTTGTGGCCAACCCGCCCTTTGAGCTGGTCTCCACCGACCGGGAAGGCATCTTCTCCTGCGGCGTTTATCAAGCCCCCAAGGATATCCCGGAGACCGTGGCCCAGGCCTCCGCGGCCGCGGCCGCCGCGTCCAGGCTGCTGGCTGAGGCCCGGGGCACCCTGATTACCAAGGCCCAATATCCCCAGGAGCGGGATATCTCCAAGGAAGAGCCTCGCATCGGGGTGTTCATCTGCAATTGCGGCATCAACATCGCCGGCACGGTGGATGTGAAGGCCGTAGCCGAATACGCCCGCACTCTCCCCCACGTGGTCTTTGCCGAGCAGGTCCTCTTCACCTGTTCCAACAACACCCTGGAAAAGATGCGGGAGTTGATAGAGAATGAGGGCCTCAACCGAATAGTGGTGGCCGCTTGCAGTCCCCGCACCCATGAGCCTCTCTTCATGGATAATCTGGCCAAGTCCGGCCTGAACAAATATCTCTTCGCCATGGCCAACATCCGGGACCAGGACTCCTGGGTCCACCAGCAGCGTCCCCAGGAGGCCACCCAAAAGGCCAAAGATCTGGTGCGGATGAAAGTGGCCCGGGCCACCCTGAATAAACCCTTGCACGAAATCCCCATCCCGGTGGTGCCTACCGCCCTGATCGTAGGGGGCGGGTTGGCAGGCATGACCGCGGCCCTGACCATCGCCGAGTCCGGCTTCGACGCCTGCCTGGTGGAAAAGGAAGAGTTGCTGGGGGGCATGACCCGAAGAATGCATTACACCCTGGAAGGCCACCAGTTGCAGCCCTATCTGGCGGACCTGATCCAGCGGGTGGAGAACCATCCTCGCCTCCAGGTGCTGAAGCAAACCCAGGTTACCGGCTTCTCAGGGCATATGGGCAAATTCCGCAGCACCCTGGAAGGTCCCCAGGGACCCCGGGAGATCGAATACGGGGTGGCAGTCATCGCCACCGGCGGCCAGGAATACCGCCCCACGGAGTATCTCTACGGCCAACATCCCCGGGTCCTGACCCAACTGGAAATAGAGAACCGGCTGGTGGAGGAGGCTCAGTTTCTACCGGAAGAACCCCGGGTAGTCATGGTCCAATGCGTGGGTTGCCGGGAACCGGAACACCCTTATTGCAGCCGTATCTGCTGCGGCCGGGCGGTGAAAAATGCCCTGAAAATCAAGGAACTTCGGCCCCGGGCGCAAATCTCCGTGCTCTATCGGGATATCCGCACCTTCGGACTAAAGGAGCTTTATTATAAAAAAGCCCGGGACTTGGGGGTGCAGTTCATCCTCTATGAGCCCGAGAGCAAACCCGAGGCGCTGGACGCGGGAGAAGGCCTGGAAATAAAGGTTTTTAACCCCAATATCCAGGCTTCCCTGGTTCTGCCCGCGGACTACCTGGTACTCTCCGCGGGGACGAGGCCCCACCCCGGTAGCCTGGCGATCTCCCGCATCTTCAAACTCCCCTTCGACGCCGACGGTTTCTTCATGGAGGCCCACCAGAAACTGCGGCCCTTGGATTTCCTGGCCAACGGCATTTTCTTGTGCGGTCAGGCCCACGGCCCCAAGTTTGCGGACGAAACCATTTCCCAGGCCCAAGGCGCGGCGGCCCGGGCCATCACCATACTGGCCCAGGATGACATCTTGGTGGGCGGCACGGTGGCGGTGGTGGAAAAGGCCAGATGCGCGGTCTGCCTTACCTGCGTCCGGACTTGTCCCTTCAACGTCCCCATCATTAATTATGCGGCCCATGCCGCTTACATCGATCCGGCCAAGTGCCACGGCTGTGGCGTCTGCGTGGCGGAATGCCCCCACAAGGCCATCCAGCTTATGCATAACCAGGATAATCAGGTGTTATCAGAGATCGAGGCCTTTCAGGACGGGCATGGGGAAGCCTATACTTATCACCCGCCCGAGCCGGACCTGGAAGCCGCCATGAGGGAATGAGCCGTTCCCGGGTAACCGGGTTTTGGGTAGCAGTCTGGCGATAACCCCGCATATTTATCTCTGCGCCCTCAGCGCCTCTATGGTGAATAATTTTTCACCCCAGAGGCGCAGAGAACGCAGAGAACGCTTATTCAATAAATTAAGTAGCGGCGTCTAGTATTGTCGATTGGGGACGAGGGCAAGTTAGCTATGGGAAATTTATCTAGAAAAAAAGAGCCGCCCTTGAATCAGCAATTAGAAGTGCGCCAATTGATCCAGGATTTGGAGGTCCTGAAAAGCGAGCGCAAGCGCGCCGACGAGGCGGTGCAACAGGCTTACGGTGAGCTGGAGCAGCGCATTGAGGAGCGGACCGCGGAATTGATTACCGCCAACCTGCTCTTGAAACAGGAGATCGAGGAACGCAAGCGCGCTGAAGAAGAGCTGAAAAGAACCAAGGAATATTTAGAAAACGTCATCAACAACTCGGTGGACGCCATTGGCATCGTGGACCGGCACGGCCGCTTCCTCCTGTGGAACCGGCGGGCCGAGGCCATATACGGCTATCATTTCGATGAATTGGCGGGCAAGACCGCGTTCGAACTTTACGCCGACCCCGAAGAATTAACCAAGATGTTGGCGAAACTCCGCAAAGAAGGAGTGGTGCGGGAATATGAGATAGGCATGAAAAAAAAGGATGGGGCCATTGTGCCCATGGATATCTCCATCAGCCTGTTGAAGGATGAGAAGGGCCGCACCATCGGCAGCGTCTGCGTGGCCCGGGACCTTTCCGGGCGCAAAAGGGCGGAGATGGAACTCAAACGGGCCCAGGAAGAACTGAGCCGCTACTCCAAGGACCTGGAACGCCAGGTCAAGCAGCGGACCCGGGAGATCACCGGCATCCTCAGGTACACCCCGGCCGTGGTTTATATTAAAGATAAGAACGGCTGTTATCGGCTGGTCAATTCCCGCTTCGAGGAATTGTTCCGGATAAAAAATGAGGAAATTCAGGGAAAATCTGATTACGACATCTTCCCCAAAGAGGTGGCCGACCAATTTCGCGCCAGCGATCTCCAGGTCCTCTTGGAAGGGCGTCCCCGCCAGGTGGAGGAATCCATTCCCCAGGAAGACGGCGTCCATACCTATTTATTAGTGAAATTTCCCGTTTATGATGATCAAAAGGTAGCCAACGGTCTCTGCGGCATCGCCACGGACATTACCGAGCTGAAGAAAGCCCAGGATCAACTGCGGCGTCTGTCCGGCAGCATCATGGCCAGCCAGGAGAAAGAGCGCACGGCCATTGCCCGGGAACTCCATGATGAGCTGGGACAGGTGCTCACCGCCCTGCGCATGGACGCAGTCTGGCTGGCTGAATATCTGAAAAGCAAGGACGCCAAAGCCGGGGAGCGGGCCTTAAAGATGCGCGACCTCATCGACACCACCATCGACGAGGTCCGGGGCCTGGCCACCCGTCTGCGTCCGGGGGTCTTGGATCATCTGGGACTCATCGACGCCCTGGAATGGTACGCCGCGGAATTTAGAAAACGCACCGGGATTGCCTGTATTTTCAAACCCTGTAACGTCAGCCGGGTGGACGATTTCGTGGCCACCGCAGCCTATCGCATCGCCCAGGAAGCTTTGACCAACGTGGCTCGGCACTCCTTTGCCACCCAGGCGCACATCACCTTAAAAGAGGCCAAGGGCTGGTTGACCCTGGAAGTGGTGGATAACGGCCATGGCTTCGATACCAGGAAAATCGAGGACTCGGAGTGCCTGGGTCTGGCGGGCATGCGGGAGCGGGCCGCGCTCATCGGCGGGGCTTTGGAGATCCATTCCAAGCCTAACAAAGGGACCCGGGTCTGTTTCAAACTGCCCCTCCAGGCTAGGAGGTGAGTCGGGCCATGATCAGGATTTTATTGGCGGATGACCATAGCATCGTCCGGGCCGGGCTGCGGCGCATCATTGAAGACTCCGGCGACATCGAAGTCATCGCCGAAGCCGCGGACGGCCACGAGGCCGTGCAAAAGGCCCATGAGACCATGCCGGACGTGGCGGTCATCGACATCTCCATGCCCATCATGGACGGCCTGGAAGTCGTCAGCCAACTGCACCACTACTATCCCAAGATGCCCATCCTCATCCTCACCATGCACGAAGAAGAGCAGTACGTCTTTCGGGCCATCAGCGCCGGGGCTAAGGGCTATATCACCAAGCGCTCCGCGCCGGAGCAGATGGTGAACGCCATCCGCAAGGTGTACGCCGGGGGGCGCTATCTCAGCGACTCCGCGGCCGAGTCCCTGGCCCACCGCTTGGCCAGCGGCACCCAGGACCGCTCGCCCCTGGACGCCTTATCCAACAGAGAGATTCAGGTCCTCCGCCAACTGGCCCTGGGCAAGACCACCCGGGAGATCGCCGAGGCCTATAATATCAGTGTCAAGACCGTGGACACCTACCGTTTCCGGTTGCTAAAAAAACTCAACCTGCGGAACAACGCCGAGTTGTCCCGCTTCGCCATCCAGAACCGGCTGGTGGAGTTCTGATTCTACCAAGATTTACCTCCAGTCTGGATTTAGAAGAATCCCCGGCATCATAGGTAATTGGAAATATTTATCTCTGCGCCCTCAGCGTCTCTGCGGTGAATCATTTTCTTTTCGCAGAGACGCGGAGAGCGCAGATTTTTCCCTTGTAAGAGAATTTTGGACGCGAAAATCAGAAATTATCCGATTTTCCCCCAGCACCTTTCCTGCTATCTATACTGCAGGTCGTTAAGCCTCCTTCAACGTTTCAGCGAGAAAGAGTGGGGGAGGAAGGTAAGGAACCTGCCCCCTTGCCCCCTCCCCCACGGCCTGCCTGTTTCTATCCTGCCAATTAACTGAAACCACGCCGGAAATAATTTGGACGGAAGTCGCTGGAATGATAGAATTCCGTCGATGACCACTAATACTCACCCCGCCGAAAAGAAAGATTTGCGCAGAACCCTCGCCCTAGCATTGGGCGCCCTTGGCGTGGTCTATGGCGACATCGGCACGAGCCCCTTGTATACCGTCAAGGAATGTTTCCACGGTACCCACGCCATCGCCCTAACCCCGGCCAACCTTCTGGGAGTCATGTCCCTCATCTTCTGGTCTCTGACGATGGTGGTCCTGATCAAGTACGTGATCTTTATCTTAAAGGCCGATAATGAAGGGGAAGGCGGCATCTACGCCCTGGCCGCCCTCTTTCTGGGAAAAGGGGCCAAGCAGGTTTCAGAAAAGACAGTGAAACGTCTCGTCCTTTTGGGGATCTTCGGGGCCGCTCTGCTCTATGGTGACGGCATCATCACCCCGGTCATCTCCGTGCTCTCTGCGGTGGAGGGCCTCAACGTGGCCACCAGCGCCGCAGAACCCTTCGTGCTGCCCCTTTCCTGCGGCGTCCTGTTTGGCCTTTTTCTCTTCCAGAGCCAGGGCACCGAGCGCATCGGCAAGGTCTTCGGCCCCGTCATGTTGTTCTGGTTCTCCTCCATCGCCGCCCTGGGTCTGGCCCAAATACTCAGGAGACCCGAGATTCTGGCGGCTTTGGACCCGCGCTACGCCGTGTCCTTCTTTGCCGCCAACCGCCTGCACGGCATAGTGGTCCTGGGCGCGGTGGTGCTCTGTATCACCGGCGGCGAGGCCTTGTATGCCGATCTGGGACATTTTGGCCGCGGCCCCATCCGGCTGTCCTGGCTCACCCTGGTCTTTCCCGCCCTTTTGCTCAATTATTTTGGCCAAACCGCCCTGCTCCTGGAAAATCCCCAGGCGACGGCCCACCCCTTTTACGAACTGGTGCCCCGGGGTCTCCTTTATCCCATGGTGGCCCTGGCCACCACGGCCACGGTCATCGCCTCCCAGGCCATGATCTCCGGGGTGTACTCCCTCACCCAGCAGGCCATCCAGATCGGCTATTGCCCCCGGCTCAAGATCGTGCACACTTCCGGTGAAACCAAGGGCCAGATTTATATGCCCTGGGTGAATACGGTGATGATGATCGGCTGCCTGGGGCTGGCGCTGGCCTTCAAGGAGTCCAGCCGTCTGGCCGCGGCCTACGGTATTGCGGTAACCGGCACCATGGCCATCACCACCCTCATCTACTACTACGTCACCCGCTATAACTGGGGCTGGCCTCTCTGGAAGGCCCTTTTGCCCGTGGTTATCTTTCTCTTCTTTGATCTCTCCTATTTCGGCGCCAATCTCCTGAAGTTCGTGGACGGCGGCTGGTTCGCAGTGAGCGTAGCCGTGATTCTGACCGTGATCATGGTAACCTGGCGGGAAGGCCGGTCTTTGCTGGCCAAGCGCACCGAGGACGCCCGGTTGCCGGTGGAGATTATCTTAAAGGACATCCAAAAATACAAATTGGTGCGCACCCCCGGGACCGGCGCGTTCCTCTCCGTCTCTCCCGTGGGCACCCCCATCACCCTGCTGCATCTCCTGAAGCACACCGAGTCCCTCCCCCAGAAAGTCGTCCTGATGTCCATCGTCTCCGCCAACACCCCCTATGTCGACCGGGGAGAGCGGCTGGCCATCACTGATCTGGGCCAGGGTTTCCACCGCGTGATAGCTGCCTACGGCTTCATGGAAACCCCCAACGTTCCGGAAATCCTGGACATCGCCACGGAGAAGGGATTGGAGATGGACATCTTTTCCACCACCTTTTACGTGAACCGGGAAACGCTCCTGAGCTCCGGGAAAGCGGAGATGTCCCCCTGGCGCAAGGAGCTGTTCGCCTTCCTCTCCAGGAAC
>JACQYN010000085.1 GCA_016208235.1 Deltaproteobacteria bacterium
CAGCGCGGGCGCCCAAGTCCTGGGCTCACGAGTCTGCTGCCCTGGTACGGGGCCACGCGAGGGTGATTCCCAACCGCCGGTGCCGACAATGCCCTTAAGGAGACTAATTTAAATGAGAAGATTATTGGTCCTAATTATCACCATCATCAGCATCGCCCTGGTGGGCCCGGTATTGGCCCAGCCCGCCGCGGGCGGCAGTGGCGGCGCCCAACCCGGCGGTATGGGCCCTGGTATGAGTCCCCGGGGCGGGCGCAGTGCCGCTAAGGCCACGGTCATACTCATCCACGCCTATAATCCTCAGACCGTCACCACGGTGAAAGGCGGGGTGGAGAGCCTGGGGACCTTCCCCCCCCAATCCCGGTGGGCGGGAGTCATCCGCAGTGCCGTCCTGAAGACGGAGCAGGGCAAGATCACGGTTTACCTGGCTCCGGATTCGTTTCTCCAGGAGCAGAAAGTCTCCCTGAAGGCCGGCGACGAGCTGGCCGCGACCGGCTCCAAGGTCTCCCTGGGCCAGCTAACCGGCCGTTATTGCCAAGGACATCACGGTGGGCGGCAAGACCATCACCCTCCGGGATGACCGGGGCTATCCGGTATGGTTGGAGGCGGGTCCGCCCGGCGGCCCCCCGGCGAAGTCTCTGGCTTGACATGATTCCCATCCTAACTTAAAACTTGGTACAATTACTGAGGACAGGTCAAACGCCATACCGGTCCAATACTGCCGCCTAATCTCAGGTTATCTATCTCTGGTCCCAATATTGGGAAGAGAGACGATGGTGTACCCCTATGGATGATTATGGGAACCGGGTATTCGAGATACCTGATGAGCAGTGCCAGTCACAAATTTTGAAAAGAGGTGTTTTCCCCGGTTTATGGTTATTATTTCTCTTCTGTTGGTGGACTCCAGCCGTCTATGCTCTATCCCCCGGTGACCTGATCATCGTTTACAACCGCAAGATGCCGGAAAGCAAGACCGTAGCCGAATATTATGCGGGAAAGCGGCGGCTTAAGGCCCGGGGAGTAACCCCGGCCGTCCTGCTGGTATATGGGATCCCCCTGCTGGTTAATGCAGCAGATGAGACCGCGTCAGACAAGGCCTTCAAAGACTTGGCGTCAGCCCGGGCCAGGGAGTATCAGGAACTAGTTCTGCAAATGGTCCGGGAACTGGACCGATTACTGGGAATCCCCGGACCCAGTGACAAGTCATCCCGGCGGCTCACCATTCCCCCCTCCCAGGTGTTGAAGATGGCTGAAAGGTCTCTTGACTGGGCCATCCAGTATCTGGGGAAAGAGGGGGCTCGGGAGGGAGAGAAGCCCACCAAGGTTAAAGTCCTGTCACTCCTGATCAGACTGCGCGGGACTTCTCCGGAAGCCAGGGCCATGGCCGAAAGGATGGCCAAAGGGAGCGCTAAAGAACGGGAGTTGATCCAAAGCCAGGAACTTCTGGGCTGGAACGCGGTTATGCGCCAGGGCCTCGATGAGCAAATGTTCACGGGCATTCTGCCGGAGACGGCTCTCGAGACCGCGGCTGCCGTCCGCTTTTCTGCTGGCGTCATCGGGGAATGGCAATTCTGGGCAAAAGCGCAAACCCTTTATGAAAAACCCAGAAAATTGGCGGCGGTGGACAGTGAACTGACCGTGGCTCTGAGGGACGCTTATCAGGTGCCCGGGTGGCTGCCCAATCCTTTTAACTTCGCCTATGACCGGCTACCGTTTATTAAGGAAATCAGGCAGCAAGCCCTGATGGTGTGCCGCCTGGATGGTCCTTCCCCGGAGATCGCCAAGCGCCTGGTCGACGATGCTCTGGAGACTGAAAAGACGGGGCTCAAAGGCAACCTTTATATCGACGCCCGGGGACTCAAAGGCAAGGGCGAATACGGCAGTTATGATTGGTACGACCGGCATTTGCTGGAGCTCTACGACCTAATGAAAAACTCCTCCCAAAAGGTCATCATTGACCAGACCCCCCAACTCTTCCCCCTGGGTTCCTGCCCCGACGCAGCCCTGTATGTGGGCTGGTATTCCTTGGGGAAATATGTAGCCTCCTGCAAATGGCAAAAAGGGGCAGTGGCCTATCACGTGGCCAGCACTGAAGCCACCACCTTGAAAAAGCCAGGCAGCAATGTCTGGTGCAAACGGATGCTGGAGGAAGGGGTGGCCGCCACCCTAGGGCCGGTTGCCGAGCCCTACCTAAATTCCTTTCCCCTGCCCGACCAATTTTTCCCCCTCCTTTTAAGCGGGAAATTGGCGCTTTTAGAGGTTTACTTCCGCACCCTGCCCCATGTCTCCTGGATGCAGATTCTCATCGGGGACCCCCTGTATACCCCCTTCAAGCAGAACCCGGTCCTGCTCACGCCCGAGTCAAGAAAGAGGATAAAGAAGTAACCTTTATGGTAGGGGACAATGGGCTTTCTCCTAAGCAGCCCTTGTTGCCCTCCCCCAACCCTGCAGCCCCCGTCCAACCTACAACGCCAGTTTCTTTATGGCCTGGGCCAAGCAGGGGGTCCACGCCGGTTATTTGCCCCACAACAGGGAATCTTGGTGAAGTCCGCTTTTCGCTATGCGGATCATATCTGCAATTATTGAAAGTTTGGAAATAATTGGCGGATTTGACAAGTTAGCTGGAAATCCCCTCGTTTGCTTTGCAAGTGACTGTGCCTTCCTGGGGCCAGTCTGATACCAAGTCGCAATCAAACGACAATTTTCTTGTAGGGGCGGACCCATGTGTCCGCCCTAATGCGGGCGCACACGCGGGTGCGCCCCTACAATTCCGTGCCTTTTGATTGCAACTTGGTATGAGGCCAGGCAATGTCCATCCGCGGATGGGACTTTTGAATTTATCGAGCTGAGTTTGACAAATGGGAAATGCGGAAGGTTGGGAAAGTTAATTAAGGTTTGGCAGAAGAGAGCGGGGGAACCTGGGCCCTCCGCTCTCCCCTACCATTTTAACCGGCGAGGTTACCGCCTCCGGAGAGCGGCTCCGCCACCGGAGAAGTTGGCGCGATTCACCATGCCGCCGAACCCGCTCGGTTGCCGGGCCATCATATTGGTGTTCGGCCTCATAGTGGTTTGAGGCATCGGCTGGCGAGCTTGCTGATATTGCTGCCGGCCCTGCCAGGCAGTGGGTTGACCCGGTCGGGCCCCTGCTTGGGCGCTTGGTTGCTGGTACGTGCCCGGCTGCCCATGGCGAGCATAGTTCCCCTGCCAGCTCTGGGAATTTCTTGCGGTGGTGGTGCCATTGGGCGTGATTCCGCCTGGCGCAGGTCCGCTGCCAACCGCGATTATTACCATGCCACCCTGCCTGGTCTCCATTATAGCCCGCAGTGGTCCGGTTATTATGTTCCAGGCGGTAAATGTCCCGGCTGGCGTGGTTTTGCATCTGGTTGAGCCGTTGCCGCTCCCTAAAAGACAGGTAGCCATCGGCCTTCATCCGCTCCTCGGCCCGATCGATGCGCGCCTGTTCCCTGTTCAGGTAGCGGGCTTCCCCTGGGGTTAAGGCCCCGGAGTCAATCCCCTGCTGGATCCGTTGCTCTTGGTAGGCTTCCCGGCGCTCGGATCTGGGATCAAAGGCATTGCCACCCCAGCCGGAGTTGGTATGCCCACTCCAGCCTGCGGTGGTCCGGTTATTATGTTTTAGGCGGTAAATGTCCCGGCTGGCCTGGTCTTGCCTCTGGTTGAGCCGTTGCCGCTCCCGAAGAGACAGGTGGCCATCGGCCTGCATCCGGTCCTCGGCCCGATCGATGCGCGCCTGTTCCCTGTTCAGGTATCGGGTTTCTCCTGGGGTTAAGGCCCCGGAGTCAATCCCCTGATGGATACGTTGCTGTTGGTAGGCTTCCCGTTGGTCAATGTAGGGGGCGTAAACGCTCTGGGCTCCAGCCGGTGACCCAACCAGCAACAGGCTTCCCAGCGCCAATCCTGCCATGATGATGCATGCGCTCCGTTTACACATCAGAATAATCCTCCTGGCGAAAGTTCAGAAAAATTCAGGCCTGATTTTTCTTGCGTATATCCCAACCTACCTACTGGCCGGGCCGGTAAACCGGAATGGGTCTGAGGAGTGAAGGGCCCCCCTCCGGGCCCGCCCCTGATGCTCTAAGCTTCCTTCATGCTAAACCATTTCCTGGAAGCTCCAAATTCAGCCCCTGAGTACGCTGCCGCCAAGTTGCCGCCGCCAAGACGACCAGCCGAGAACACAGAAGAGGAGCCTTTTGACATTTTAGACAGCAGGGATGAGAAAAAGTTAACCGGAGAAAAAATAGGGACAGACCCTATTTATTAGATGAACAGGGGGGAACGGCGGTGAATGATGGGCTGCGCCATGGCCAGATTGGTTTCCAGGGCCACCGGGGCTTCCAAGGTTCGAAGTCGCGGGGGCTGTCCTTCCTCGCTTAATGGCTTATCGGTATTCTCCGTCAATGAGCCTGTCTTAGAGCCGCGAACATGGCCATCACCCGGGCCGCCGCGCCGCTGGCCTGGCAGACGGTTTCGGAAATGTCTTTAGGACCCTGGCTGGTCCCGGCCAGAAATACACCCGGGGTGGTAGATTCCAGAGGGTGGAGAATGGGATGGCGGGACTGGTAAAAACCGCAAAAGTCCCTCTCCAGGGAAAAATCCTGGAACGGCAACGCTTCCGAGGGGGCCTTGAGTCCCACTGCCAACACGGCCAGATCCACTGTCAGTTCCTGGCGCACTCTGCTGATCAGATCTTCATAGCAGACTACCGCTCGGCCTGCCCCGTCTTCCCGAATCAACCCGGGCAAACCTTTGATAAAGCGGATCCCCGCCTTTTGGGCCCGCCGGTAAAGCTCTTCAAAGCCTTTGCCCGAGGTGCGGATATCATTGTAGAAGATAGACACCTCGGCCTCGGGGTGATGCTCCAGGGCAATCATGGCCTCTTTGATGGAGGCGGTGCAGCAATACCCCGAACAGTAGGGTAAAAATCGGCGGTCCCGGGACCCCACGCACTGGATGAAAGCCAGGCTCTTGACGGCGCGGCCCCGGCACGTAATCAGAGCCCCCTGGGTAGGCCCGGTGGCGCAGATAATTCGTTCATACTCCAGGTTGGTGATCACCGCCGGGATGCGGCCATACCCGTATTCGCTTTTAATGGACGGGTCAAAGGGCCGGGCGCCGGTGGCCAGGACTATTGCCCCCACCTCCAACTGAAGGAAACGGGGCGCGTCTTCCAGGTCGATGGCCTGGTGATCGCAAGCCTCGGCGCACAAACGGCAGTCGATGCAATACTCCTTCTCGATGGTGGCCCGCAAAGGCACGGATTGTTCGAAAATGATGCGGATGCATTTCCGGGGCTTGAGCCCCAGGTTCCAACGGCTGGGGACGATTACCGGACAGACTTCGGCGCAACTGCCGCAGCCGACGCACTTGCTCATGTCCACATAGCGGGGTTTCAGGGTCAGGTCAACGCTGAAGCTGCCGGCCTGGCCGGAAATCTTCTCGATCCGGGCATAAGTCAAGAGCTCGATGTTGCTGTGGGTGGAAACTTCCACCAACTTGGGCCCCAAAATGCAGATGGAGCAATCCAGGGTGGGGAAAGTCTTGTCCAGCTGGGCCATGGTGCCGCCGATGCTCAGGGAGGAGTCAGCCAGGTAAACCTTATAACCGGCATTGGCCAGGTCCAGGGCCGCCTGGCAGCCGCCGACGCCTCCGCCGATGACCAGCACCGACTGGTGCAAAGGGAGAGTTGCCTTTGGGGGCCGCTCAGGAGCTTCCAGGGCCAGCAGGATTGCTCCCACAGCCTCCTCCGGCCCGGCGCATCCCAGTAAATCGATGACTTGCGGTTCTTTCCAGAGATGCATAAACAACCCTGCATGGTGCGCAGAGCTGCAGGCCGCCAGGAGCCATTCCCCCGGTTTCTGCGCCAGGGTGGACGCTTCTCTGAGCCCCGGGGGCGTGCACATGGGAGGGGTTAGGTGAGCCTGCCAACCCGCGTCGGCAAGCTGCCGGGCCACCTCTTGCAGATCGAAGCGAACCTCCGGGCAACTGCAAATCAGCAGTTTCATCACCCTTCCTCCTTTTCCGCCCCACGCAATTGCCCGGCCATTTCCTGCACCACCCTTTGAAAAGCCCTGCCCTCGGTGGCGGAGATCCACTCCAGGCGAAGGCGGGCCGGGTCAATGCCTTTTTTTGCCAGCCTTGGTTTCAGCTTGTCGATACGGGCCTGGGCCTTGAGATTGCCGGACAGGTAATGGCAATCCCCCGGCGGGTGGCAACCGGACACCAGCACCTGGCCGGCGCCCAGTTTGAAGGCGTGGAGAATGAACTTGGGGTGAATGCGGCCGGCGCACATGATGCGGATGATGCGGATCGCCGGGGAGTACTGGAGCCTGGAGACCCCGGCAAAGTCCGCGCCGGCATAAGAGCACCAGTTACAGCAGAAGACCAGGATCTTCTTCTCCGGCTCTGCCGCCAGCGCGGCGTCGATCTGGTGGAAAATCATCTCATCGGTGAAACCCCGGGCAATGACCGCCCCGTTGGGGCAGGCGCCGGCGCAAGCCCCGCAGCCTTTGCAGGCCGCTTCAATGATCCGGGCTTTTTTCTCCTTTCCCTCGCCCACCATTTGCACCGCCTGAAAGCAGCATTCCTGGAGACAGGTGCCGCAGCCGCCGCATTTTTCCTGGTCCACGGTGCAGATGATGCTGTCCAGGGTTATGGCCTCGTGGGCAAACATCCCCAGGACCTTGGCGGCCGCGCCGCTGGCTTGGGCCAAAGTCTCGGCCAGATCTTTCGGACCCTGGCAGGCCCCGGCCAGATAGACGCCGTCCAGTACCGTCTCCAGGGGCCGGAGCTTGGAGTGGGCTTCCAGGAAAAAGCCGTCATTGCCCGTCGGTAGTTTCAATACTTCCTTCAAAGGCTGGCCATTTCCCGGCGCCATGCCCACGGCCAGCACCACCAGATCAAGGCGGTCTTCGCTGGCGACCCCGAAGAGTTCGTTTTGGGCGCTAAGGACCAGCCTGCCGTCCGCATCCTCGCTGATGCCGGTCACCTCTCCCCGGATAAAGAGAATGCCTGCTTCCCGAGCCCGGGTATAAAGCTCTTCCCAGTCCTTTTTGGTAGTGCGCACATCCCGGTAATAAATGCGGACGCGTACTTCGGGGAACCGGGCTTTGAGTTCCAGGGCCTGCTTCAAGGCGGTGGGGCAGCAGACCCGGGAGCAATAGCGATTCCCCTCTTCCTCCCGGGAGCCCACGCAAAGGACAAAGGCCAGGTCTTTGGGTTCGATTTCGGCACCGGAGAGAAGCAACTTGCCGGCGGTTGCTCCATAAGGATCCAGTAGCCTCTCCAGGGCCACCGAGGTGAGGACGTTATCCAGGGCCGCCCAGGATTCGTAGCGGCTGCCCCGGGGCTCGAAGGGGAGAAAGCCCGTGGCTACCACCATAGCCCCCACGGTAAGAGTCTCCTGGGTTTCCTCCGCGGCTAAATCTATGGCCTGCTGGGGACATGCCTGGATGCACCTACCGCAGCCGTCGCAGTGCTCCCGGTCCACCACGTACCGGGCCGGAAAGGCTCGGGAGGAGGGCAGGTAGATGGCCTTTCTCAGGCTCAAACCCTCCTCCATCTCCGCGGGCACCGCCACCGGGCAGACCTGAGCGCATTGGCCGCACAGGTCGCAGTCAGCTTGCACCATTTCCGGAGCCCGGCGCACGGTAACTTGAAAATTCCCCAGATGGCCGGTGACCTCCGTTACCTCGCCGGCGGTTAAGACCCGGATGCCGGGATGGAGCGTCACCGCCGCCATCAAGGGATTAATCAGACTCAGGGCGGTTTCCCCTTGGGGAAAGGTGCGATGCAGCTTGTTGGCCATGCCGCCCAGGATGGGCCGGCGCTCCACCAGGACCACCGGAAAACCCGCGTCGGCAATATCCAGGGCGGCTCGCAAACCCGCCGGCCCGCCGCCGATCACCAGGGCCTGCCGGGTCACCGGCACCCGCCGCACCGGCAGGGGCTGGGCGAACCTCACTTTGGCCAGACCCATTTTGATCAATTCCAGGGCCTTGGCCTGGGCTGCTTGAGGTTCCTGGGTGTGCACCCAGGAGCACTGCTCCCGGATGTTGACCATTTCCAGGAGATAGGGATTCAGGCCGGATTCCACCAGCAGCCGGCGGAAAGTGGCTTCATGGAGCTTGGGAGAGCAAGCCGCCACCAGCAGCCGGTTCAGCCTGTAGTCCTGGATATCCTTCTTGATTTCCAGCTGCCCGGCTTCCGAGCAGGTATAAAGATGATGGCGGCAGACCACTACCCCGGGCAGGTTCTCCCCCTGGGCCACCAGGGCTTCGGGGTCGATGACGGCCGCAATGTTCAGGCCGCAATGGCAGATATAAATTCCGAGGCGGAGTTCTTCAGTCATTTTTGAGAGATAGCAGCTAGCGGTTTTTATCCCTTTTTACTTTCAAGCGCTACCAACAATAAATTTCTTTTATAATTATTCCCTTAACTTCGAAGATTGCGGGAAATGCCCAAAGGCAATAGAGACCCCTCTTTTTCCCTCCCCCTTGAGGGGGGAGGGTAGGGAGGGGGTGGTGTCTTTTACCCTTGCGGCCCATAGTCGCCACCCTCCCCCTAACCCCCTCCCCTCAAGGGAGGGGGAAGTTCAGCGGTCGTTATCTTAAGTGTCCATAGGCTTCTTTTCCACTGCCCCTTTGGTTGCGCTTGAAATTGGAGCTAAGGCAATAATCGATAAACAAAAACCCAAAAACCGTATTAGTCGTTACCCACCAACTTTGTTAAAGCCTCTACCCATGCCTGGGAAAACTTTCCGGGCATGGCAATCACTTCCCTTCTGATCAGGGTGATGGCGCCCTCGTCGCAGATGTTGCGGCATACGCCGCAGTAACTGCACCTTTCCACCCGCAGGAAGACCCGATCTCCATCCCGGACGATGGCCTTGACGGGACAGAGGTCGATACATTTGTCGCAATCCGGCGGACACTTCCGGTCGTCAATAATTACTTCTCCGGAAAACTGGGGATTGACCTCAATGGATTCATAGCGGCAGACCCCCAGGCACTGGGTGCACCGCAGGCAAAGATCGGGCTGGGGGAGAGTCTGCGCGCCTGTCTCGTCCAGGACAATGGCTTGGCGCGGACAGGCCTCCAGGCATTTGTGGCAATGCTTGGGACAATCCTCCAAGGAATTAGCTACCAACTGCAACCGCTGGCGGCACCAGTGGACCTCCCCTTCGGGCAGCGGCGGGCAGGGTTCCGGGCACTTGCCCTTGTCCATCTGGATTTTGGGCAGGAAGGGGGCCAGACCCTGATGTTCCGTCAGGATCGCCTTGGTCTGCCCGTTATAGGTCAGAGTGACCGCCCCCACGGGGCAGAAATGGGCGCAGACCTCACAAAGTACGCAGCGCCGGGGGTCGATATCGATTTCCAGGCCGGTCTCGCCGGGAATGATGGTCACCGCCTGCCTGGGGCAGACCAGAGAGCAGATGTCGCATTTGATGCAGACCTGCTTATCCAGGCGCAGTTGTACCTGGTCCAGATACATCTGGAGAGTCAATTCCAGGCAGTTGGCTCTTTCCCGTTTTTTCACCTGGGGAAACATTTGCACCCTATCTCGTCAAACCGCAAGGATACCCGCCAATGGTGACTTCCCGCGGCCAGGAAAATTATTTTTCCGTTCCCTTGGTTTCCAGGCGGCGGTGAAATTCCCGAGCTTTATCCTTAAGTTGCCGACGGCGCAGTCTGGCTTTAAGGTCAGGAAACTCGGTCAGCAAAAAGTCGAATTTGTTGCACGGCTTGAGATCCGGACATTGGTAACACTGGTCCAGCCCCCGATCCATGGCGCAACGGCGAATGGGGCAATCCTCATGGCCCCGACCCTCCTTGCAACCCGGACACTCCGAGTGGGTCTGGAACCATTCCAGGGCCTTGCGCAGTTCCTGGAAGCTAAAACCTTCTTCGCCGGGGAAACAATGAAGCCACCAGTTGGTCCGGAAGCGGCTCAGGTATTCCTGGAGCCGGGAGACCGTGTCCAGAAAGGCGGGATTGCCCAGTTGGCAATCGTCACATAAGCCGCAAAAACTTGACCTCAACATGTCTTTTCTCCTAGCGGATACTATCCGGGGACCTGCCGGCAAGCCCCCGGGGTCGCTAAGGTATTTGGGGATTCCCCATTACTGATACAAGGCCGCACTAATCTGGGCCTCCAGTTCCTCATCGGTATAGCGGGTCAAGGTTATCGCCCCTGCCGGACACTCCGCCACGCAGGTCCCGCAACCCCGGCACAGCTCATCCAACACCCTGGGGTGGCCGGCAGCATCTACTCTCACTGCGCCATAGGGACAGACTTCCAGGCAGGTCAAACAACGGCGGCACCTGCCTTGGTCAATTTGGGCAGTGATTTCTCCGCTCGCCAACTCCGTCTGGAACAGGATGGCGGCCGCCCGGACGGCCGCGGCCTGGGCCTGGGCCAAGGTTTCCCCCAAACTCTTGGGATAGTGGGCCAGGCCGCAAAGCAAAATACCGTCCGTGGCCGTCTCCACCGGGCGCAGTTTCTGGTGGGCTTCGAGAAAGAAGCCCTCCAGGGTCAGGGGAATACCCAACTGCTTCGACAGGCGCGCATTGTCCGCGGGCGGCTCGATGCCCGCGCTCAGGATAACCAGGTCCGCGGCCAGACCAACTTCTTCTTGCAGGAGCCCGTCCCACACCCGCACGGATAGCGGCCGCCGCTTGGCCGCAGTCACCCGCGGCGGCCTTTCCGGTTGGAAGGGGAGGAACTTCACCCCTTTTTCTTTAGCTTCCCGGTAATAATCCTCCCGGAACCCATAGGCCCGGATATCCCGGTACAGGATGGTAATATCCAGCCAGGGGTAACGGTTCTTGAGCAAAAGGCTGTTTTTGATGGCTTCGCTGCAACAAAGACGGCTGCAATAGGGATGCTCAGGCTCCCGGGAACCTACGCACTGCAGCATTACCAGCCGGCGGGCTGCCTCCAGGCGGGAGGCCTGGTTATTGATCAGGGCCTCCAGTTCCAGTTGGGTGAGAACGCGGGGGTCTTGGCCGTATAGATAGAGCCCCTCAGGGCGAAATTCCCGGCCGCCGACGGCCACCAGGACGACGCCGTGCTCCAAAAGGCGCTCCTTACGGCGGACTCCTCTGCGGACCTTACTGCGGAAACTGCCCACGTAACCTTCACAGCTCACCAGTTCGGTGGAGGTGAGGACCTCGATGTTCGGATGGCGATAGACTCTGGCCTCCAGTTCGTGCAGGAATAGCGAGGGGTCCAGTCCCTCCAGGGTAAAGTGCAGGCTTCGGGCCACTCCTCCCAACCGGTGGGCCCGCTCGATTAAATAAGTGTGAAAGCCCTGATCCGCCAGGCTAACCGCGGCGCCCATGCCGGCCACTCCTCCCCCCAGCACCAGGGCCCGGGGAACTACCGGCAGGGTTTTGGCAGTCAGGGGATGTAAAACCCGGGCTCGAAGCACCGCCATGGTGACCAGTTGCAGAGCCTTGCTTTGGGCCGCGACCGGGTCCTCCTGGTGGACCCAGGCGCACTGTTCCCGGATGTTGGCCAGGGTGAAGTAACCGGGGTTCAGGCCCGCGGCGGCCACCACCTCCCGGAAGATGGGCTCATGAGTCCGGGGCGTGCACGCGGCCACCACCACCCGGTTCAGGCCCAAAGTGCGGATGGTCTCCGCCAGGCGTTGGGTGGATTCCACGGCGCAGGTGAAAAGGTCGTCTCCCACATGCACCACCCCGGGGAGCTTCCGGACCTCGGTTCCCAGTTTCGGCAAATCAATGGTTCTGCCGATGTTGGTGCCGCAATGGCACAAGAATACCCCGATCCTCAGGGAGGTGTCCGGTTCTGCTGCGGGCAGTTTGCGCCTGGGGGCGAAGGCCCGGCGGCTGGTGGCCAATAACTGGGCGGCAGCCTGGGCCGCGGCCCCGGCGGCAGTTACGGATTGGGTGATGTCCATGGGCTCCTGCGCGGAGCCGCAGGTTAACACCCCCGGCCGCGCTGTTAATACCGGGTTCCCGGAGCCGGAGCGAATGAAGCCGTGCGCATTGAGAGCAATTCCCAGGACCCTGGACCCATGGGCCAGATCGGCAGGAGGCCGCAGCCCCACCGCCAACACCGCCAGATCAAACGGGGCCGCGGCAGGGCGGCCCGCCGGGTCCGTATAGCGGACCCGGACCCCACCCTGGGGCAGGGGTTCGATCCCGGTCACCCGGGAGCGCACCAATCCTATTCCCTGCTCCTCCGCCTGTTGCAAATAAGCCTCGTGGCCCTTGCCCTGGGCCCGGAGGTCCAGATAAAAAATGACGGTTTCCGTCCTCCCGCCGCTCAGTTCCCGGGCCACCAGGGCTTGCTTGAGGCTGGCGAGGCAGCAAAGAGAGGAGCAGTAAGCCACACCTTGGGTCAAGTCCCGGGAGCCCGCGCATTGGATGAACGCGATGCGCCCGGGTTCGGTTAAGTCCGAGGGCCGGAGCAACCGGCCCTGGTGCGGCCCGCCCGCGCTCAGGAGACGCTCGAACTGGAAGCTGGTGACCACGTCAGGAAGTCCGGACCCGGGAAAATCCAGTTCCTGCGCCGCGCGGGCGCCGGTGGCCATAATGATGGCCCCCACTTTTAAAATCCCGTTTTGGGGCGTCTGCCGGAAATCAATGGCCCCGGCCGGGCAGGCCTGGACGCAGGCTTTACATTTTTTGCCCTTAAACAGGCGGCAGGCCTCGGGCGAGATGACCGCGGCCTGGGGAATGGCCTGGGGAAAGGGCACATGGATGGCCTTGGTGCGGTTGAGGCCCAGATTATGGGGGTCCGGCATCTGGACGGGGCAGACCCGGGCGCATTCCCCGCAGCCGGTGCACCTCTCGTTCACATAGCGGGGCCGGGCGTGGAGCATCACCCGGAAATCCCCGGGTTCGCCCCGAAGCTGCGTCAGCCGGGTCATGGTGAGAATTTCGATCCGCGGGTTACGGGAAATCTCCAACATCCGGGGTGACAAAATACACATGGCGCAGTCGTTGGTGGGGAAGGTTTTGTCCAACTGGGCCATGACCCCGCCGATGGAGGGCCCCGCCTCCACCAACGTCACCGGCAGCCCAAGCGCGGCCACGTCCATTTTAGACATAACGCCATAAATAATTGCGCATTCCGGGTTTTATCTTTTGTCTATTGTCCCCATAATTTTATTATTAACAATGGCCCAAATACTGTCGCCAATGCTACAAACCATGTTGCAATAGTAAGACACCAGGTAACTTTAACGAGCTTTTTTGTTTCTTTAACTTGTTGTTCATGATTTCTTACTATTAATATATTTTTAATAGTTTCTTGTTCATACGGCAGAGCTACGTGCGTTAATAAATATTTAAAATCATCATAGGTTAAATTATCTTCGCCCTCTAACTCCCATCTCCTCTTCAACTCTTTTGTCTTGGGATCTTCAAGTTCAATCATTTTTTTACTCCAATTTTTCCTCTTAAGTTATTAGGTGACTCAAAACATCCTGTGTTAATATTATTAATTTCCTATTTTCTTCTTCCGACAATTTTGCCTTTGAAATATTATGGACGATGTTTCCAACACTTTTTCTTATAATATCAACTTTACGACAAGTTCCAATATCATATAGTCCCTTCTCCTTAGCGAGATCATTTAGCTTCCAAAGTTCAGATCGTTCTATCCCTAATCTTTCGAGCAATACTGTCTCTACAATTGACCTTAACAAAACCACGGAGGCAATAAAATTGCCATTTATATATGTTTTATATGCCTCTTTACAAAACTCCTTTACTCTTTGAGATATGGCACTGCCAATAAATATTTGTCTAAGATATATTGCCCTCTTAATAATTGATGGAGCTTCATCTAAAAATCTCATGACATAATAGGACTCATACAATAAATATATTCCAACGTCATTATATATCTCTTCTATATCAGTTATATTCTCTCGTATAATATCTGGCAATACAATAGATTCATGCTTTGATAATGCATCTTTAAATGCTTTCTTATATTTATTATCAACAATATGCTCTGCTAATAAGATTATTTCTTCTAATTCTAACTCGTCACCTCCTTCATGTTTCTTTAATGCTTGTTCAGTTTCTTCGGTTACCATATCAAAGAAACTACATTTATATTGATCTAAATATTGCTTTATGTGTCGAATGAGATCTAAATAAACTACATCATGTGATATTTCATTCATCATAAAAGTCCCCAAAATGAAATTAAATGGGAAAAAATTTGAGAGCGCAAGGTGAATGTCCCATCAGCCGGTTTGGTCGATATTCGATTCTAATTCCCATAGCTCTCTTCCTAAATCTTGTCCATTTCCTTTATTAAGAGGGACAGGATTTCCTGGGGATCGGTATTTCCTGAAGGATCGGCCAGAATCCGGTTTATCAGCCGGGCGCGCAGTTCCTGGATCAATCCTTCCCCTTTTTCCAGCAATGCCGCCCGGGCGGCGCTGATCAGCCCTTCCCGGATGGCGATCTGGCGCAGGCCCTGAATAATATCCAGGAAGCGCACGTCCTGAGGGCATTGGAAGGAGCACCGGGCGCAGCGGGCGCAGTACCACAGGGCCGGAGAGGAAAGCAGCGGTCGCCTAAGGCCGTAAAGAATCTGCCGGATAATCAGGCTGGGGCTGAAGCCCGGCTCGATTTCGCTTACCGGACAGGCGGCAGTGCAGGCCCCGCAGGAAAAGCAGCGCAGGAGGTGCTGGCAGCCCGGCTCCCGGGCCACTTCCTCTTTGAACAGGAGATCCAGGTCTTGCAGGCGAAGTTTTTCATCCATGGGGCGGCAATTCCTCGGCTAGTATCGTGTCCCGGGAATATCTTATCAAAATTTAGGGCACAACTCCCCCTCTCCTGGTGGGAGGGGGTTGGGGGGAGGGGGATAAGTTAGCACCTTCCCGAGCAATTTCACCCCCACCCCAACCCTCCCCCCTCAAGGGGGAGGGGGTTAAAGGAATGGACTGTTTTCATGCTCTGATTAATAATCCTACTGAATCGTCTGTTATTTTGTCATTCTGAACGGAGCGAAGCGGAGTGAAGAATCTCGTATTTAAGATTCTTCGCTTCGCTCAGAATGACATTACATTACAAATAACTTCCATTTAAAACCAGTCTTCGCTTAGGTCCTTCCACTCAGGATTGATTGATTCAATAAGGACAATTTTCTTGTCACGCAGCCAGCCTTTAATCTGTTTCTCCCGATCAATTGCTGCAAGAATATCATTGGTTTCTTAGTAAATCCAGAAGGTTATCAACTTCAAATACGAGATTCTTCACTCCGCTTCGCTCCGTTCAGAATGACAAACGTTGTTTAAGAGGAATTGGTGGGCAGTGCCCAGCCTACATTAACTTGTTGGTTTTAAAGCAACTATGGTGTGAAGGACTCGCCTTCCATTTCTAGATGTTTGGGTCTTACTTTGCGCCTTCGCGTCTTTGCGTGAGGCCTATCTTTTCAAAGCGGAGCCCGGCCTTCATGTTAAAATAATGGCGCGGGTGGGGCAGTGATCGGCGCATTTGTTGCATTTTTCCGCGGCCTGGATCAGACGGGTGCAAAGCTCCTGGTGGAGCACCACCACCGTGCCGTTGACCACCTTAAAGACCACCGTATCGCCAGGGCGGGGCCCCCGGCCCAGACGGGCCTCGGCGCAGTTGCCCAGGTGATATTCGCACATGGTCACGCAAATGCCGCAGCCGTTACATTTTTCCGCGTCCACGCTCATGGCCGGGGCCCCGGCGGCAACCGGCCCCAGCAGTTCCTGGAGGGCTTCGATATAACCGGCAAAATCCGGCTCATGCAGAACCGGACAGTCTTCAGGGGCCAGCTCCCGCGTGTTCAGATGGGCCGCAAACTCGCGGCAGGTCAAACCGCATTGGCCGCAATCGGTGCCGGGCAAAAACTCCAGGAGTTCCTCTACCGCCGCCATTAATCCAGCCCCACCCAGGCCCCTCCCAGTTCATCCGGCACCCAGAGATTCTCCGGCCGGAGACTGCGATACTGGCAAATTTCAGCAAGCAGCGGCCCATCAATGGCGCCGGTCCGCCGGTAATAGGTCGCCTTGGGGGCCTCCGGCTGCACCAGTTCAAAATTCTCCAGCACCACTTCCCCGGCTTTGAGCAAGGTGTGGCAACGGCTTAAACCCTTAACCCATTGGCTCGAGGGAGTGTCCGGGGGCAGGTCGAACAGGGCCACGTTGGCCCGGGCCCCCGGCCCCAGGTGCCCCCGGTCCGCCAGACCCAGAAGCCTGGCCGGCAGGGTGCGGGTGGCCCAAACCCATTCCATAAGAGAAAATTCCCGGCTCGGCAAATCCTTTTCCCCAGCCGCGGGACGAGCCGCTCGGTCCCAGAGCCAGGCAAAATATCGGGAAAATTCTGCCACCGGGTTCCAGACCGGTCCGCAGAGGGAAAAAGCGAGCCCCGGCCCCTGATATTGCAAGGCCAGACGCAAGGCAGGAAGCGCGTCCTGGGCCCCGGGGTTAAGGTTCAAGGGGTAATACCCGCCGAGGTCCACTTTTACCTGCTTCTCTGCCGTCAGGCCCAAGGCCGTGGGGGACTCGAACCCCAGATCGGCGGTGACCCCTTCTGCCAACCGGGCCAGGGCCAGCTCCAGCAGGCGGTCATCGGTCATCGCCCGGCCCAGGGCCGCCAGATGAAAGACCCGGGGTTCAGGGAAGGGCAGCTTCAGGACCTCAGGACCGGCCTCCAGGGCAATACAAAAATCCCAGTCAAGGGCC
>JACQYN010000236.1 GCA_016208235.1 Deltaproteobacteria bacterium
GTCCCGGCAAGGCCCGCATCCTGGCCTCCAGCATGGGCGCGTAGCGGTAAAGCTCGGCGATATCCGGGCTCTGGAGCGTGTATTGGTAAAGGCCCTTGGTCAGCATGCCGCCGATGCGGATGGTGGGGAGAATCTGGGGATAGACCTTGATTCCCGGAATCTGGGCGAACTGGGACCGGAGTTGCTGGATAACCGCCTGGGCCGGCGGCCTCTGGTTGCGGGGAATGAGACGGATGAAGATACGGCCGGTGTTGCCGGCCACATTGGGTCCCCCTGCGCCGATGGAGGAGAAGAAGTTATCCACGTAAGGGTTTTTGCTCACCACCGCGGCCACCTGCTTTTGCAGCCGCATGATGGCCTCGAAGGAGATGCCTTCGGCCGCTTCGGTGAAGGCAAAGATGCTCCCCTGGTCCTCAGTGGGCAGGAATCCCTTGGGAATGGCGGCGAACAACATGATCGTGAGGATCAGCAGCAAACCCGAGACGATCATCATCTCCCGGCGGCGCCGGAGCACCCACTGCAAGGTGCGGGCGTATAACGACAGCATCCCCTCGAAAAAGCGCTCCGTCAGGGCATAGAGACGTCCATGGCCCTCTTCCCGGGGAGGCCGCAAGAAGCGGCTGCAAAGCATGGGGGTGAGGGTCAGGGAGACGATGCCGGACACCAGGATGGCGGCGACGATGGTCACCGCAAACTCATGGAGCAGCCTGCCCAAGATGCCGCTCATGAAGAACACCGGAATAAAGACCGCGGCCAGAGACAGGGTCATGGAGAGGATGGTGAAGCCGATTTCCCGGGAGCCGGTCAGGGCCGCCTGGAAAGGCTTCACCCCCATCTCCATATGGCGCACGATATTTTCCAGGACAACGATGGCGTCGTCCACCACGAAGCCCACGGACAGGACCAGGGCCATCAAGGAGAGGTTGTCCAGGCTATAGCCCAGCAGATACATGACGGAGAAGGTCCCCACAATGGACATGGGCAGGGCCAAGCTGGGGATGACGGTGGCAGAGAAGTTGCGCAAAAACAGGAAGATGACCATCACCACCAGCCCCAGAGCCAGAAGCAGAGTGAACTGGACGTCGTTCACCGACTCCCGGATGGTGACGGAGCGGTCATATAGGGTGACGATGTTCACCGAGGCCGGGATCTGCCGGCGCAGGGTGGGCAGGAGTTTTTTGATGGAGTCCACCACCTCGATGGTGTTGGTGCCCGGCTGGCGCTGGATGGCCAGGACGATGGCCCGGCTGTTCTTGTACCAGGAGGCGATCTTGTTGTTTTCCACGCTGTCGAAGGCCCGGCCCAACTCCTCCAGGCGTACGGGCTTGCCGCCCCGGTAGGCGACGATGAGCGGCCGGTAGACTGCGGCGGTGGTGAGCTGGCCGGTGGCCTGCACCGTGAAGGCCTGATGCTTACCGTACAGGGTCCCGGTGGGGATGTTGACATTGGCGTTCTTGACCGCTTCCCCCACCTCATTGATGCCCAGCCCCCGGCTGGCTATAGCCTTGGGGTCCAGTTGCACCCGCACCGCATACTTTTGCGATCCCCAGACCTGCACCTGGGCCACCCCGCTCACCATGGAGAGGCGCTGGGCCATAAGGGTCTCGCCGTACTCATCCACGGTGGACAGGGGCAGGGTGTCGGAGGTCAGGGCCATGTAAAGGACGGGTTGATCCGCGGGATTCACCTTCTGATAGGTGGGAGGAGTGGGCATATCCTGGGGGAGCTGGGCCGCGGCCTTGGCAATGGCTGCCTGCACGTCCTGGCCGGCGGCGTCGATACTCCGGCTCAAGCTGAATTGGAGAGTGATCTGGCTGAGCCCCAGGGCATTGGTGGAGGACATGTTGTCCAGGCCGGCGATGGTGGAGAACTGTTTTTCCAGGGGGGTGGCCACCGACGAGGCCATGGTTTCCGGGGAGGCCCCAGGGAGATTGGCGGTCACCAGGATGGTGGGGAAGTCCACGTTGGGGAGATCGCTCACCGGCAGATACCGGTAGCTCATGGCCCCGAAGATCAGGATGGACAGCATGACCAGGGTGGTCATGACCGGTCGGCGGATGAAAAGCTCGGTGAAATGCATAGGGACTGGAGCAGCCGGTTAAGAGCCGCTCTTGATTTCCACTTTGGCCCCCGGCACCAGCCGGATCTGCCCGTCAGTCACCACCCGCTCCCCCGGCTGCAACCCCTTCTTGATAATGGTCTCGGAATTAAGAACCCTCTTAATTTCCACGGGGCGGACCTCCGCAGTGAGGTCAGGGGTGATCACCCAGACAATCTGTCCTTCCTGCCCGGTTTGAATCGCCTGGGTGGGAGCCAAGACGGCATTGGGTTCGGTGGTGAGTTTCACCACCACGTTGACGAACTGACCGGGCCACAGCCGCCTTTCAAGATTGGGAAAGGTGGCCTTGCACTGAATAGTGCCGGTAGCCTGGTCCACGGTATTATTGACAAAGGTGAGCACTCCCTCGGTGGGGGGTTCCATGTCGCCGCCGATGGCGACCTCTACCTTGACCTGCCCGCTATCCATGTATTTCCTCAGGTCCGGCAGGTATTGTTGAGGCACCGCAAAGCTCACATAGATGGGCTGAACCTGGGTGATGACCACCATGGGGTTGTCCGCGTCGGCCTTGATCATATTGCCCATATTGGCCAGCAGATTGCCGGTGCGCCCGGAGATGGGGGCGTTGATATAACAATAACTGAGATTGAGCTTGGCGTTTTGCACTGCCACTTCATCGGCCTTGACCGTGGCTGCCAGGGAATCGGCCGTGGCTTTGGCCTGGTCGTACTCCTGCTGGCTGACAAACTGCTTCCTGATCAACTCGGCATAACGCCGGGCATCGGCCGCAGCCTTGTTGAACAGGGCCCTGTCTTTGGCCAGATTGGCCTGGGCCTGCTGCCAGGCCGTTTCATAGGGGCGGGGGTCGATTACAAACAGAAGTTGCTTCGCCTCCACATCCTGGCCTTCTTGAAAATTGACCCGGACCAGCTGCCCCCCCACCCGGGACTTGATGCCCACCGTGGCATAAGCCTCCACCGCGCCGATATTCTTGATTTCCACCGGCACGTCTCGCTGTTCCACGGTGGCCACCACCACCGGCACCGCTTCCTGCTTGGGGGGCTCCTTGTCACCGGAACAGGCGGAAAGGAACAGCATCGCGGCGAGCAGGACCAAGGAAACGGCAGAAATTGAAATTAAAGGAAAAAAGGCGTTGCAGCCAGGATGTGAAGAGGATCATTTTTACCTTAAAGGAGGGTTTTCTGAAGGATTAGCCCAAAGCGATTCAGGATGCCTCCAAAACTATCATAAAATTTATAATGGATTTTATTGCTTAAATCCACAGGTATTACTCGTAAAATTTTTAGGCCAGCCGCCTCCTAAACCGCAGCACGCTCAGGGTGAGCAGCGCCGTCCCCAGGAGGGCCATGGCTAGCAGCTGCGGCCAGAGGACCGCCAGCCCCACCCCTTTGAGAAAGATGTCCTGGATGACAATGATGAAATACCTCAAGGGGTTAAGTAAGGTGATGTATTGTACTACCACGGGCATGTTGGGGATGGGAAAGACCAGGCCCGATAGCATAATCGCGGGGGTGAAAAAGAAGGTGCTCACCATCATGGCCTGCTGCTGGGTGGAGCACAGCGTGGAGATGAGCAGCCCCACCCCCACGGAGCTGATGAGGAACAGCAGGGTGCCCAGGAGTAGCACCGGGGGGCTCCCTCGGAAAGGCACTCCGAACCAGAAGAGGGCCACCAAGGTAACCAGCACCACGTCCCCTAGAGAGATGAGGACAAAGGGGATAGTCTTTCCCAGGATAAATTCCACCGGCCTCAAGGGGGTGACCAGGAGCTGCTCCATGGTGCCGATTTCCTTTTCCCGGACTACGGACAAAGCGGTGAGCATGATGCTCACCAGCATGACCACCATGGCGATGACCCCGGGAACAAAGGAGTAGCGGCTGATGCGGTTGGCATTGAACCAGGTCTGCTCCTCCACTATCACCGGGGTGCCCCGGCCCCCTGTGAGCCCCTGGCGGCCCAGGCGCTCCTGCAGAAGTTCCAGGGAATAATCATTGAGAATGGTGCTGGCATAGCGGCCCACAATGAGAGCGGCATTGGAGTCCGTGCCGTCGATGATCAATTGCACCGGCGCGGGTTTCCCCATCTTAAGCTTCTTGGCGAAGTCATAGGAGAGACGCAGGGCAAAAGTCACCTTCCCCCGGTCGATGAGGTCCCGCACCCGGCCATGGTGGTCCACGAAGTAATCCAGGTCAAAGTATGGATTGGAGGCGAAAAGGTTGATCAGCGCCCGGCTCTGGGGAGTGCGGGCCTCGTCAAAGACCGCGGTGCGGATATGCTGGATGTCGAAGTTGATGGCATAGCCGTACATCATCAGCTGGATAAGGGGGGGCAGGAAGAGAAAGATACGCAGCCGGGGGTCTCTGACCGCCTGAATGAACTCTTTAACCAGGAGATAATAAATGCGTCTCAGTCTCATAGTCACTGGATCTTTTTCACCAGTTTGCGGCCGGCGGTGAGCAGGAAAAACGCGGCAAAGCCGCAGAGCATCAAGGCGTCAGGCCAGAGAATCTTCATGCCGATGCCCTTCAGGTAGATGCCTTTGCTGATGGTTACCAGGTAGGTGGCGGGGACCAAATAAGAAGCCACCTGCAGGGCCTGGGGCATCTGATGGATGGCAAACATGGCCCCGGAAAGGATAAAGGACGGCAAAAAGGTGGTGAGCATGGCCATCTGGTAGGCATCCAGCGTGCTCCGGGCGATGACCGAAATGAGGAGGCCCTGGCCCAGGACCACCAGCATGAAGAGCGCGGCCAGGACCATGAACAACCAGGCACTCCCTCGGAGGGGCACCTGGAAGAGGAACTCCCCCATGGCCATGGCGATGAACATGTCCAACATACCCACCAGAAAATAAGGACCCAGTTTCCCCAAAATCAGTTCCCACTTTTTCAGGGGAGTGCCCATCAGGCCCTCCATGCTGCCCCGCTCCTTTTCCCGGATGATGCACAACGCGGTGAGGAGCGCGCCCACCATGGTCATGATGATGGCGATGAGGCCGGGCACGATGAAGTTGCGGGACTCCAGGTCTTCGTTGAACCAGATGCGAGGGTCGCTCTTGATGGGAAGTTCCAGGCGGCTGAACCCCTTGAAATGCAGCCGCTTCAGGATTACCTGCTGGCTATAGGCGGCGGTGACGGATTGGAGATAGCCGATGATCAGGTTGGCGGTGTTGGCGTCGGTGCCGTCGATGATGGCCTGGACCCTGGCTGTCTGCCCGGTCTTGAGAGACCGGGAAAAGTCAAAGGGGAGCACCAGGGCCACTTTCACCTGGCGGGAATTGATGAGATCGGCAATCTCGTCATAACTGAAAACGGAACTGTGAATCTTAAAATAGCGGGTGCCTCTGAAGCCCTGGAGGAAGTCCTGGCTGACCCGGCTCTGCTCCTGGTCATAGACGGCCAGGGGCACGTCCGTGAGGTCGAAGGTCAGGGCGTAGCCGTTCAAGAGCAGCAGCATCACCGGCAACAGAATCACCTGGATGAGGCTGGGAAGATCCCGGCGGATGTGGATTAATTCTTTGCGAAAAACTGCCCAGGTACGCACTATGTCCATGGTTTCAATCCATACTTTAGGGGTCAGGGGCCAGGGATCAGGGGTCAGGGGTTGCTCGGATGAACCATTTTTTTACTGACCCCTGGCCCCTGGTCCCTGACCCCTGAAAATCTGGGCCCTCACCCATCACAAGCCTAATTATTTCCCGCCCGCTCAATCAGCGAAATAAACGCGTCCTCCAGACTGGGCTCCACCCGGCCCAGGCCGCGGATGGCGATGCCTTGGGCGGCCAGGGCCTCCTTCATGGCCGCCTCCGCTTCCGCGGCTTTGGAGGTGGCCACGTGCAGGCCGTCGCCAAAGACCGCGGCCTCCGACACTTGGGGCAATTTCCGGATCAACTCCAGGGCCTCCCCCAGGCGCTCCGGGAAGACCGCGATGATCTCCTCCGGCACCGCGGCTTTCAGGTCCCGTGGGGTGCCCTGGGCGATGAGGCGGCCCTGGTAGATGAGCACCAGCCGGTCGCAAAACTCGGCTTCGTCCATATAATGGGTGGTGACCAGCACGGTCACCCCTTTATCCGCCAGAGAGTAGATCAAATCCCAGAAGTTGCGCCGGGAAATGGGGTCCACCCCGCTGGTGGGTTCGTCCAGAAAGAGGATGGGCGGCTCATGCAAAATGGCCGAAGCCAAGGCCAGGCGTTGCCTAAGACCCAGGGCCAGGTTGCGGGTGAGTTCCCGGCGCCTTTCCAAAAGACCCACTTGGCGCAGCGCCTCTTCCGCCCGCTCCCGGAGGCGGGCCGGCGGGAGGCCGTAAACGCCCCCGAAAAAGGTGAGGTTTTCCTCCGCGGTCAGGTCCTCGTACAATGAAAAACGCTGGGACATGTAGCCGATGTGCTGCTTGATGGCCTCGGATTCCCGGACGATGTCGTAGCCGGCCACGGAGCCGCTGCCGCTGGTGGGCAGCAGCAGGCCGTTGAGCATGCGGATGGTGGTGGATTTGCCCGCGCCGTTGGGCCCCAGGAAGCCGAAAATTTCGCCTTTGAGCACCTCAAAGCTCACCCGGTCCACGGCCCGGAACTTGCCGAAATCCCGGGTGAGGTTCTCGACGATAATGGCCTTTTCCGGGGTCATCAGCCCTCCTCCCGGCGCACGATCTGGACAAAAAGTTCCTCCAGGGCCGGCTCCGCGGGGGAAATGCGAATGCCGCTCACCCCCCCGGCCTCCAGGGCCGCGGTCAAGGGTGGGAGCGCCTCTGCCCGCCGGGGCACGGTGACCATCAGCCGGTCGCCCACGGCCAGGACCTGGCGCACTTCCGGGAGGGCGGTGAGGATCTTCCTGGCCGCCCGCAGTTCATCAGCCCGCACCTCCAGAAGCTCCCCTTCAAAGGTGGCCTTGATGGCCCCCGGGGTGTCGGCCACCAACAGACGGCCCCGGTGTATTAACCCCACCCGGTGGGCTCGTTCCGCCTCGTCCATATACGCGGTGGACAGGAAGATGGTCATGCCGGTGCGCAGCAGCTCATAGAGGATTTGCCAGAACTCCCGCCGGGACACGGGGTCCACCCCGAAGGTGGGTTCATCCAGAATGAGGAGGCGGGGGGTGTGGATCAGGGCGCAGACCAGGCCCAGCTTTTGGCGCATGCCCCCAGAGAGGTTACCGGCCAGGCGGTCCTGGAAGGGGGCCAGGTTGGAGAAGGCCAGAAGCTCCGGCACCCGGGTCCGGCGCTCTGCCTTAGGCACCCGGTAGATGTCGGCGTAAAACGAAATATTTTCGGCCACGGTAAGGTCGTCATAGAGGCCGAAGCGCTGGGGCATGTAGCCGATCTGTTCTTTGAGGGGCTCCGACTCCCGGACGGTGTCAAAGCCCAGCACCATCGCCCGGCCCTCGTTTGGGTCCATGATGCCGCAGAGCAGGCGGATGGTGGTGGTCTTGCCCGCGCCGTCCGGGCCCACCAACGCAAAAGCCTCCCCGGGGGCCACTTCCAGGTGCAGGTTATCCACCGCCACCAAGGTCCCGAAGCGCTTGGTCAGGCCCTCGGTCCGGATGGCCGGCTCAGCGGGGTCGGTCCTTGAGGAAGATAACGGCATCGGCGGGCATGCCCGGCTTCAGGGAGTGGTCCTGGTTTTCCACCCGGATTTTGGTGCGGTAAACCAGGGTCACCCGTTCCTTGTGGGTCTCCACGGTCTTGGGGGTGAACTCGGCCTTGGAAGAGACAAAATAAATCTGGCCCGGATATTTCTTGCCGGGGTAACTGTCGGTGGTGATTTCCGCTTTCTGGCCGTAACGCACCTTGGCCAGGTCGGTTTCGGGCACGTAGCCCTCAAAATAGGCGTTGTCCAGGTCCCCCAGGGTGAGGACCGGGGAGCCTATGGCCACCACTTCTCCGGGCTCCGTGGGGCGCACCAGGACGACGCCGTTGATGGGGCAGGCAATGCTGGCGTAGCCCAGGCGGGTGCGGGCCAGCTCCAGGGCGGCTTCGGCCCGGCGAACTTCGGCCCGGGCCGCGTCAATGTCTTCTTTCCGGGGGCCTTCCTTCACCAAACTATAATTTTCCTGGGTCCGGCGGTGGGCCTCTTTAGCCACCAAAAAAGCGGCCTCGGCCCGGTCCCGGGTCTGGGCGGAGACCGTGCGCCGCTCAAAGAGGGCTTGCATGCGGCGGAATTCCCGGTCCTTATCCACCAGGTCCGCCTTGGCCTGGTTCATAGCCGCGGCGGCCTCCCGCTTTTCCTGGGGCCGGGAGCCGGCCAGGAGCTTGGCCAGGTTGGCCCGGGCCGCACCCAGCGCGCCCTCCGCCTGGGCCACATCCTCACGCAGGTCTTTATCCTCCAGCGCGGCCGCGGTCTGGCCGGCTTTAATCTCATCACCCTCCTGGAAATGGATGACTGCGATCTTGCCCGGCACTTTGAAACCCAAGTCCGTCTCCGTGGCCTCGATGTGGCCGGACAGACGTAGGGTGTCAGGATTGGTCGTCTGGCCCCGGAAGACCAGGAAATAGGCGAGGATGGCCACGGCCAGGACCGCCGGGATTATCAGCGCAGGACGTTTCAAAGCCAAAGAACCACCCTCCTCGGAGCGGAGTACGGGTTTCCCCAAAAATACCATAATCCTGGCCTTAAATCCAGAGGAGGAATCGGAAGATTTTTAAAGGGGGGGTATGGGGCATAAGCGTTAACTTAAACAATGTTGGTCATTCTGACCGGAGCGAAGCGGAGTGAAGAATCTCGTATTTGAAGTCAAGAACCTTATGGATTTACTAAATAATCCGGCATTTGAAGATTGTCTCCTTTAAATTATTGAGGACTTGGCTGTCGAGAAGAAACCAATAATATTCTTGCAGCAATTGATCGGGAGAAACAGATTAAAAGCTGGCTGCGTGGCAAGAAAATTGCCCTTATTGAATCAATCAATCCAGAGTGGAAGGACCTAAGCGAAGATTGGTTTAAATGGAAGCTTTTCTGTAATAGAGTGTCATTTTGAGCGAGGCGAAGAATCTCAAAATACGAGATTCTTCACTCCGCTTCGCTCCGTTCAGAATGACAAAATAACAAACAATTCTAGAAAATTGTATTTGTAAAAACTCATTAAGTTGGCGCCTAGGGGTATGGGGAGAGGGGCAGGGAATATGGAAAGCCGCCCCCGGCTGTCCCCGAGCAGGCGAGGGCGCCTGCTCTACATTTCTGGCCCTTCTCCGCATTTGCGGATGCGGGCCAAAAGCGCGGTGGTGGAGTAGCCGGGGACCAGGGGTATGACTTTAACTTCGCCGCCCCGGGCCCAGACCACGTCCCGGCCCACGATCTCCTCCAGGCGGTAGTCGCCGCCCTTCACCAGGATATCCGGCTGGAGCGCGGTGATCAGCTCCAGAGGGGTGTCTTCCCCGAACAGCACCACCCGGTCCACGCAGGCCAACGCAGCCAGGAGCGCGGCCCGGTCCCTTTCGGGGTTAATGGGGCGATCCGGGTCCTTGTTAAGGCGCTGCACCGAGGCGTCGGTGTTCACCCCCACAATCAGGGCGTCCCCCAGGGAGCGGGCCTCCTCCAGGTAGCGCACGTGGCCCAGGTGCAGCAGGTCGAAACAGCCGTTGGTGAAGACCGCCTTTCCTCCCTGGGCCTGGAGCCTTTTTACCCAGCGGGCCGCGGCTTCCTTAGAAACTACTTTATGGCTGGTGTTGCAGTCGGTCATGGCAATCCTTGAAAATTTTTTACCACAAAGACACAGAGACACAAAGAACCACAAAGAAATGATTTAAATAATTTTGCCGCAGAGCGGCACAACTATTTTTATTTTTCTTGGTGAACCTTTGTGCCTTTGTGTCTTGGTGGTGAAAATCATTCATGCTTTACCCTCGCCACGGTGAGGACCTCCACCCGCCTAGCCCCGGCCCGGCGCAGCACCCGGGCGCACTCCCGGACCGTGGCCCCGGTGGTGTAGAGGTCATCCACCAGGAGGATTTTTTTGTTTTGCACCTCTTCGGGCCGGGGCACGGCAAAGGCCCGGCGCACGTTGTCCCGGCGCTCCTTGGGGTTGAGGCCGACTTGGGGCACGGTATAGCGCACCCGGGCCAGGGTCTCCCGTCCTACCTCAGCCTCCGGGAAGGCCCGGGCCAGGAGCAGGGCCTGGTTGAAGCCCCGGGATTGCACCCGCCGGGGGTGCAGCGGCACCGGGACCAGGAGGTCCGCGTCCGCCGCCAGTTCCGCACACCTGGGGACTTGCAGCCAGTGCTGCATCACCGGCAGATAGGCCATCTGCCGGCCGAACTTGAAGCGGGTGACGGCCTTGGCCACCGGCCCCTCATAGACCGCGGCGGCCCGGGCCCGGGCAAAAGGCGGCGGCTCCGTCTGGCAAGAACCGCAGAGCCGGTCCTCCCCCTCCCGGACGGGAAACATCAGGCCGCAGCAGGGGCAGACCGGGCTTTCCACCCACTCAATTTTTCCTTCACAATCCGGACAAACCGCAGCCTTCGCCTCCTCCGCCACCACCCCGCCGCAAAAGAGACAGAGCCGGGGGAGGAAGAAGTCGAGGACCCGGAAGCCGAATTGTCTGAGCCAGGAGGCGGCGCTTCCCGAAATCAACATTTCTATTCCTATGAATAATCCCAGCTTAAGAATATTCTGCCGGATTGTCAAATAGATAGGGGTTTTATTGACTGAGCTGTGAAAGAAAGGCGGGGTAGCATGCAAGGTGTGCGGTGAGCACGAATGTCCTAAAATGTATATTTTTGCAGGAGGGGGTTTGGGGGAACCTCACTTTTTCTAAAAAAGTGGGGTTCCCCCAAATCATTCTAGCCGCTACACCCCCGCGAGACGGCGGGCCAGGGATTCGGCGTTGGTGAAGAGGGATTGTATTTCGGCGGCGGTGAGGCCCGCGCCTTGGGCGATGCGTTCCGCCTGCTGCCGGGAAATCAGGTCCCCGGGCGCGTGGCTGTCGGTGTTGACGATGAGGGAAGCGCCCACTTCCAGGGCCATGCGGGCCACGTGGCCGTTGGCCAGGCAGTGGCCTTTGCGCGCGGAAATTTCCAGAAAGACGTCCTTCTCTCGGGCCAGCGCGGCTTCTTCCAGGGTGAGGAGGCCGGGGTGGGCCAGGATGTCGATGTCCGCTTCCAGCGCCGCCCGGTTGGTCCCCGGGGCCACGGGTTCGACCAGGGTCTCCCCGTGGACTATGATCAGGGGAACGCCCAGGGCCCGGGCCTTGGCGGTTAAGGGGCCGATCAAAGCCGGGGGCAGATGGGTGAACTCCAGGCCGGGGATGAGGTACGGGGGGTCGTCGTTATTGAGGCTCTGGGCCGCGGCTTTAAGACGGGCAAAGACCCCTTCGAAGTTGGAGGCGTCCACGTGGTCGGTGATGCCCAGGAAGCGGTAGCCCTTGACCTGGGCCCGGCGCCATAATTCGGCGGGTAGGAGCTCGCCGTCGCTGTTGAGGGTGTGGGTGTGGAGGTCAATCATTAGAAGGCAGTTTTTAGTTTTTAGTTTTTAGTCTTCGGTAAGAGCAGGTTATGGACAGGCGCAATGAGGTTTTCATCGCTTTAACTTTCAGAAAGAATCCGTATTTTTATCAAATAAGCAGACCTAAGTGCTTTGAACCCTCCAAAAAAAACAGGTATTTTCCAATCCAGAAAAACTAAAAACTAAAAACCAAAAACCAAAAACCGTCTTTCTCACATCTTATATTTGCCGAAATCGTCGGGGTCCAGGCCTTCCAGGATTTCCGTCCATTTCTTGGCGTCTTCGGTGGTGATGGCCTCCTTGGCGGAGAGGTCCACCCGGCGGGCCTTTTGGATCACCACTTCGGCCACGTAGATGGGGGCCTTGACCCGCAGGGCCAGGGCAATGGCGTCGCTGGGCCGGGCGTCGATGGTCACCTCCTGGCCTTCCCGGTTGAGGTGGATGAGAGCAAAATAGGTGTTGTCCCGGAGATCGCAGACCTCCACCCGGGTCACCTGGATGGCCATGGTCTCCATGATGATCTTTAAAAGATCGTGGGTCATGGGGCGGGAGAATTTGATATTCTCCAGTTCACTGGCGATGGCCGTGGCCTCCAGCAACCCGATCCAGATGGGGACCGCCTTGTCCGAGTCCACATCCTTCAAAATCATGATGGGACTGTTGGTGAAGGGGTCGATGGTCAATCCGGAGACAGTCATTTGCCTCAGCATGATACTCTCCTTTGGGGGGACTGCGGGTCATCGGCCAGGGGCGATGACAAAGTGGGGTCCTCCACCCGCGTGCCTTTCAAGGAATGGGGGTGAGCTTCAGTAAGTTTTACCATTACCAGTCGGCCCAGCAAATCCCGGGGACCGGAAAAGTTCACCACTTGATTGGTTCTCAGTCTCCCGCAGAGTTCCTCCCGGGAGCGTTTACTGATTCCATCCACCAAGACCTCGGCTATCTTTCCAATAAGGCGCTGATGGGCTTTCAGGGTAAGCTCATTTAATAAATTTTGCAAGCGGGTTAAGCGCTCCGCCTGGACCTCCCCGGGCACCCGGTCCGGCAGGGCTGCAGCCCGGGTTTGGGGCCGGGGGGAATACTTGAAGGAAAAGGCCTGGTCAAACCCGGCCTCTTCCACTAATTCCAGGGTTTGCTCAAAATCCGCTTCGGTTTCCCCCGGGAAGCCCACAATGATGTCGGTGGAGAGGCATATCCCCGGGCAAACCCGGCGCAACTCCGCCACCTTCTGCAAATATTCCTTCCGGGTATATCCCCGGTTCATGGCATTAAGAATCCGGTCAGAGCCAGACTGCACCGGCAGGTGCAGGTGCTCGCACAGACTGGGCAACTTCCCAAACGCGGCCGTCAACTCCGGGGACAGGTCCCGGGGATGGGAAGTGGCAAAGCGCAGCCGGGCCAACCCATCCAGCGCGTCGATTCTCCGGAGCAACTCCGGAAAAGTGACGCCTTCCGGCAAACCCCGGCCATAAGAGTTGACGTTCTGGCCCAGCAGGGTGACTTCTTTCCCCCCGGCCGCCAGAAAGTCCGCCACTTCCGCCACAATCTCTCCGGACAGCCGGCTGTATTCCCGGCCCCGCACATAAGGGACCACGCAGAAGGTGCAGAAATTATCGCAACCCTGCATGATGGTCACCAGGGTCTTGACCGCGCCCGGCCGCCAATGCCTCCGGGGCTGCGCCGGAAATCCCCGGGTAAGCTCGATATCCACCACCCGCCGGCCCCGGGCTGCTTGGCGCACCATCTCCGGCAGGCGGTAAATGCCGTGGGTGCCGAAGACCAGGTCCAGGTGGGGAGCCGCGGCCAGGAGCCGCTCTCCCTCCTGTTGGGCCACACAGCCGCCCACCCCCAGGAGCATTTGGGGATGGCGCTGCTTCAAGACCTGGAGGCTGCCCAGCAGGCTGCGCACCTTCTCTTCGGCCTTGCGGCGAATGGCGCAGGTGTTGATCAGGTAAAGATCCGCTTCCTCCACCCGGTCCGTGGGCACGTAGTCGTTCGCCAGGAGCAGGGCCATCTGCTCCGAGTCGGCCACGTTCATCTGGCAGCCAAAGGTCTTGATGTATACTTTCTTCTTCGGCCCCAACATGCCTTTTATTAAATCGGAAACGCAAGCCCTTGTCAACTCCACCCCCCCTTTCCCTGGACAGGCTCCGGTTCGTTAGGTAAAATGCGGATGTTACGTGGGGGGAGGGCCGGACAGATAGTGGTCAGGGGTCAGTGGGCAGGGGTCAGAGAAAAACAACTGATTATTGACCACAAGCTACTGATACTCCGCCCTCCCCTCAAACTCCCCATCCCCACTCCCTAGTGTGTGTCCATCAGCAGGCGGGGCTTTTAACCTTGCCTGCTGATGGACACTAAAACAATAAGGGGTTGGGGGAGGGGGTTTGGGGGAGGGGCCAATGGCCCCTGGCCCCCTCACCCAA
>JACQYN010000237.1 GCA_016208235.1 Deltaproteobacteria bacterium
AAAGGCTCCCAACCCGGAAGCATTCCAGAAAGAGGGGGATAAACTGAAAACCGAATTCCTGGAACACAAACGTTCCGTCATCTTCAGGTCCTGGTTGGCCGACGAGCGCCAACGGGCCAAGATCAAGGTTTACGAGATACCCTAGTCGGGCCAAACTGCAGAACCTCCTCAAATCGGCGGGCCACCGAGGGCCAGCCGGTGGAAGAAGGCTGGTCAACGGCCAAACTCTGGAGAGCGAAGAACCCTCATAGGAGTGAGAATATGTGGAACTTCCTGCTTAATACTTTGTCCATCGCCTATGTCCAGCTGGTAATTCTCTGTCTTTTTCTCTGGTATTTTCTGGTCCACCGCAGAGACGCCCGTATGCCGGTGTCCCGGGTCGGGGTCATCCGCATGATAATCCTGCTCTTAATTTTTACTTATTTCCTTCTCAGTTGGGCCAGCGGCATTCGCCCGGCCCTGGCTCAAGCCGCGGTCTTCGGCATGTTCATCATCAATCTGTTTTTTTTGTATTCCTTGATCCTCTCCAGACTAGAGCGGCCCTACCGGGATGCCCTGGCCGCGTATTGCGGTGACCCCCAAAACCCGGAAAATCTGGATGATATTTGGAGCACCGGTAAGCGTTTTTATTATCTGCGCCATTTCTTTTCTTCCATCATGAGCGGGGAGTCCCCCACCCGTTTTCTCCATGAAGTCACGATTAGCCGCATCCGGGACGACGTTCAGGCCTGTTTGCGGCAACACGGCCTCACCCGGCAGTTCATTTCCCTTAAAGGCATGATCGCTTATCTGGAGGGCCGCCTCAGGGAGGAGGAAATGTTGCCCTCGGAATTTAAAGAGGTGGTGAAAAAGGAACTGGAGGACTTCAAGAAGCACCCCTGGGTGGAGGACCAGATCAACGAATATTTGAAGATAGCCCTGGAAACCCCGGAGAAGATCCATAACCCGGAATGGTCGCTGCTGTTGGAGAAGGCCAAGACCCCTAAATAAGGCAGAAAAAAGCTCTAAGAAATTTCTTTCCCGGAACCCCACAGGAGTACCAGTGTCCCACCCGGCCGTTAGAGCCGCCACCCACCGGGCCCTGGAGATCAGGGAGCGTCTGCTGCAAGGATACCCCCAGTGGCAGGAGTGGCGCGGCCAGGCCCAGGCGGTGAAGGCCGCGGTCATGGCCCGGATCGATGAATTTCTGGGCAGGCTCCAGGAGCAGGTGGAGGGCTGGGGGGGCAAGGTCCTATGGGCCCGGGACGCCGAAGCGGCCCGGAGTCTCATCCTCCAGGTGGCCCGGGAACACCGGGTCCGGGCGGTGGTCAAGTCCAAGTCCATGACCACCGAAGAGATCGCCCTGAACCCCCATCTCCTGGCCGCGGGCCTCCAGGTCCGGGAGACCGACCTGGGGGAGTTCATTATCCAGTTGGCCGGCCACGCCCCTGCGCATCTCACCGCGCCGGCCCTGCACCTGGACCGCCACCAGATCGCCGCCCTCTTTCAGGAACATTTAGGTATCTCCTGCCCGGTGGAGCCGGAGGCTCTGACCCGACGGGCTCGGGAATACCTGCGGCCATCCTTTTACGAGGCCCAGATGGGCATCACCGGGGTCAACTTCGCGGCGGCCGCGGAAGGCGCGCTGGTCCTGGTGGAAAACGAAGGCAATCTCCGCCTCACCGCCAACGTGCCGCGCGTGCATCTGGCATTGATGGGCTTGGAGAAGGTCATTCCCGCCCTGGCCGACGTGGAAGTCTTCTTGCGCTTGCTCCCGGCCAGCGCCACCGGCCAGCGCCTCACCGCCCTGGTCCACTTCATCCGGGGACTGAAACCCCACCCCCGGGGCCGCCAGGCTTTTTATCTGGTGATTTTGGATAATGGCCGGCGGCGTCTTCTGGCTGAACCGGAGCTTAAGGAGGCCCTCCACTGTCTTCGCTGCGGGGCCTGCCTCAACGCCTGTCCCGTTTTTCAGGAGGGCGCGGCCCACCTTTACGGCCGGGTCTATCCCGGGGCCATCGGCATTCTCCTGGCCCCTTACCTGGCCCCGGTGGGGGATATCTCCGATCTTTGCACCCAGTGCCGGGCCTGCCAGGAGATCTGCCCCGCGGCCATTCCCCTGGCGGAAAAGATTGTCCAGGTGCGCCGCCTCAGCCCCAAATTCCGGCGGGCCCGGGCCTTCTCCCGCCTGGCGGGCCTGTGGCTCAGGTGGCCCCGGCTCTACCGGGGCAGCGAAGGGATTTTGCGGCTCCTCCCCCCCCAAAGCCCCCTGGCGAGTAAGTTAGCCCCCAAAAGCTTTTATAAGATGCAGTTGGAGGTAAAAATCGAGGGTCCCAGGGGCACAGGCTTCCGGCCCGGGGAAGCCCCTGTACCCTCCCCCCAACCTCTTCCCCCAACCCCTGATAAAGGTGAGGGGGAAGGCGTGGTGGGAGAACCGGAAACAAAGGTCCCCGGCCCTCCCCCCACATTCGCATCCCGCCTCCAGGAGGCGGGGAGTTCCTTGCAGGAAATCCGGGGGCCGGAGGCCCTGGCCCGGTATCTGGCGGGGCAGGCCCAGGGAGCTTTGTGGTTGGAGGAGCATCCCTGTCTGCGCCAGGCGGCCCCGGAGCTGGAAAAACTGGGGGTGAAGACGGCCTTTGGGGTTCAGTCTTGGGCGCCGGACGCGGACACCGTGGTCACTGTGGCCCTGGGGGCTATCCCGGAGACCGGCAGCGTCATCATGCCCGGAGGCGCAGGGCCGGCTTCCTGGCTACCCTTCCGGGCCCGGCGGCAAGTTGTCCTGGTCCCTCTGGATAAGGCCGATTTGAGCCTGTCCCAGGCCCTGGAAATGGCGGGCAGGGAAGAGACGGGCCTGACCACCTGGCTCACCGGTCCCAGCCGCACTGCGGACATCGAAAAGGTCCTGGTTTTGGGCGCGCAAGGGCCGGAGCAACTGGAAATAGTTATTTACCAACCTGATTAGTCTATATTTATCTTAAAGGGAGCGGATAAAAATTACTTCCCCCTCACCCTAGCCCTCTCCCCCATCGGGCTTATCATTACCCACAAGTGGATAAGGTGGATATGGCTTATGGCAGATAGAGAGCAATTGCATGGCATTATGCCCCCCTCACCCTACCCTCTCCCTCCACTGGGGGGAGAGGGAAATAAGAGACATATCCATAAGATGCAAACTTATGGGTAATGGCTATCCCATCGGGGGAGAGGGAATAAAGATGGAACTCCTTCAAGGTATCCATTTATAAAGGGGAATGCACGTATTGGCGATGAGCGTATGAATAAACGGTGGGAAATAATAACTCCCTCTCCCCCCGGCGGGGGGAGAGGGCCCTGGCGGACGGGTGGCTGGCCGTCAGCCCTTCTCTGACACCGCTGCTCCTGGTGCGCCGCCCCCAATACCGCCTGCTGGAGGCGGCGCCCCCCTGGCCCCTGGCTTTTTATAGGGATCTGAAAGAGATTCCTGATCTGCTGGATACTGCCGGATTCCCGGCCCAAGGACCCCTGGGCCTGGAGCTGGACGTCATGCCCGTTGGGTTTTATAACCGCTTGCAAAAATTATTTCCCCAAAGGGCCATGCAGGATATCTCTCCAATGATCCGGCGGCAGCGGATGCTTAAAAGCGCCTACGAAATCGGGCAGTTGCGCCGGGCCGCGAAAATATTGGACCAGGCTTTGGAAGACGCGCCCCGGCTTCTCCGGCCCGGGGTCACGGAAATGGAGGTGGCTGCGGCCCTGGAATACCGCCTGCGGCTATTAGGCCACCAGGGGTTGGTCCGCATCCGCACCTGGAACCTGGAGTTGTTCTACGGCCACATTCTCTCCGGCGTCTCCGGGGTCGAGGCGGCCTATACCGACACCCCCAGCGGCGGGCCGGGATTCACCCCCGCGTTCCCCCAGGGCGCGGGAAATAAAAAACTGGCCCTAGGTGAGCCCATCAGCGTCGATTTTTTCAGTTGCGTCAACGGCTACGTGGTGGACCAGACCCGCATGTACGCCTTAGAAACCATGCCCCAACGGGCCTGGGAAGCCTTCCGGGTGATCGAGGACCTGTATCGCCTCTTTGAAGGTTTGGCCCGCCCCGGAGCGATGGCAGGGGATATTTATCGACGCCTCTGGCAGGAGGTG
>JACQYN010000242.1 GCA_016208235.1 Deltaproteobacteria bacterium
CCGGCGGTGGCAGCTCCTGGAGCTGCGCCCATGGGATGGAACGCTGGAAATCGGACTGCGGCTGTTCCACCGGTGGGCAGCCCACCTGGAACCAGAAATGGCGGGCGCCCTTGCGGGAAGCCTTTGATCTACTAAATGAGCGGTTGGCCGAACTATTTGAGTCCCAGGGCCAGAAGTATTTCCGGGACCCCTGGGCGGCCCGCAACGCCTATATCCAGGTGATCCTGGAGCGCAACCCCGAAACCATGGCCCGGTTCTTCTCCCAGGAGGGGGCGCCCAATTTGAGCCAGAGCGATTGGGTGCCGTCCCTGAAACTTCTGGAGATGCAACGCCACGCCCTACTGATGTACACCAGTTGCGGCTGGTTCTTTGCCGACCTGGCGGGCCTGGAGACCATGCAGGTGCTGAAATACGCAGCCCGGGCCCTGCAATTGGGCCAAAATTTCACCGCCGAACCCCTGGAGGCCTCCTTCCTGGAACACCTGGGGCGGGCCGTGAGCAACGTTCCGGCCGCGGGCACCGGCCGGGACCTCTATGTCAGCCGCATCAAACCCCTGGTGGTGGACTTCCCCAAGGTAGTGAACCAATGGGCCATTTCCTGGCTCAAGGACCGGCAGCGACTGTGCCCCACCAATATTTACCACTTCAAGGTGGAAACCCTGGAGGTGGGGGATAAAGAGCAGGGGTCTTTAATTTTAGGCTCGGGCACCCTTCGCCTTACTTCGGGCACTACCCTGAAGAGCCAGGTTCTGAATTTTTTCACCGTGTACATGGGTAGCTACCTCTACCGGACGCAGATCATGGAGAGCGAGGCAACCCAGGATTTCCACTCCTTGAAGCAGGAACTCTTCCAGGTTCTGGAGATGGCGCCGGAAAACCTGATCGCCCTGATGGCCCAGCGCCTGGGGGAACGCTATTACTCCTTCCACGATATGTTCCGGGAAGAGAAAAACGGTCTCTTGCAAGACCTGCTGCGCCATAACCAGGAGGAAGCCCTGGCCCTTATTTCCCACAACTATGAAGAGGCCAGACCGCTGCTAAAGGCCATGGCCACGGAAGGGTTGCCGCTGCCCCGCCTTTTTCAGGCTGCCGGAGAAATCACCCTCAATCATTATCTGGTTGAACTGTTGCGGAAACTGGAGACCGCCCCCCGCTCCTCCGCCGTCAGTGATGAACTTCTGGAGCTGGTCCAGGAGGCTGCCGTTCTGGGGTTGAAGCTGGAATCGGTTCGAGGCGGTCAGATTCTGGGGGGAATTATCGACCGCCATCTCCTGGACCTGGCCGGGGACTTAAAGTTTGAAACTGCTTCCCGCCTCAAGCAATTCCTGACCCTGATGCGCCGCATCCCCATCACCCTGGAATTGACCGAGGCCCAAAACAGATTCTTCTCTCTGATGGAACAATACTTCCCCAAACTGGCAGCCCGGGCGGCTACGGATACCGGAGCCCGAACCCTCACCCGGCTGCTCATCGACCTGGCGGAAGCCCTCTACTTAAGCCCGGTGCGGTATTTGAAGCTGTTGGCTTGAGAAAATTGCCGGGGGAATAGCTTTCAGCTATCAGCCGTCAGCTAAATTTGGGCATTTGCGAAAAAGTATAATCGATTATTGTCTTAGCTCCTATTTCAAGCAAACCCAAAGTGGTAGGGAAATCCAAGAAGCCACTGGATACTGGAGTTAACAGGCCGATAAATTCCCCCCTCCCTTGAGGGGAGGGGGTTAGGGGGAGGGTGGCGTCTTAGAGGAGCGACTGTTCAAAGACGCCACCCCCTCCCTGCCCTCCCCCCTCAAGGGGGAGGGAAAAATTGACAACATCATCGCCTTTGGACATTTGCTGCTTTCTCGGAGTTAGGAGAACAATCAAAACTTTTCTGGCTGAAAGCTGATAGCTCTAGCCAGCCACCTCCCCAAAAACAGGAGGACCAAACATGCCCCTAATGGCCCGGTTGCAGGACGCAGTGGAGGAGACGGTCCGCTTGCAGCGGCAGTTTCTGGAGGAACAGGGCCCGGCGGTGCTGGCCGCGGCCCGTATGTTGGCCTCAGTCTTGGGGTCTGGAGGCCGGGTATTTATCTTTGGCAATGGCGGCAGTGCCGCGGACGCCCAACACCTGGCCGCGGAGTTTGTCAACCGCTTTCAAGTGGAGCGCCCCCCCCTGGCGGCCCTGGCCCTGACCACGGACACCTCCATCCTCACCGCCGTGGCTAATGACTACGATTTTTCCGAGGTGTTCGCCAAGCAGCTCCAGGCCTTGGGACGGCCAGGGGACGTGGCCTGGGGCATCAGCACCAGCGGCGGCTCTCCCAACGTCTTGCAAGGGCTGAAAAAGGCTCGGGAGTTGGGCCTGAAGACCCTGGCCCTAGGCGGCCGGGACGGCGGGGAGATGGCGCCCCTGGCGGACGTGGCCTTGATTGTGCGCTCCCGAAATACCCCCCGGGTCCAGGAGGTGCACATCACCATCGGCCACGTGCTCTGCGATCTGGTGGATTTCCAGTTATATCCGGAAAAGTTTGGGGAAAAGGCAGGCCAATGAAAAAGACGGAACCCCTGGACCTGTCCGGGATTACGACTTATAGCCTGAAGGACCGGCCCTCCAAGGTCAGCCACCGGGACTTCGCAAGTCCCTGGCAGGCCGGGGGCAGCCTCCGGGAGTTTGTGGACCGCCTGCCCCAGATCCTGGCGGGCACAGCCTTGCGGGAAGTGGCCGGGGCCTGGGTCCAGGCCCGCCGGGAGGGGCGCCAGGCACTCCTGGGCATGGGGGCTCACCCTTTTAAGGTGGGGCTCAGCCCCATTCTCATCGACCTGCTGCGCCGGGGGCTGATTACGGGCGTGGCCTTAAACGGCGCGGGCATCATCCATGACGCGGAAATCGCCATGGCCGGGCACACCTCCGAAGACGTGGATGAGGTCTTGGGCTGCGGCCGCTTCGGCATGGCCCGGGAGACCGGGGAATTTCTGAACCACGCCATCTCCTGGGGGGCAGGACAAAAAATGGGTTTGGGGGAAGCCGTGGGCCGCCGCCTGCTGGAGTCCGATTTTCCCTACAAAGACCTGAGCCTCCTGGCCGCGGCCGCGGAACTGGAAGTTCCTCTAACCGTCCACGTGGCCGTGGGCACGGATATCATCCACCTGCACCCCTCGGTGGACCCGGAGGCCCTGGGGGCCACCACCCATCTGGATTTCCGCGTCTTTGCCGCGCTGGTGAGCCGCCTGGCCGGGGGCCTGTATCTCAACCTGGGCTCCGCGGTGATTATGCCCGAGGTCTTCTTAAAGGCCGTCACCCTGGCCCGGAACCTGGGCCATAAAGTCGAGCCTCTGACCACCGTCAACCTGGATTTTGTCCAACACTACCGCCCCCTGACCAACGTGGTGCGGCGGCCCACCGCCGGGGTGGGGAAAGGCTATGCCTTGACCGGGCACCACGAACTGCTCTTTCCCTTGCTGGCCGCGTTGGTGGTGGAGGAACTGGAGGGAACCCATGCCCACTGAGATCGTCATCATCACCAACGACCTGCGCCTGGAAGGCGTTCTCACGGATACCCCCGCGGCCCGGGCCCTGGCCGCGGCCCTGCCCATCACCGGGGAGGCCCAACTTTGGGGGGATGAAATCTATTTTTCGGTGCCCCACGTGGTCGCGGACCTGGACGACACCGCCACCCCCGTGGTGCAGGTGGGAGACCTGTGCTACTGGCCTCCGGGCAAGGCTTTTTGTATTTTCTTCGGCCTCACCCCGGCCAGCGTGCCCGGGGAGATCCGCCCGGCCAGCGCCGTGAACCTGGTGGGCCGTATCACCACGGGGGACCCCTGCTGCCTCAAACTGGTGCCCGCGGGCGCCACCGTGCGCATCGAGAAGAAATAGTGTAAAATGAATTGAGTTTGGGGGAGGGGTCTAAGGGGCAGTGGCCCCTTACCCCCTCCCCCAAACTCCCACCCCCAATCCCATATTGGTGTTTATGGTGGGAAAGCCGAGGCCGCAGGCCTCGACTCTTTTTCTGGTTCCCAAGTTGAACTTGGGAACCCAATTTTACCCCAAGCTTCGCTTGGGGACGATCGAAGATAAATTAATATCAGAGGTTGTTCCATGCCGATTTTTGAATTTCGTTGTCAGGCTTGCGGTGCTGAGTTTGAGAAGCTGGTTTTCGGTAATGACGAAGTAGAATGCCCCAACTGCCAGCAGAAGCAGGTGGAGAAGCTGATGAGCGCCTGCTCCGCCAAGGTGGGGTACAAATTTACCGCCACCTCCAATCCCAAGGGCGGGTCCTGCACCGGCTGCGCGGCCACTTCCTGCAGCACCTGCCATTAAAATACTGCCTGAGTCGGTGGGGCGGCCGTCTCTGGCCGCCTGCCGAAATGGCGGGCACGGAGGCCCGCCCCACCAGCCTCTTCGTAGCTTATGGGTGAGCCAAAGGCTCATGAGCGACTGTCATGAACAAAAAACAGGAAACAGGAAACAGAAAACAGTCTTCTCTCCGCCTCGGCACCCGGGGCAGCGCCCTGGCCCTGGTTCAGGCCAACTGGGTAAAAGCTCGCATGGAGGAGCGCCATCCCGGCCTGGCCGTGGAACTGGTGATCATCAAGACCTCCGGGGACAAGCTGAAGGACGTGCCCCTGGCCCAGGTGGGGGGCAAGGGTCTGTTCATCAAGGAGATCGAGGAGGCCCTCTTCGCCGGCCAGGTGGACCTGGCGGTGCACAGCCTCAAAGACATGCCCGCGCTGGTGCCCGAAGGGCTGATGATCGCCGCGGTGCCCCCCCGGGAGGATTGGCGGGACGCGTTCATCTCCAACAGTTACGCCACCTTAGCAGAGATCCCCTCCGGGGGTCGGGTGGGCACCGGCAGCCTCAGGCGGCGGGTGCAGCTTCTTCACCTGCGGCCCGACCTGGAGGTCGTCCCTATCCGGGGCAACGTGGACACCCGGCTGCGAAAGATGGCCGAACAGGGACTGGACGCTCTCATCCTGGCGGCCGCGGGGCTCTCCCGGCTGGGTCTGACCCACGTCAGCCGGAGTTTCTTAACTGATAAAGAGATGCTGCCGGCCATCAGCCAGGGGGCCCTGGGATTGGAAGTGCGGGCCGCGGACACCCGGGCCCGGGAGCTCATCGCCTTCCTGGATGACCCGGTGACCCACGCGGCGGTGAATGCCGAGCGTGGTTTTCTTGCCCGCTTGGAAGGGGGCTGCGTGGTGCCGGTGGCGGGTCTGGGCCAGATGCAGGACGGCCTTCTCACCTTTGAGGCCCTCATCGGCGACCTGGATGGCCGCCAGATCATCCGCGGCAGCATAACAGGCTCCCCGGAGGAGGCCGACACCCTGGGCCGCGCCCTGGCGGAGCGCCTGCTAAACCAGGGCGGCCGGGAAATCCTGGCCCAGATCTATGGACGGCCCATCTAGGACAATTTTCGGTTTTCGGCATAAAATCAATAGAATACGGGGTAATATTTGCCCCCAGCCTGACCCTTCGTCGACCCCTCCATTTTTCTCCTCTTCTTGACTTTGTGCCGATAAAGATTTATAGTATTTTTTAGCAGAAGTGGGGAGAAAAGAAATGCAAGGACGCAGGGGGATGCCCTGGCTGGCCGTGGTTATATGGCTGGCCCTTAGTATCTGCCTTCCCGGAAAGGGAATGGCTGCTGCAGATACGGGCGCGTGGAGAGGCTCCCCGAACCTAGCCCTGACCGCTTCGTCCTCCCTGGATGCCCAAAAGCTAGGTGAAAAGCCGCTTTTCTCTTCCCCTAATAAGCTGAGAATCCAGGAAAGCCCGTCGGGAGTGGAATCCGATCAGGAAAGCGGCGCCAGCCTGAAGCTTCCCCATAACCTGGAGCTAAACGTTTCCTTCCTTTATAACCGGGAAGCCCCTTCCCAGGATCACCGGCGGCATAACGACTCTCTGCCCCTGTTCAATTACTCCATGGATTATCGCCTGCTGCCCAACTTCAAGGTGGGCCTGAGCGGTTATCTGTATTACCCTGCCACGGACCAGCCCTTCTCGTTGAACCGGCCCTTTGGCGAGAGAGTAATGGGCTTGGGGCCGGGGGTTAAATATGACTTGGGCCGCTGGAGTTTCGTCTTCAAGACGCAGATGGAAACCGGCGCCCGGGGAGACGATTTGCAAAACTGGCTCCAGGTGTGGTACGCTTTTTAATGCAGTTTTTAGTTTTTAGTTTTTAGTTTTCGGTTAAATTAAAATAGTATAAACACTAACCTTCCTGACGCCCTGCAACGTGCGCTTTTCCTCCCCCTTGATCCCCGGCCGTTTTTTGCGTCGTCAACAACGTTTTCTGGCCGAAGTGGAACTGACAGTAGGCGGCCGGGTGTGGGCCCATGTGCCCAACACCGGGGCCCTCCGGGGCTGCGCCCTGCCCGGTCAGGAGGTGTTGCTCACCCAAGACGGCCGCCCCGGGCGTAAGACACAGTACACCTGGCGCTTCGTTAAAGGCCCGGAGGGCTGGATCTGCATCGACACCCTGGCCCCCAACCGGCTGGTGGCCGACGCCCTGGCCGGACTCGGCCTCCCGGGCATCCCCAAACCCCTGCACGTGAAGCCGGAAGTGACCCTCCCCCAAGGGGGCCGCCTGGATTTCGCCCTGGATTTGGGAGGGAAAACGGCTTTCCTGGAGGTAAAAAGCGTCACCTGGGTGGAGGAAGGAGTGGCCCTCTTTCCGGACGGGGTCACGGCCCGGGGCCGCCGTCATTTACAGGACCTGGCGGACCTGGTGCGCCAGGGCCACCTTGCCTGGCAGGTCTTTGTGGTGCAGCGGGAAGACGCCCGGGTCTTGCGCGCCGCGGCCCAATTAGACCCTGATTACGCCCGGGAACTGGCCCGGGCTGCGCTACACGGGGTAAATATTTTGGTTATCCAAGAAAAAGTGGCGCCCCCGGAAATTAATCTTGCCTCCATCCTGCCCTATGATTTATCATAATTTTCCGTAACCCGCGCCGCCAGATCCAGCGTCTGAGCACCAAATCCCCTTAGAGACGAAATGATGAATGCAGCTGCCATAGAGAACGGAATCCGGATATTCACGGGCAACGCCAACCCGGAGTTGGCCCGCAAAATTTGCGAACAACTCTCCATGACCCTGGGGCAAGCCCTGGTCACCACCTTCAGCGACGGGGAAATTCGGGTGGAGATCGGGGAGAACGTCCGGGGCCGGGACGTCTTTCTGATCCAGCCCACCTGTCCCCCGGCCAACCAAAACCTGATGGAACTGCTGATCATGATCGACGCGGTGAAAAGGGCCTCCGCCCGGCGCATCACCGCGGTCATCCCCTATTTCGGCTACGCCCGCCAGGACCGGAAGGTGGCCCCCCGGGTGCCCATCACCGCCAAGTTGGTGGCGGACCTGCTCTCCACCGCTGGGGCCCACCGCGTCCTCACCATGGACCTGCACGTGGGCCAGATCCAGGGCTTTTTCGACATTCCGGTGGACAACCTCTACGGCTCCCCCATCATGATCCCCTACATCCGGGAAAATTTTCAGGATGACCTGACCATCGTCTCCCCGGACGCGGGCGGGGTACCCCGGGCCCGGGCCTACGCCAAGCGCCTGGACGCCTCCCTGGGTTTGATCGACAAACGCCGGGACGCGCCGGGGAAGGCCCAGGCCCTGAATCTCATCGGTGAGGTCCTGGGCAAGGAAGTGGTCATTATGGATGACATCATCGACACCGGCGGCACCCTGTCCGAAGCCGCCAAGGTGATCATGAGCCGGGGCGCGCTCAGCGTAAACTCCTGCTGCACCCACGCGGTGCTCTCCGGCCCCGCGGTGGACCGGGTCACGGAATCCCCCTTGAAACGCCTGGTGGTCACCGACACCATTCCCTTAAGCGACCGGGCCCGGGAGTGCGGCAAGATCGTGCAACTCTCCGTGGCCAATATCTTTGCCCGAGCCATCCTCAACATTCACCGGGAAGATTCCATCAGTTCCTTGTTCGAAATCCATTTTTAAGGGTTTTGAAAAGACTTAGGAGGGGCCAGGGTCCGTAGGGGCGAACCTTGTGTTCGCCCGGGTGCGGGGTGGTGCTGGGCGAACACAAGGTTCGCCCCTACATCTCTATACCTTTTTGAGGGCAAGTCAGATAAGGGGTAGAATCCCACCACTTTTCTTCTGCTCCCAGGCCCGCCGGATCACCCGGGCCGTGAATTCGGGCAGGTCGAATCGATCCAATTCTGACAGGGGAGTGAAACGGGCCGCGGTGATATCCGAACCGGGCCGCAACTCCCCCGCCTCATATTCGCAAAGAAAATCCACCAGCACGTAATGGTAAGGAATGCCGCCTTCGGGGTCCCGGTAAATCCGGTCTAAGACCGCGGTGATACCCAAAACCTTCACGGTAATCCCGGTCTCCTCGGCCAGTTCCCGCCGCAAGGCATCCTCTAAAGGCTCCCCCAACTCCACCAGGCCCCCGGGCAGACTCCAGGAGCCCAGGGCCGGCTCCTGACCCCGGAGCACCAGGAGGACCTCCTCCCCCCGGAAGATAACGGCCCCCACGCCTACGAGGGGTTGTTCTGGATAGTGACGTTTGATAGCAGTTCCCTCAGATAGGATTGGGTGAAGAGTAGGGGGATAATAGCTGTCAGCTTTCAGCTATCAGCTATCAGCTTTTTATTCTTTGGCTGAAAGCTGAAAGCTGATGGCTGACAGCTTCCCCCCATAACCCCCTCCCCCAAATCTCACATTTCCACCCGCAATGATCTCTTCACCCGCACCGCCGCGGCCCCCCCCACGGGGCAGACATGTTCACAGTGGCCGCAGCCGATACAACGGTCCTGGTGGACCACCGGGAGTTTGATTTTGACCTTTTCTCCCTGGAGGTTGGGGACTTCTTGCTCGATAAAGCTGATGGCCTTAGGCGAAACCGGGCAGTGCTCCTCGCAGACCAGGCAGTCGGTGCCTTCGGTGTAGGGAATGCAGCGGCTGTGGTTGATGAACGCAGTCCCCAGGATCAAGGCCTGTTTCTCGGCCAGGGGAAGGTGGGGGATGGCCCCGGTGGGGCAGACCTGGCCGCAGAGGTTGCAGGAATGGGCGCAGTAACCCAGGCGGGGGATGAGGCGGGGAGTATAGAAGCCTTCCAGCCCGGCTTCCCAGAGGACGGGTTGCAGGCCGTTGGTGAGGCAGACCTTCATACATTCCCCGCAGCGGATGCAGCGGCTAAGGAACGCGGCCTCGTCCTGGGCCCCGGGGGGCCGGACCAGGTATTCATCGGGGCGGCGGGCCAGGGAGCCCAGGCGCAGCAAGGGCGCCGCGGCTACTCCTGCAGCCAGGGAGGTTATCACCTGGCGGCGGCCCAGGTCCAGGGGGGCCCGGGGGGCCTTGGAGCGCCAGGTGAAGACCACCCGGTCCTCCTCCCGGCACTGGTCCAGGCACCGGAGGCAGAGCTGACATTCGGAATTCAGATGGCGGGCCGGTTTTCCCGGCGCAAAGACCGCCATTTTGCAGATCTGGACGCAGTCGCCACAATCCGGGCAGAGCGCGGTGGGCCGCCGCCGAAGGAGGGAAAAGCGGGCC
>JACQYN010000023.1 GCA_016208235.1 Deltaproteobacteria bacterium
CGATGACGTCTTCCACCTCCGGCAGCTTCAGGTGTTCCGCGGGGGTGACGTAGCAGAGAAACGAGGCCCCCTCCGTGGCGGCCAGGGCCCCGCCGATGGCCCCGGCGATGTGGTCGTAGCCAGAGGCCACGTCCGTAACCAGGGGCCCCAGGACGTAAAAAGGGGCGTTTTGGCAGTATTTTTGCTGGAGGCGCACGTTTTTCTTGATGGCGGAAAGGGGCAGATGCCCCGGGCCTTCCACCATCACCTGCACACCCTTAGCCCAGGCCCGTTTGGTCAATTCGCCCAAAACTTTAAGTTCGTGGAGCTGGGCCCGGTCCGTGGCGTCGGCCAGGCATCCGGGGCGCAGGCCGTCCCCTAAAGACAGCGTCACGTCATGTTCCCGGGCGATTTCAAGCAACCGGTCATATTGCTCGTACAGGGGGTTTTCCTGTTTATGGCGCCGCATCCAGGCGGAGAGAAAGGCCCCGCCCCGGGAGACCACGCCGGTGACTCTTTTGGCCAGCAAAGGGAGCGCCTTGCGGGTTACGCCGCAGTGCACGGTGACAAAATCCACCCCTTGGCGGGCGTGGTGCTCCACCATCTCCAGGAACCAGTCCCCTTTGACCTCCTCCAGGCTCTTCGCTTCGGTCATTACCTGGTAGATGGGTACCGTGCCGAAGGGCACAGGGCAGCTGCCCAGGAGCGCGGTGCGCAGCTCGTTCAGGGGCCCGCCGGTGGACAGATCCATGACCGCGTCGGCCCCGTAGCGCAAGGCCGCGGCCAGCTTGGCCTGCTCCTTCTCCAAATTGACGTCGTGGGGGGAGGTGCCGATATTGGCGTTGATCTTCACCCGCACACCTTTGCCGATGGCCGCGGGCTCCAGGTTAACGTGCTTGGGGTTGGCGGGCACCACCAGGGTGCCCCGGGCCAGGCCCTGGTGGATGACCTCCGGGGCCACCCCTTCCCTCCGGGCCGCGCGGGTCATAACTTCGGTAATCTTGCCCGCCAGGGCTGCTTCGCGTTGAGTCATAGTGGAACTGATTTTGGAGGAGGGCCGGGGATCGATCCTTACCCCTCTCAACCCCCCTATAAGGTTTTTTATATATGCATTCTATCTGAATCTCATGGGAAAATAAAGTATCCACCTTATCTGACGAGGACCTTGATTTGTGCCTTTGAAAAAAATGTATGGGGTTGGGGGAGGGGGTTTGGGCATAAGCGCTAGCATAAGGCTCTTTTGTCATTCTGAGCGTAGCGAAGAATCTCCGATTTCGTTGGAAAAGAGAGATTCTTCACTCCGCTTCGCTCCGTTCAGAATGACAAATATTGGTTAAGTAGTTCTTAATGGGTTGGGGAGGGGTTATAGGTCCACAGGCGAGACGCCTGTGCTACAAGCCCCTGGCCCCCTTCCCCAATTTCCCCCCACACCACTTTTTTTTGCAGGTGAGGGTGGAATCGGTTAAGATGGAGGTTGTGAAGAATTTAGCTATCTTAGGGGCCACCGGTTCCATCGGCCAAAGCACGTTGGCGGTGGTGGCGGAGCACCCCCAGGAGTTTAGGGTCCTGGGTCTGGCCGCGGGCCGGAACGTGGAGTTGCTGGCCGGGCAGATCGGACAATTCCAACCGGGCCTGGTCTCAGTCCAGGATGAGGAGGCCGCGGGCCGGCTCCGGGAATTGCTGCCGTCTGGGAATACCCTGCAAATTCTGGCGGGCCCCCAGGGCGCGGCCGCGGTGGCCACCGCCGCGGGGGTGGATCTGGTGGTCTCCGCCATGGTGGGCGCGGCGGGCCTGGAACCGACGCTCTCTGCCATCCAAGCCGGCATCCCGGTGGCCCTGGCCAATAAAGAGACCCTGGTGGCCGCAGGGTCCCTGGTGATGGCCGCGGCCCGGGAAAAGGGCGTGGATTTGCTCCCGGTGGACAGCGAGCACAGCGCGCTCATGCAGGCCCTCCAGGGGCAGCGCCGGGAGGACGTGAAAAAGCTGTGGCTCACCGCCTCAGGCGGGCCCTTCCGGGCCTGGCCCGCCGACCGGCTGGCCCGGGTGACGCCCGCTCAGGCCCTGCGCCACCCCAACTGGAACATGGGGGCCAAGATCACTATTGATTCCGCTACCATGATGAACAAGGCCCTGGAGGTCATCGAGGCCGCGGTGCTCTTCGGCGTGCCGGTGGACCGGATCGGGGTCTATATCCACCCCCAGAGCATTATCCATTCCCTGGTGGAGTTCGTGGACGGTTCGGTGATCGCCCAGCTGGGGGTGCCGGATATGCGGCTGCCCATCGCCTATGCCCTGACTTATCCCCGGCGCCTCCCCTTAAGCGGCCCGCCCCTGGATTTAGGCCAAATCGCCCAACTGACCTTTGAGGAGCCGGACGTGGAGCGCTTTCCTTCGCTCAGGTTGGGCTACGAAGCCGCCCGGACCGGAGGGACCATGCCCGCGGTCCTCAACGCGGCCAACGAAGTGGCGGTGGCCGCGTTCCTGGAAGGGCGCCTGCCTTTCCTGGGCATTCCCCGGGTGGTGGAAGAGACCATGGGGGCCCATACCCCCAGGCCCATTCAGGACCTGGCCCACGTCCTGGAGGTCAACCGCTGGGCCCGGGAATACGCGCAACGCCTGATTGAGGAAAAAGGAGCAACAAACCTTTCATGACTACTGTTTTGGCCACCATTATCGTTTTGGGCGTCCTGATCTTCATCCATGAGTTGGGCCATTTCCTGGTGGCCAAGGCTTGCGGGGTGCGGGTGGATATCTTTTCCCTGGGCTTTCCTCCCAAGGTGCTCCACAAACAGATAGGAGAAACTGATTACCGCCTCTCGGTCATCCCCCTGGGGGGATACGTGAAGCTCTTGGGGGAAAACCCCCATGACGAAGTGCCTCCGGAGTTGGAGCACCGCTCTTTCATCCACCAATCTTTGGGGCGCCGGTTTCTCATCGTCCTGGCCGGGCCGGGATTCAATTTTCTCTTCGCGGTTCTGGCCCTTTTTCTGGTGTTCGCGTTTACGGGTATTCCTTATTTGACCACGGAAATCGGGGGAGTAACCGAGGGTTCTCCCGCGGCCCGGGCCGGATTGCAGAAGGGCGACAGGGTCCTGGCGGTGGCCGGGCAGCCGATGCAGCGCTGGGAGGAACTATCCCCCAAAATCAAGGAGGGGGGGGAGCGCCCCCTGACCCTGGAAGTGAAACGGGGGGAAAAAGTCTTCTCGGTGACGGTAACGCCCCAACGCCAGGAGATCACCGATGACTTCGGGGGCAAGGTGTCCACCGTGCTCATCGGCATCCGGGCCTCCGAGGAGCTTGGCGTGGACCGGGTGGGCCCCGTCCAGGCCTTCAGTAAAGGCGTATCCTCTTCCCTGCGCATCGCCTCGTTAACCCTGGAAAGCATCTACAAGCTTTTGGCCCGGGAGATTCCCATGAAGACCCTGGGCGGGCCCATCTTCATCGCCCAGATCGCGGGCAAGCAGGCGGAAGCGGGGGTCAGCTACCTTATCCACTTCATGGCCGTCTTAAGCGTCAACCTGGCCATGTTGAACCTCCTACCCATCCCCGTTCTGGACGGGGGCCACCTGTTGTTCTTTGCCTGGGAGGCGGTCCGGGGCAAACCCGTGGACATCAAACACCGGGAAATGGCCCAGGCCCTGGGGCTGATGCTGATCTTGGCCCTGATGGCCCTGGTGTTCTATCAGGATATTTTGCGCCTTCTCGCCCCCAAGCCCTAAAAACCCATGCTGGTCCTGGCCCTGGACACCGCCACCGAGAAAGGCAGCCTGGCCCTGGCGGAGGATGACCGGCTGCTGGGGGAATATTTTTTGCACAGCCCCGGCACTTACCTGCAGCATCTTCTGCCCGGAGTAGAAGAACTCCTCCGGGCCGCGGGGCGGAGTCTCAAGGAACTGGGGGCCATCGCGGTGAGCCAGGGCCCCGGCAACTTCACCGGCCTGCGCATCGGCCTGGCCACCGCCAAGGGCCTGGCCTGGGCCCTGAATTGCCCCCTGGCGCCGGTGCCCACCCTGGAGGCCCTGGCCGCGCCATTTCCCTTCCGGCCCCACCCCACCGCGGTCCTCATGGACGCCAAACGAGAGGAAGTTTACCTGGGGCTCTTCCATTGCCCGGGAGAACTCCCGCAATCCCAGGGTGAACCCCTGCGCCTGCCGGTGAGCGCGCTTCCGTCCCGGCTGCATGCGCCCCTGCTCGTAACCGGCCCCGGCCTCGACGCGTATGAGGATTTCCTGCGCCAACACCTATCCCCGGAAATTACGTGGGCCCCGCCGGAAATGCGCCACCCCCGGGCCGCGACCATCGCCCGCCTGGGCAGGCTCCGTCTGGAACAAGGCCTGACCGTAGCCCCCCAACAACTGACCCCCACCTACCTGCGCCCGGCGCTGTGAGGGCGGGGGTTGTGTTGGGGGAGGGGGCCAGGGGCCGTGGGCCCCTGCCCCCTCCCCCAAACCCCCACCCC
>JACQYN010000243.1 GCA_016208235.1 Deltaproteobacteria bacterium
CTAATTCTCGTTTGAGGCAGGGATATGGCCCTACGTTTGGAAATCGGCTGGCGTCCGGAGCTGGCCGACGCCGAGGGCGAGGCGGTGCGCCGCCAGGCCCGGGAATATTTCGGCCTGGAGATCGAGCGCGTCAGGGTGCTGAAGCTGCTCATGCTGGACCTGGACCTCTCTGAGACGGAAGCGTCGGAGATCCGCACGGAGGTCTTCACCCACCCCGTCACCCAAATCTCCAGCTTCCGCCCCCTGGCCCGGGACTTCGACGGCGCCATCTGGGTGGGTTACCGCCCCGGAGTGCGGGACAGCGAGGGAGCCACCGCTCTGGAGGCCATCGCCGCCTACCTGGGCCGTCCCTTGCCCCCGGAGGCCGCGGTCTATACCTCCCGGCTTTTTTTGTTTTCCGGCCGCCGTCTCACCCCCAAAAAACTCACCCGCGTCGCCCGGGAACTTTTGGCCAACGACCTGATTCAGGAATTTCGGGTTTACTCTGCGGACCAATGGAACCCGGGAGAAGGGGTGGGCCTCATCCTCCCCCGGGTGGAACTGGCCCACCTGCCCGCGGTCAGCGTCTTTGAACTGGATTCCCTGGAGACCCTCCGGGAGCTCAGCCGCCAGCGCCACCTGGCCTTGCGGGAAGCGGACCTGCCCATCATCCGGGACTATTTTTCCCGGCCCGAGGTTCTGGCCCGGCGGGCCGCCGCGGGGCTAGGCCCGCCCACGGACATGGAGCTGGAATACCTGGCCCAGGCCCGGAGCGACCATTGCAACCACAACACCTTCCGGGGCCGCTTTGATTACCTGGACCTGGCCACCGGTGAGCGCCAAGTCCTGGACAATCCCTTTAAAACCTGCATCGAGGCCCCCACCCGGGAGATTGCCCGCTTGAAACCCTGGGTGGTGTCCGTGCTCTGGGACAACGCCGGCGTAGGTCAGTTTGATGACGAATTCTCTTACGTCATCAAAGGGGAGACCCACAACTCCCCCTCCAACCTGGAGGCCTACGGCGGCTCCCTCACCGGCATCGTCGGGGTCTACCGGGACCCCCTGGGCACCGGCAAGGGCGCCCGCCTCATCGGCGGCATCTACGGCTTTTGCGTGGGCCCCCGGGATTACGCCGGGCCGCTGACGCCCCGCCTCCGCCCCCGGCGCCTGCTGGACGGAGTCATTGAGGGCGTCAAAGACGGAGGCAACAAAAGCGGGGTGCCCACCCTCACCGGTACGCTTTATTTTGATGAGACTTACCTGGGCAAGTGTCTGGTCTTTGTGGGCGCGCTGGGCCTGCTCCCCCGGGAGATCAACGGTAAGCCCGGGGCCGAAAAGAAGGCCAGTCCCGGGGACCTGATCCTCATGTGCGGGGGCCGGGTGGGCCGGGACGGCATCCACGGGGTCACCGCCTCCTCGGAGGTGGCCAGCGCCGGCACCCCCGCGGGCCACGTGCAGATCGGCGATCCCTATACCCAGAAAAAGATGCACGACTTCCTCCTGGAGGCCCGTGACCGGGGGCTCATCACCTTCATCACCGACTGCGGCGGCGGCGGGTTGTCCTCCGCAGTGGGGGAATCCGCCCGGGTGGCCGGGGGCGTGGAGGTCTGGCTGGATAAAATCCCCCTGAAATACGCGGGCCTGGACCCCTGGGAGATCTGGATCTCCGAGTCCCAGGAGCGCATGGTCGCGGCCGTTAAGCCGGAAAACGAGGGTGAGTTTCTGGCCTTGGCCGCCAAACACGCGGTGGAGGCCACGGCCATCGGCCGTTATACCGATTCCGGCGTGCTCCAGGTGAGCCACCAGGGCCGCACCTGCGCGGCCATCGACCTCTCTTTTTTGGAAGAGGACTTCCCTCCCTGGGAGTTTGCCGCGGAATGGCTGGCGCCTGCGCGCCGCTTGAGCGAGCCGGTGTTGGGGGAAGTGGAAGACCACCAGGCCGCGCTCCTCAGCCTGCTGGATCGCCCCAATATCTGCGCCCGGGAGTGGATCACCCGCCAATACGACCACGAAGTCCAGGGGGCCAGCGTCCTCAAACCCCTGGTGGGTAGAAATCTGCCGGTCCCCGGGGACGCAGTCCTGGTCCGGCCCCGGCTGGACTCGGATCGGGGCCTGGCCTTGAGCCTGGCCCTCAACCCCGCCTACTCCGCCATCGACACCTACCCCATGGTGGCCGTGACCATTGACGAGGCGGTGCGGCGCTTGCTGGCCGTGGGCGGTACGCTTTCCCACATCGGCGGGGTGGACAACTTCTGCTGGCCCAACGTGGAGTACCACCCGGAGCACAACCCGGACGGCAAATACAAGGCGGCCCAACTGGTCCGGGCCTGCTGGGCCTTACGGGACCTGTGCCGGGAATACGAAATTCCCCTGCTCTCCGGCAAAGACAGCATGTACGTGGACGGGCTGCTGCCCGGGGCTTTTGGGGAGATGCACCGGGTGAGCGGGCTCCCCACCCTCTTTTTCACCGCGGTGAGCGTGCTGCCCGACCTGCGCCGGGCCCTGACCCTGGATTGGAAGAACCCCGGCGACCGCGTCTATCTCCTGGGAGAGACCCGCCACGAACTGGGGGGCTCGGAGTTTTACGAGATGCTGGGCTACGTGGGCCTGAGCGTCCCGGAGGTCCGGGTCCCGGAATTTCTGCCTTACTACCGCCTCCTGGAGCAGGCTATCCGTGAAGAACTCCTGGCCTCCTGCCACGGCCTCTACCGGGGCGGTCTGGGCGTTCACCTGGCCTTGACCTCTCTGGCCCCGGGCTTAGGGATGGAGGTGGACCTGAGCCGGGTGGCTCCGGCCTCCCCCGCTTACGCGGCCCTTTATTCCGAATCCGCGGGCCGCTTCTTAATCAGCGTCGCCCCGGAGCACCAGGGCCGGGTGGAGCAACTCTTTGAAGGGCAGCCTCTCTCTTTCCTGGGGGAGGTCCGCAAGGATAACACCTTCAAAATCACCAGGGGGGGCAGGACCCTGATTAGGACTTCCCTGGATAAGCTCCAGGCCGTCTGGCAGCGGCGCTTCGGTGATTTGGTTTGAGACGCCTGATTTTTCTGGTAAAATTTCTGTAGGGGCGAACCTTGTGTTCGCCCGCCGGGGCGAATACAAGATTCGCCCCTACATAACCATCGGGTGGTTGGGAGGGGCTGTAGGGGCGGGTTTGAAACCCTCCCCTACTCCCCCCCCTGGCCCTCCCCCCAAAATCCAGCTCAAGGACCTACCCATGCACGCCGAAATGCTGGTACTGCGCTTTTCCAGGGAAGTGGTGGATCAGCCCATCATCTACCGGTTGGTCAAGGACTACGACCTGGAGTTCAACCTCTTGAAGGCCACCATCTACCCCAGGAAGGAAGGGGTGATTGTCCTGGAGCTCCGGGGGCATCCCAAGAACTTCCGCCGGGGTCTCAAATACCTGAAAGATTCCGGGGTCCAGGTCAAGAGCGTGGCCCGGGAAGTGGGACGCAATGAAGAACTCTGTTACCAATGCGGCGCCTGCACCGCGGTTTGCCCCACCGGCGCCCTGGCCATCAAGCGCCCGGAGATGGCGGTTGCCTTCGACGCCACCAAGTGCAGCGCCTGCGAGCTTTGCTGCCCGGTCTGCCCGGCCCGGGCCATGGAGGTGAGGCTCAACCGCAGTGCGCTCTGATCCCGGCGGCATTCCGTGCTCCCCTTTTTCATCGCCGCTTACTCGGTCATCAGCTCTTCCCTTTATTTCTTTCTCCCTCTCTATCTGAAGGACGGCCTAAACTTCAGCGGCTCGCAAATCGGCCTCTTGTACGGGGTCCTCAGCCTGAACGCCATCCTGGTCTCCTTTCCCGTGGGGGTCACCGCGGACCGCTACCCGGCCCGGATCTTGACCCGCCTCGGGTTGCTGGCCACCGCCTTGTGTCTCTGGATCCTCTCCGGGGTGGGCCGGTTCTGGCCTTTTCTCCTGATCTTTTGGGGCTTCGGATTGAGCCTCCAGCTTTTCCGGCAGTCTTTGGATATTCTGCTTTTTAAGGAAAACCGTCCCGATATTTCCCGGGTCTTCGGGGAGTACAACGCCTGGCGCATGGGGGGGATGATGTTGGGCGCCCTGGTGGGCGGGATGCTGCTCTACTCCCTGGATTTCCCGCTTACCCTCAAACTTCTCGCTTTGGGAGTGCTGGCCCTCCTTTTCCCCACCGCCCGGCTGCCCCGGAGTCCCGGCGTCCGCAGCCCTTTGCTGCAATACGGCCGGGATTTTCTCACCAGGCCGGTCCTTTTCTTCGCGGCCTGGCTCTTTCTCTTCACCCTGCATTGGGGCGCGGAGGCCACCAGCCTGGCCCTTTTTCTAAAAAATAATCTAAGTCTCAGCCCCCGGGGCATCGGCTTTTATATGGCCGGGGAATTCGCGGTGGTGGGCCTCACCGCTTACGCCTACGGCCGCTTTTGGGCCGGACGTGTAAAACCCCTCCATTTTCTCTCCCTGGCCCTCCTCACCTCCGGGGCGGGCCATATCATGATGACCTACCCTTCTCTGTCCTGGTCCTTTTTCTGGCGGGCCGTCCACGGTTTCGGCGACGGCCTCATCCTCATGGAAGCCTACACCACCATCGCCCGCCTCTTTCACGTGGACCGCATCGGGGGCAACTCCAGCCTGATCTCCCTGATCACCACCCTGGGGGTCTTCGCCGGCTCCCTGATGTTCGGCCCCCTGGGCGCGCACTACGGCTACGCCTGGCCCCTGATCATCTCCGGAGCCATCAGCCTGGCCCTTTTGCCCCTGGCTTATGCAGGGTTGCGAGAGGGGTGATTTTTTGGGGAGGGTAGCCTGGAGAACCATAGGGCGTGCCGTGCACGCCTTATTACGGCGGCCGCGGGCCGCCTTATATCTGCTTGAGAAGTTCAAAGTTCCAAGTTCAAGGTTCAAATTTAATTGAATGAGCGTTCTCTGCGCCTCTACGGTGAAAAATGATTCACCGCAGAGACGCTGAGGGCGCAGAGATAACCCAACCCTGGTTGGCGGTCGCGGTTTAGATACTATGGGGATATAAATTGATTGTCAATCGGGAGGGCTTGGTCTGGTTTCCAGCGATGGCGAATGGCAATAAAGATACTTCTTAATTTTTCTGAGCACTTGCTCATGAGCCTCCGGGCCACCGGGAAATTATGAAAGGGCTTCGGAAGTCGCGGTCTAAACTTTGAACTTGAGACCTCTGCGAAAATGCATAAATTGTCATTCTGAGGGAGCGAAGCGACCGAAGAATCTCAAAAAACGAGATTCTTCACTCCGCTTCGCTCCGTTCAGAATGACACCTTAAAGACTTTCGCAGAGTTCTCAACTTTGAACCTGGAACTTTGAACTTTATTTTCTTAAGCGGCCCCAGGCTCCAGGAAGAGGATCTGGCTGCTGTCGTCGTAGGCCAGCAGTTCGGCGTACCGGCCCCAGTCGATGGCGGTGTCCAACTGGCGCTCGGCTTCTTCTTCATGGAATTCCAGCTCCAGGGCTTTTTGGACCACGTCCCACTCCATCTGCTTCTTATCGCTGGCCCGCAGCAGGCCCAGGAGCCATTTAAACAACGGCAGACGCCGGATGCGGGTGGCGAAGATCTCCTTGCGGGAACGGATGGAGGCTTCCGCGAAGGTCTCCCCCAGGGGGTTCAAGGTGATGTCACCGTAGGCCACATTGGCGAAACCCAGGAGTTCCGCGGCTTCAATGAGGCGCAGCAGTTCGTCGGAATTTACCTGGAGTTCCTGGGCCAGGGCGTAGATGTCGGCCCGGTTATTGGGCATGTTATCCAGGTGCTCGAGCAGCCCGGTGAGATCGTCGATATTGATGTGGGGCAGGGCCCGGGTGCGGCCCGGCTCGCCGGGCGCGGTGCCCAACTCCACGTGCTCCGGCTGGGTCTGACCGGCCAGGACCATGTAGACCCGGTCCACCAGGTTCAGGAACTTGGGGTCCTTGCGGTTGCGGGGCAGAGGCAGGTCCACCCTAAGGTTCATAATCACCCGGCCCGGGTCCTTGTCCATGACCACGATGCGGTCCGCCATGAACACCGCTTCCTCGATGTGATGGGTGGCCATGAGGATGGCCCGGGTGGGAATCTTGCCGCCGGTCCACAGCTCCAGGAGTTCGCCCCTCAGCGATTCGGCGCTGAGCACGTCCAGGGCCGAGAAAGGTTCATCCAGACAGAGCAGTTCCGGCTCCACGGCCATGGCCCGGGCGAATCCCACCTTCTGGAGCATGCCGCCGGAAAGCTCCCGGGGATACGCAGTCTCGAAGCCGTCTAACCCCACCCGGTCCAGGAGGTCCAGGGCCCGGGTGGTGCGCAGCTTGGGAGGCACGCCCCGGGCCTTGAGGGCCACTTCCACGTTTTCCTGCACCGTGAGCCAGGGGAAGAGGGCGAAGGTCTGAAAGACGATGGTGGCGTGGGGATTGACCCCGGTCAGCGGTTGGTCCCGGTACAAGACCCGGCCGGAGGTGGGAGACTGCAGGCCGGTGATGATGCGCAACAGGGTGCTCTTACCGCAGCCGGTGGGCCCCATCAGGGCTGCGAATTCCCCTTCCTGCAATACCAGGTCAACCTCGCGGATGGCAGTGAATTTGCTGTCGCCGCTGCTGTAAATCTGGCTGATGTTCTTCAATTCCAAAAGATTTTCAGGCATAGGTCAATCCAGGCGATAACGTTCTTCCGCCAAGCGGTACAATCTTTGCCAAAACAGGCGATTGAGGGTGACCACCGCCAGGATCAGGCTGAGGGTGGCGGCCAGCAGCAAGGGAAAATCTCCAGAGCCGGTGGCTTGGGCGATCAAGGCGCCGACGCCCACAGTGTGGTAGGTCTGCCCCCCGAATTGGGCGTATTCCGCCACCACACTGGCATTCCAGGCGCCGCCGCTGGCGGCGATGGCGCCGGTGATGGTGTAGGGAAAAATGGCCGGCAGGACCAGCGAGCGCCAGCGCTCCCAACGGCTTAATTTTAGCAAATCCGCGGTATATCGCAATTCCCGGGGTATGGCGCTGGCTCCGGCGATGATGTTGAACAACAGATACCATTGGGTTCCCAGCAGCATTAGCAGAATGGCCGCCAGGTTGAGACCCCCTGGGAGGCCGATGACCAGCAGGAGCAGGATGGGAAAAAGCGCGGTGGCGGGCACCGACGCGGCGATTTGCACCACCGGCTGGAGCCAGGTGGCCAGCCGCGGGTTGCTGCCGATGGCCACCCCCGCAGGAATGGTCCATCCCAGGGCGATGATCAGGGCCGCCACGACCCGCAGGAGGGTGACCAGCACCCCCAGGGCGATGTCGCCCCATTGTTCCAATCTCAGGGTCCAGAGCATCCCTGCGGCCCGGACGCCGCCGTAGAACAGGCCCAGTGCGGCTGCTGCCCCCACCGGATACCAAAACCA
>JACQYN010000244.1 GCA_016208235.1 Deltaproteobacteria bacterium
CCGGTGCTGGACCTGGGCCACCACTTGAAAGTGCCGGTGGGGAAAAGGCTCCTGGGCCGGATGTTTAACGTCTTCGGGGCGGTGATCGATGAGAGGGAAGAAGTATTGGGGGGCGAATGGCGCTCCATCCACCAGCCGTCCATACCTTTGATCCAGCGCACCGTCGTTTCCGAAATTTTTGAAACCGGCATCAAGGCCATCGACGTGCTGGCTCCGCTGGAGCGGGGCGGCAAGGGAGGGTTGTTCGGCGGCGCCGGAGTCGGGAAAACCGTGCTGATCACCGAGCTGATCCACAACACGGTGGGGCGGCACCAGGGCATCAGCATCTTTTGCGGCATCGGCGAAAGATGCCGGGAGGGGGAGGAACTCTACCGGGCCATGGCCGAAGCCGGAGTCCTGGACAGCACCGTCATGGTCTTCGGCCAGATGAACGAGCCGCCCGGGGCCCGCTTCCGGGTGGGGCACGCGGCATTAACCATGGCGGAATACTTTCGGGACGACGCCAAGCAGGACGTGATGCTGCTGATCGACAATATCTTCCGGTTCATCCAGGCGGGCTCGGAAGTCTCCGGGCTTATGGGCCTGGTGCCCTCCCGCCTGGGCTACCAGCCTACCCTGGCCACGGAGATCGCCGAACTGGAGGAGCGCATTTGCAGCACCGCGTCCGGGGCCATCACTTCGGTGCAGGCGGTATACGTGCCGGCGGATGATTTCACCGATCCCGCCGCCACCCATACCTTTGCCCACCTCTCTTCGTTCATCGTGCTTTCCCGGAAGCGAGCCAGCGAAGGGCTCTATCCCGCCATGGACCCGTTGCAATCGGGCTCCAAGATGCTGGTGCCGCCCATTGCCGGGGAGCGGCACTACCGCATCGCTCAGGAGGTACGCCGCACCCTGGCCGGATACGAAGAATTGAAAGACATCATCGCCATGCTGGGGCTGGAGGAACTCTCCCAGGAGGACCGGCGCACCGTGTTCCGGGCCCGGCGGCTAGAGCGCTTTATGACCCAGCCCTTTTTCAGCACCGAGCAATTCACCGGCCAGTCGGGAAGGATGGTCCCCCTGGTCGAGGCCCTGAAAGGCTGCGAGCGCATCCTGAATGACGAGTTTGCCGATTATCCAGAAAGCTCTTTATACATGATAGGCAAGATCGACGAAGCCAAAAAGCCATGAGACTGAAAGTGCTGTTGCCCACGGAAGTCTTGGTGGAAGAAGAAGTGGTCAAGGTGACTGCCGAAGCGGAAAACGGCTCTTTTTGCCTCTTGCCCCGGCACATCGACTTCGTGGCGGCGTTGGTGCCGGGTCTGCTTTCTTTTGTGAAAGCCGGGGACGGCCTGGAGGAGTTTCTGGCGGTGGATGAGGGCATCTTGGTGAAGTGCGGCCCGGAGGTCCTGGTCTCCACCCGCCAGGCGGTGCGGGGGCCGGAGCTGGGCACGCTCAAGGCAACCGTGGAGAAGACTTTCAAGGTCCTGACCTCCCAGGAAAAGCGGGCCCGTTCAGCCCTGGCCAATCTGGAAGCCAATTTCATCCGTCGCTTCCTCAAACTGGAGGAATATGTCTGAACAAGATTCTCCTGAGGAAAGGCCGCCTGTGGGGGAAGAATTCTCCCGGCAGGTGAGCCGCAAAGAAGCCCGGAAGCTGAAGGCCAAAGGTCGCCAACGGCAAGGGGTGTGGTTCGGTTTGGGGATGTTCGGCCTCATCGGCTGGTCGGTGGCGCTGCCCGCCCTGGCCGGAGCGCTCCTGGGGGCCTGGATCGACCGCACCTGGCCCAGCCGCTATTCCTGGACCTTGATGCTTCTTCTGGGCGGGATCATCCTGGGTTCGCTGAACGCCTGGCACTGGGTCGGTCAGGAGCACAAAAAAATAGAAAAAGACCAATAGGGAGAGTCGCGATGGAACTCAGTTTGGATCAGTGGGTCCTTTGGCGCTGGGGGCCGGTGGTGTTGAACGCCACCATCCTCTACACCTGGCTGGTGATGGCGCTGCTGGTTCTCGGCTCCTGGCTGGTGACCCGCAGACTTTCCACGGGCGCAAAAATTTCTCCATGGCAAAACCTGCTGGAGGTCCTGGTGGCGGGCATGCGGGAGCAGATCCGGCAAATCAGCCAGCAGGATCCCGGGCCTTTCCTACCGTTCATCGGCACCTTGTTCGTCTTCATTTCGTTCTCCAATCTTTTGACCGTTCTCCCCGGTTATCATCCGCCCACCTATTCCCTGTCCACCACCGCGGGCCTAGCCATCTGCGTTTTGGCGGCAGTACCTTTCTATGGCATTGCCCAGCAGGGAGTGCGCGGTTACCTGAGCCATTACCTGAAACCCACGATCTTGATGCTGCCTTTTCATATCCTGTCCGAACTGACGCGCACCCTGGCCCTGGCGGTGCGGCTCTTCGGCAATGTGATGAGCGGCGCCCTGCTGGGAGCCATTCTTCTGGCGGTGGTGCCGCTGTTTTTCCCTTTGGTCATGCAATTGCTGGAGCTGCTCATCGGCCAGGTTCAGGCCTTTATCTTCGCGGTGCTGGCCACCGTCTATATTGCTTCCGCGGCCCAGGCCCATGAAGAAAAAAGAGAAGCCCTCAGGCAACGGCCGGCTGAAGAGAACCAGGGACCCGATAAATCAAAGGAGGATACAAATACATGAGCACGCTGGAAATTATCGGCATGGTTTCCATCATCGTTGCCGGTCTGACCATCACCCTGGGCTCCATCGGCCCGGCGCTGGCCCAGGGCCGGGCCATCACCCAGGCCCTCGCCGCCATGGCCCAGCAGCCGGACGAAGCCGGCACCATTGCCCGCACCCTCTTTGTCGGCCTGGCCATGATCGAATCCCTGGCCATTTATTGCCTGGTGGTGGCCATGATCCTCATCTTTGCCAATCCTTTTTGGAATTACGCGATCGGAAAGGCTGGAGGATAAGACCGTGCTGATCAACTGGTTTACCGTGGCCGCTCAAATCGTGAACTTCCTGATCCTGGTGGCCTTGCTGAAACGCTTTCTCTACGGCCCGATTGTTGCCGCCATGACGGCCCGGGAAGGTAAAATCGCCGCCCAGTTGACAGAAGCCCGGCAAAAAAGGCAGGAGGCGGAGCAAGAGGAAGCCTCCCTGCACCAGAAGATCCGGGAAATCGAAGAGCAGCGCCAGGAGATGCTAACCGAGGCCGGGCGCCAGGCCGAAGCCCATAAGAAGGAACTTTTTTCCCAGGCCCGGCAGGAAGTGGAGCAGATTCGCCAAAAATGGGCGGCTTCACTTAAGCGGGAAAAAGAGACCTTTCTCCAGAACCTCAAGCAGCGCCTGGCCCAGGAGGTTTTTGCCATCTCCCGCCGGACGTTAAAGGAACTGGGAAACCTGGAGTTGGAGCAGCGGTTGACCGAGGTTTTTCTGGACCGACTCCGGCAACTTGCTCCGGAGGAACAGACGGCCATCCGGGAATCCGTCAAAGAGGCGGGGGGCGAGCTGCTGGTCACCACCGCTTTTGAGCTGCCCGAGGAAACCCGGGAAAAGATCGCGGCACAGGTTCAAGATCAATTCGGCCGGGACCTGGCCTTGCGGTTCGCCACCTCCGGAGAATTGCTGGCAGGCATCGAGCTGCTCACCAGCTCCCGCAAGCTCGCCTGGAGTCTAGGAGGCTTCCTGGACTCCCTGGAGGAGGATCTCTCCCAGGCCTTCCATGAACTGGAGAAGAGTGAGGCGGCATGAACCAGGAACGGCGGGAACTGGATACCCTTTTGGACGAGACTGTCTCGGTCCTGGAACAGGTGTTAAGCGCCTGCCGACCTGGACTTAAAACCCGGGAGGTGGGCCGCGTCCGCTCGGTGGGCAACGGCATTGCCCTGGTGGAGCGTCCGCTCGGTGGGCAACGGCATTGCCCTGGTGGAAGGATTACCGGGGGTGAGAGCGGAGGAATTGATCCGCTTCCCGGAGGGGGTGCAAGGTGTGGCTTTCAACGTGGACCCCACCGAAGTGGGCGTCGTCCTCCTGGGAGAAATGGGCGATTTAAAGGCCGGCGCTGAGGCCCGGCGTACCGGCCGGGTGCTGGATGTGCCGGTGGGGGAAGCGCTTCTGGGACGCGTGGTGGATGCCCTGGGCCGTCCCCTGGACAACCTGGGACCCGTTCGCACCCTGGAGCGCCGCCCGATAGAACGGGAAGCCCCGTCCATCATGGCTCGGGCCCCGGTAACCGTGCCCTTGCAAACGGGGTTAAAGGTGGTGGACGCCCTGGTACCCATCGGGCGGGGCCAGCGGGAGCTGATCCTGGGGGACCGGCAGACGGGCAAGACCGCCATAGTCCTGGACACCCTGATTAATCAAAGGGATACCGGCGTCATCTGCGTTTACTGCGCTATCGGCCAGCGGGATACCGCGGTGGCCCAGTTGATTGCCGACTTGCGGGAGCAGGGGGTCATGGACTACTGCATCGTGGTGGTGGCCCAGGGGGAGGCCCTGCCAGGACTGCATTTCGTGGCGCCCTATGCCGCCACCTCCATGGCCGAATATTTTATGGAGCAAGGGCGGGACGTCCTGATTATTTATGACAACCTCACCAATCACGCCCGCTCCTATAGAGAGTTGTCCTTGCTGCTGCGGCGTCCTCCCGGGCGGGAGGCCTATCCCGGAGATATCTTTTATATACATTCTCGATTGCTTGAGCGCTCCACCCACCTGCGGCCTGAGCACGGCGGCGGCTCGCTGACCGCCCTGCCCGTGGTGGAGACCGAGGCCCAGAACATCGCGGCCTATATTCCCACCAACCTCATCTCCATCACCGACGGGCAAATATACCTCACTCCCGGCTTATTCCAGAAAGGGGTCTTCCCCGCAGTGGACGTGGGTAAGTCCGTCTCCCGCGTGGGCGGCAAGGCGCAGTTGCCCGCCTACCGGGCCGTGGCCGGTGATCTGCGCCTGTATTACTCCCAGTTCCAGGAGTTGGAAGCCTTCTCACGCTTTGGCACGCGGTTGGACGAGCGGACCCGCAAAACCCTGGAGCACGGCTACCGCGTTCGGGAGGTGCTCAAACAGGCCCAGTTCGATCCCATGCCGGTGGCCCACCAGATTGGCGTGCTGCTGGCGGTGACCAGGGGGCTGTTCGACGACATCCCCCGGGACCAGGTGGGGGCGGCGGAAAAGGCGTTACGGCGTATGCTCTGCGAGCAGCTTCCGGAGCCTTGCCGGCGCATCGAAGCCGGAGAACATCTAAGCGATGAGGAGCGCGAGCTCATTTTGAGGAAAGCAAAAGAGGTCGTCCAATCCTCCCTGGAGAAGGGCGATGGAAACCATTGAGTCCTTAAGAAGAAAAATCGCGGTCACGGAAGAATTGCGAGAAGTGGTGAAAACCATGAAGACCATCGCCGCGGTCAGTATCCGCCAATACGAAAAGGCCGTGGCGTCGTTGCGCCAGTATAGCCACACCGTTGAGATGGGAATGCAGATTGTGATGCGCGGCCAGCAGGAGGAAAGGGCAAAGCCACGACCGGCTCCAGGCCGGCGCCTGGGGGCGATTCTTTTCGGCTCGGAGCTGGGCATGTGCGGCCAGTTCAACGAGTTGTTGGTGTCCTACGCCCTGGACAGGTGCAATGAACTCCAAGTGGCAAAAAAGGATCGCTCCATAATTGCCGTGGGAGCCCGGGCCGTCTCCCGCCTGGAAGAGTCGGGAGAACGGGTGGAGTCCTACTTTGCCGCTCCCGGCTCGGTCAGCGGCATCACCTCCCGGGTCCAGGAATTATTGCTGAAAATCGAGGCCTGGCAATACCCCGGGGGAGTCGAAAGAATAATGCTGTTTCACCATCAATCGGTCTCCGGCGCCGCCTATCGGCCCCAGACCGTGCCCCTTTTGCCCGTGGACCTGGAATGGCTAGAAAGCCTGGGGCAGAAGCCCTGGCCTTCCCGGGTCCTGCCCACCTTCACCATGGCGCGGCCCCGGTTGGTTTACGTGCTGCTGGGGCAGTACCTCTTTGTGTCCCTGTACCGGGCCTTCGCCGAGTCCCTGGCCAGCGAAAATGCGGCCCGTCTCTCCTCCATGCAAGCCGCCGAAAATAATATTGAAGAGCGCCTGAAGGAACTGCGGCTGCATTACAACCAGTTGCGCCAGAGCACCATCACCGAAGAACTTCTGGATATTGTCGCCGGATTTGAAGCCTTGACCGGAAAAAACCACTGAGAATGGGGGTGTAAAATATCCAGTCGCCAAAAAGGAAATTTCCCATAAAAAGAATCCTTATCTAAGCGAGCCGATCCAGGTGGAAATCGGCTTCGGGCATAAATTTCCCCAGGAGGAAGAGATTAAAGAAGAGCGCCTGGGCGCGGTCAAGGCTTTGGGCGCCGATGGCCGGGAGCTGGCCTTGAAAAAAATCTCCACCACCCGGTATAAACCGGGCAAATGGCTGATAATCGCTTCCCATAAAACCCCGTATGCTTCTCCCGAGGAGTGCGATGAGAACCTGTACTCCGCCAGCCTCACTTTTACCGTACGGTGAGCCATGAGAAGCGCGGCGCGCGTCAGCTCCGAGGAAATGCCTGCGGTCCCGGGCCGTCAGGAAAGGTTGGGCCTGTTTTCGGCCACCATCCTGGTGGTGGCCAATATGGTGGGCACCGGCATCTTCACCACTTCTGGCTTTATCATCCAGGGATTGGGCAACTCCTGGGCAATGCTGGGGTGCTGGATGGTGGGGGGACTGTTCGCCCTGACCGGAGCCCTGTGCTACGGGGAATTGGGAGCCCGGTTCCCCCGGGCCGGCGGGGAGTATGTGTTCTTGCGGGAAAGTTTCGGGGAGTTGCCCGCGTTCCTGTCTGGATGGGTCTCCCTGCTGGTGGGCTTCTCAGCGCCCATCGCCGCCGGGAGCATGGCTTTTGCCGTGTATTTTCTGGCCGGGTGGGGCGGTAGCCAGGAGATGGGGTTTGTCTGGAGAGTTCAGGGGGTGGCGCTGCTGACCCTTTCCCCCGTCACCTTGCTGGCCTCAGGGGTGATTGTGGCCTTTTCCCTGGTGCACAGTCATAGCCTGTTTTTGGGGAGCCGCGTCCAGAATGCCCTCACCCTCTTCAAACTGGCCCTCATTATGGCTTTCGTTATCCTGGGCCTGGGATGGGGCCGGGGCTCCCCGGCCCATTTTGACGCGGCGCCACCCCTGGGGGTGTTTTTTTCCGGTCAATTCGCCACTTCCCTGATTTTTATCACCTTTGCCTACAGCGGCTGGAATGCTGCGGCTTACATGGGCGGCGAGATCTCCCGGCCCACCCGGAACATCCCCCTGGCCCTGCTGGGGGGCACCCTCCTGGTCACCATCCTCTACCTGTTGCTCAACCTGACGTTTCTTTACGGACTCTCCTCCCAAGAGATGAGCGGCGTTCTGGCGGTGGGAGAGAAAGCCGCAGTTGCCCTCTTCGGGGTGCGCATCAGCCGGATTTTCTCCGGGGCCATTGCCTTGAGTCTGCTGTCTTTGATCAGCGCCATGATGATGACCGGCCCCCGGGTCTATCAGGCTATGGCCAAAGACGGCTTATTTTTCCCCGGCATCAGCAAATTGAAGGCAGAGCGCGCCACCCCGGGGAACGCCATTCTGCTGCAAGCCGGCCTGGCCCTTTTTATGGTGTTAACCGCGTCCTTTGAAAACCTGCTGGTCTTTATCGGTTTCACCCTGTCGCTCTTTTCCCTCATGGCCGTGGGGGGGCTGATGGTCTTGAAGTGGAGGGCCCCGGCCCCGGATTTGCCGTATCAAACCTGGGGGTATCCCTTTACCGCCCTCCTTTTCATCCTGGGCAATCTCTGGATTATTCTCTTTTCCATCATCAACCGGCCCCTGGTCTCCCTCACGGGCCTGGCCGCCATTCTTTCGGGGGCGGTCTTTTACCTCGTTTTCAAACGGCGGGCCAGGAGGGCCACTTAATAGTGTTTCCGCCAGGTTCAGGAGGCCGTACTGATACCAAGTTGCAATCAAAAGACACGGAATTGTAGGGGCGCACCCGCGTGTGCGCCCGCATTAGGGCGGACACATGGGTCCGCCCCTACAAGAAAATTGTCGTTTGATTGCGACTTGGTATGATTCCTGATAATCGTCTTGTCGCCCATGGGCATGTTCGTGCATGGCGTCCTCCTGCTGAGTTGGGGCTAAAATCCGCTTAAACGAAAGGCCAGCGGCACCTCGATGTTGAGCTGGGGGCGTCCCAGGGCCGCGGGCAGGGGAGGAAACCGGCCCACCTTTTGGATGCCTCCGCGGCGGCGCCGTCCAAAACTTCGTGCACCGAGGAGCGGGCGATCGCATGCCCCGCGATTTCACCGCCCTGGCCGATGGTGAACTTGAGAACCACCAC
>JACQYN010000234.1 GCA_016208235.1 Deltaproteobacteria bacterium
ACCACCGGGGCCTTTTCGCCCTTGGCCTTGGAGACAAACCCGCCCAGGCCCTGCTCCCGAAGGATGCGGTCAACCTCGGCCTTCACCATTTCCTGAAGTTTATCCGGAGGAATTGAGCCAGCCTTGCCCTTTTCCTTGCCCACCGCCTTGGCTATGGACTCGATGAGGCGCTGCTGCATGGGGACGAACTCCCGGCCCTTCTCCACGTAGATATATTCCGGCTGGTCGGGATAAGTTAGCCAGTAAGGGTTTTTGCTGCGGACGTAAGGCTTGCCGTCAATCATCACGGTCTCTTGTTGGGCCTCGGGGGGAACCGTCTCTTCTTCTACATCTTCGCTGGGATACCCCGCCCAATTTTTCACCGACGTCCAGGCGCCGCACCCGTTCAGAAAAATGACGGCCATGAGGGACAGTATCAGCCCGAGACGCTGCATTGGAAAGTAACTTTTAGGCATTATAAAGCTCCGTTTTCGGTTTTCGGTTTTCGGTTTTCGGTAAAAGAAACAAATAAAAATAATCGATTAGGGCATCCATCTTATCGATTTACCCGAGCAGCAAGACTCTTGATCATCTTTCTAATCCTGTCCAAGGTATTCAATAATGGATTCAATTCTTCTTGGGAAATATATTCGATTGCCTGAGATATAATCAATTGGGTTTCTAATTCCGCAACTGATCCTATCCCCACTGCCAGAAATTGACGAAATTCCTTAGCGGAATTTCTCCCCTGGCCTTCGGCAATATTGGAGGGAATAGATACCGCTGCTCTTCTGATTTGATTAGTCAAGCCGAAGTTCTCGGAGGCAGGGAATTTGTTGGTCAGCCTATAAACCTCTTTAACTAAATCTATCGATAAGTTCCAAACATCCAGATCGCGGTAAGATCTCGATTTCTTAACTTCCACAAATTATTACCTTTCCCTCACTGAATATAAAAACTGAAATCAGTATTATATCTTTTGATTGTATCCCACCGAAAACCGTAAACCGAAAACCGAAAACCTTCCCTAAAAAAAAGCCCACGGGGATCATACCCCGTGGGCTTGGGTTAGTCAACCGGTTTTCGGTTTAGAAGAAGAACAGCCCCACGAACTCAACCCGGTGAGCTTCACCCAGGTTGGTGGTCCAAGAGGGGGTAGCAGCAGTGCCGGACCGCACGTTCTGGAAATAGTTGGTCCGGGCATAGGCATACTGCAGACCAAATTTGAAGGCCGTAATGGGCCGGTACCACAAGCACAGGTCAAACTCGTGATGGTAATTCACGACATCACCCGCAAAGGCATTGCTACGGCCATTAGGAACCAGATCCGTGGCCGCCTGACCACTGGTCTCGAAGGCCCCGACGTCGAAGGCCTTGCTCATGCCGTAGGCTGCGGTCATGAACCACTGGTTGTTGAAGTAGTACTGGCCCTGGACCTGGCCGCCATAGCGAGACATCAAATCAACATCGTAGAAAAGCCGGCCGATAACGTCCCGACCCGAATAGCGGAACACTTGGGAGTTAAAGCCTATCCAACCGAAGGCTTCCACCCCCTGGCCGACCCACCACGAGGTCTGCAGGGACGCGGTCCCGGCCAGATTGGCGCTGGTGGTGGGGATAACCGGGATAAACAAGGTCCCCATCACCACCCACGGATCGTGGTATTGATGCCGGGTATTGCCGGTAAAAACGGTATAAGCGTCCTGCCCGGTGACTTGGAGGCCGGCCACCCGGGTGGCATCCTGGGTGATACCGCGCTGCCAGCCGGCCATAATCTGGGCGGTGAAGGGAGTGGGCTTGCCGTACCAGGCGGCTTTGCCCCACAGGTCCTGCTGGAACTGCCCCTGGACCTGAACCTGCGGCGCCTCGGTGGACTCCCCGCCAGTCCGGTCATTAGCCGAGTAGCTCTGGCCGTTGGTTATGCCGTTCGCTTCGCCCACCAGGGCGCCCACCTGCCAGACGCCCAGGAACTTCTGGGTCAGGCGGATCTGGGCCAGCCGGGCGGTGGGAGTACCGGTAATCTGGAAGGGGCCGTCTTGGGCCAGTTCCGGAAACCAGGCACTGACAAAGGAAAAGTACTGGCCTAACAGCAGTTCGGTCTCAGGCCAGTTCATCTTGAAAAAGGCATTACGCAACCGCGGCGTGTAGCTGGCGGAAGCGCCGGGCGCGGCTGCAGCGGCGACCCCGGTCTCCGCCGAATCAAAGTCCATTTCAATGAAACCGGTGGTGGTAGCGCCCCAGAGTTTCGGACCCTTGATGGTGAAATTGAAGCGGCTACTCTGAGAAGTGAACTTCAGACGGCCGTGGTGGGCGTCCCGGACATTGTTGCGGGCGAGGACCCCGTTCATGTTCTTGCCTTCCTGGGTGGAATCCCAGAAGGCATCCAACTTGATGTAGCCGCCCAGGCTGAATTCAGCCGCGGCCATGGCTGCCGTGGGCAGAGCCAGCGCAGCCACAAGAGCCAAAATCAAAAACGTTCTTTTGTTCATCATTCCCCCCTTAATTTAGGAAAGTGGTAACCAGTTTCTCCTTTCCGTTGTTCAAGCCCAACTATTCGTTATCTTCTCTGTCTTTTCCCCCACCTCCTTTCATTTTCCGGTTTTACCCAGCGCCATATTAGAACGGGTCCCGGCTTTTGTCAATAAAAAATTTTCAAAAAACGGTTTTCGGTTTTCGGTTTTCGGTTTTCGGTTGAAAGACAGTGTTTTCGGCGAAAAAAGGTTTCAATGAATGCCGATGAACTACAGTTATTTCCCCCTTTTTCCTCTTCGACTTCTTGGATGGGTAACTTTAGACAAGTTCTTGGATGGGTAACTTTAGACAAGCCGGAGCAATTCAGCTCCACCAAGGGATGAATAAACCCAAACCAAAAAAAATTTATCTTTTTCCGAACACCGATAACCGAAAACCGAAAACCTAGAAAAGGCGGTTATACGGATCCCAGAGAAAGGCCAGCATGCCGGCCAGGATCATGTTGCCTTCCACCAGGGTCTCCAGGAACAGGCCCGATTCCAGCCAACCCTGGCGGTAGAGAAAGAGATACCCCAGGGAATAAAGGCCGAGAAAGGCCAGCATGCCGGCCAGGATCATGTTGCCTTCCACCAGGGTCTCCAGGAACAGGCCCGATTCCAGCCAACCCTGGCGGTAGAGAAAGAGATACCCCAGGGAATAAAGGCCGCAGAAGGCCAGAGCGTAACCCAGGGAGGGAATCAATTCCGCCCAGGCGGCCAGGAGCAGCACGGCCATAAAGCCCAGGGTGCCCAGAAAGAGAAAGTTCAAGGTGCGCTCTTTACCCAGGGCAATGGCCAGGGTCTCTTTCCCCACCACCCGGTCTCCCTCGATGGCCAGGATCTCAAAGAGGCCGGAGCGGATGAAGATCATCCCGGCCACGAAAAAGAAGGCAATGGCCGTGGCCCAGGACAAGTCCTGATCGGAGCAGACTATGGGTATCAGGGCCGCCAGCACCCCCCAGGCCACCGCGGTGAACATGGTCTTGGACCCGGGGATCTCCTTGAGTCTGGCGATTTGGGTCACCGCGGCCACCCGCTCGGGAATGATTTTGAAATTATAAATGAGGCCCAGGCCGCTCATAAACAGGATAAAGACAAAGGCCACCGGGTCCAGATAGAGGCTGAGGCCCAGGGCCAGCAAGGCGGAGATGGCCCCGGTGCTCAGGAGAAAGAGCCGGTGCCGCCCGTAGAACATGGACTGCACCGGGTCGTTGAACTTGGAGGCCTCATCGGTGAATTGATTCAGCAGGTGCATGGCATAGACGTAGAAGAAGGCCATGAAAAAATAGGACCACATGGGCGTCACCTGCTGCAGCAGGGAAGAAGTATAACTCAGGGAGCCCGCGCCCAGGGCCACGTACAGGTTGGATTTGAGGATGAACCGCCAGGCCCGGTAGAGATAGTTGACCCAGGACCCCGGACGGAAGAGCCAGGCGTGTTTCAGGGTGCTCACCACGTTGCTGATGAGCCAATGGGGGGTGGAGGCCCCCGCGGTCACCCCCACGGTTTGATAGCGGCTCATCTCCCCCAGGTCCAGTTCCTGCTCGGTTTCCACGTGGTAGGTGGGGATCCCCGCGTTCCGGGAGATCTCCACCAGGCGCTGGGTATTGCCGCTGTTGCGCCCTCCCACCACCACCAGGGCATCCACCTGCCGGGCCAACTCCTGAACCTCCCCCTGGCGGGAGGCCGTGGCGTCGCAGATGGTATTGAAGATGCGGGCCTGGGGGAAGCGAGTTTTGATTTCCCTCACCCGGGCGTCAAATAGGGAGCCGCTCTGGGTAGTCTGGGCCACCACGATCAAGTCTTGAAGAGCCGGCAGGGCCGCCACCTCTTCGGCAGTGGAGACCACGTAGCCCTGCCCCTGGGTATGGCCCAGGAGTCCCCGCACCTCCGGGTGATCCGCGTCCCCAACAATAAGGGTGGCGGCTCCCTGGCGGGCCCAACGCCGGATAATGGCCTGCACCCGGGAGACTCGGGGGCAGGTGGCGTCAATGATCCGGTTGCCCG
>JACQYN010000235.1 GCA_016208235.1 Deltaproteobacteria bacterium
CGTCCCAGGGCCTGGAAGCCAGCATGATCACCGAGGTCATGCTGGAAGAGTCGGTGGTGGGCTGGAAGGAATTCGAGCTGGAGGTGATGCGGGACTTCGCGGACAACGTGGTCATCATCTGCTCCATCGAAAACGTGGACCCCATGGGCGTGCACACCGGCGACTCCATCACCGTGGCCCCGGCCCAGACCCTCACCGATCGGGAATACCAGGAGATGCGGGACGCGGCCCTGGCCATCATGCGGGAGATCGGGGTGGAGACCGGGGGGTCCAACATCCAGTTCGCGGTGCATCCTCAGACCGGGGAGATGGTGATCATCGAAATGAATCCCCGGGTGTCCCGGTCTTCGGCCCTGGCCTCCAAGGCCACGGGCTTCCCCATCGCCAAGATCGCGGCCAAGCTGGCCGTAGGCTTCTTGTTGGATGAAATCAAAAACGACATCACCCGGGAGACCTACGCCTCTTTCGAGCCCACCATCGATTACTGCGTGGTGAAAATCCCCCGCTGGGCCTTTGAGAAATTCCCCGGGGCCCAGGATTTCCTCACCACCGCCATGAAGTCCGTGGGCGAAGTGATGGCCATCGGCCGCACCTTCAAGGAGGCCTTGCAAAAAGGCATCCGCTCCCTGGAGATCTCCCGCTTCGGCCTGGGCGCGGACGGCCGGGACCTGCCGGAGGTCTCGCCGGAGGAGTTGACCTGCAAGCTCCGCATCCCCAATTCCCAGCGCCTCTTTTACCTGCGCCAGGCCTTCCGGAACGGCATGACGGTGGATGAAGTTTACGGCCTCACCGCCATCGACCCCTGGTTTCTCCACCAGATTCGGGACCTGGTGGCCTTCACCGGGGAACTGGCTACGTTCGGCAACCTGCTGCGCCAGGGCCGGGGCCAGGACCAGTTGGAGGAGATGCTGCGCCGGGCCAAGGAATACGGCTTCTCCGACGTGCAGTTGGGCCAGCTCTGGGGCGGCGGCGAAGAGCATATCGCCACCATGCGCCGGGAGCACGGGGTGACGCCGGTTTATAAATTGGTGGACACCTGCGCCGCGGAGTTCGAAGCCTATACCCCCTATTTTTATTCCACCTACGAATGGGAGAACGAAGTCAGGGAAACCGCGCGGGAAAAGGTGATGATCCTGGGGGGCGGCCCCAACCGCATCGGCCAGGGGATTGAGTTCGACTACTGCTGCTGCCAGGCATCTTTCGCGTTAAAGGAAATGGGCGTCGAGTCCATCATGGTCAACTCCAACCCGGAGACGGTGTCCACGGACTACGACACCTCGGACAAGCTCTATTTCGAGCCCCTGACCCGGGAGGACGTGCTCAACATCGCGGCCGCGGAAAAGCCCAAGGGCCTGATTCTCCAGTTCGGCGGCCAGACCCCTCTGAACCTGGCGGTGCCCCTGGGCCGGGCCGGGGTGCACATCCTGGGCACCTCCGCCGCGGCCATCGACCGGGCCGAGGACCGCAAGCTCTTTCAACAACTTTTGCAAAAGCTGAACCTCAAGCAGCCCCCCAACGACACCGTGCGCAGCGTGGAGCAAGCTCTCGAGGTGGCGCACCGCATCACCTACCCGGTGTTGGTGCGGCCCTCCTACGTTCTGGGGGGACGGGCCATGCAGATCGTGGCCGACGACGCGGGGCTGGTCAATTTCATGAACTGGGCCCTGGAAGCCTCACCCGAGCACCCCATCCTCATCGACAAGTTCCTGGAAGACGCCATTGAGGTGGACGTGGACGCCATCTCCGACGGCCAACGCACGGTCATCGGCGGCATCATGGAGCATATCGAGGAAGCGGGCATCCACTCCGGCGATAGCGCCTGCGTGCTGCCGCCCTATTCCATGTCCCGGGACATCCAGGAGGAAATCAAGCGCCAGACCCGGGCCCTGGCGGAGGAGTTAGGGGTGGTGGGGCTGATGAACATCCAGTTTGCGGTGAAAGACGATCAGATTTACGTCTTGGAGGTCAACCCCCGGGCCTCCCGCACCGTGCCCTTTGTCAGCAAGGCCACCGGCGTGTCGCTCGCCAAGCTGGCCACTAAGGTGATGCTGGGCCACTCCCTGGAAGAACTGGGGTGTACCCAGGAAATCGAGCCCCCCTA
>JACQYN010000233.1 GCA_016208235.1 Deltaproteobacteria bacterium
ACGGTTTTCAGTTTTCAGTTTTCGGTTAAAAAAAGCGGGCCTTAGGGCCCGCTTTTTTTCCCATGGAATGGCCTTTACTAATCAGAATTTATAAAGGTATTGAAATGTAGGGGCGAACCTTGTGTTCGCCCAGCGTCCGGGCGAACACAAGGTTCGCCCCTACGGAAAAAATATATTCTTAATGAAGGATTGGTATCAAATGCCAATACTCCATCCTTTACGGAAAACGGAAAACGGAAAACAGAAAACAGAAAACCGCTTTAACTCTTAGCCGGCAAAACCGGGTGCTTGTGGGAGTAAGGGGAGCTTTCCAGGACCAGCTGTTTGCCCCGGCGGTTGGCCAGGTTGATGAGCAAAGGGCCCATGAGGTTGGCGGTCATATCCTGGGGCCGGCCCGGGGGGATGGTCAGGATCACCAGCAACTTCAGGTCCCGGAGGTTTTGCACGTCCAGCTCTTTCTCGATGCCGGTGATGGGACCGATCTGATAATCAGGCAGGACAAAGATGGGGTCGATGACCACAAAGGCCGGGTCGGACTTGTCCACGCACTGGAGCCAGAGGAACGGGGAGTCCTGGCCGTGTTCGATGAGGATATAGCGATGCAACTCCCCAAACCCCAACAGCCCGGGGCTGAAGGTAATAATCTGGTCTTCCCGCACCACGATCTCGCCGAAGTGCTTGGTGGCAATGGTGGCCGAGACAGGCTCAGTCGGGGTTTTCTGTGGATCAGGGGTCATTTTTCTTCTTCGTCTTCCAGAGGTTAGCGATTTCTTTCAAGTCCACGTCTCTGACGCCAGCGGCCCGGAGGTTTTCTTCCTGGATGCGCTGGTAGATTTCTTCCCGCAGAACCACCACGTTCTGCGGGGCCTCAATGCCGATCCGGATCTGTTTTCCCCGGATTTCCAAGACGGCGATGCGGATATCATCTCCGAGAATGATCCCTTCGCCGATTTTGCGAGTAAGAATTAGCAAATTAACCTTCCTGGTCTGGGGGCTGCAGCAGCCAAATCACCTGAAACCCCCTGGCTTCCCTGCCTTTTATAACCGGGCCGTAGAAATTTCTTCCACCCTGGAGAGTTGGGGGCGTTCATTCAGCCCCATTATATCCGAATCCCCTGCCAAATCCCTACCTTTCTTCCAGGGAGAGAAGAAATTTTCAGAAATTATTTTAGAGATAATCCAGCAGACTCATCCCCATGACCTTGGTGGCCGACTGCAAAGCCGCCTGATAGGCCAATTGCTGGGTTGCCAGAGCGGTGGCGGCCGCCACCAGGTCAGTATCTCCCTTGTTGGCGATATTTGTGGTTAGTTGCTCGTTCAAAGAGTCGTACGCGTTCTGCTTTACCTCCACCCGGTTGAGTGCGGCCCCTACCCCCGCGATCTCGGAGGTTAGATGGGCCTGGTAGTCTCGCAGCTCTTCCAAACGGGCGCCCACCTCCCCGGCGTCATTGGCCTCCAGATTGCTTTTCAATTGGGCCATGATCTGGAAAAGATCGTTAGCGCCCCCGGCTCCGCCTACTGCCTCGCTTCCCACAGTGCTCACCGCCATGCGGCTGCCCCGGCCGGTGGTCAGTTCCAGGGTGTTATTATCACCTTGATAAGTTATCGGCTGATACACGGAAATAGTAAAGCGGTCTCCCGCGACCCAGTTGGTGCTGGCGACGTTGAAGGAGACCTGGGCGCCGTCGGTGCCGATGGCCAGGGGCCCGGCCGCGGTGGTGTTGGTGGCCGACCAGGTTTGGCCCCCATCTTCGGAGACCCGGTAGGTGGCCGCGCCCGTGGCCCCGCCGGAATCAATCTCTACTATATAGGTGGCGGAACTGGTGCCGGTATAGGTGCCGGAGGAAGTGGCCGCGCCGTCGGAACCGGCCTGCAGGTGCATCTCCGGCGGTTGGATGGCGAAGGGTTGCATGGTGAAAGGTTCCGTATCAATCTTATAGCCGCTCAAAATATAATGTCCCTGATAACGGGAGTTACCCATCTGCATAAATTCTTCCATATACTGCTGCACCTGCTGGGCCGCGGCGGCACGTTGCTGGGCGGTGTAGGTGCCGGTGGCCATCTGTTCGGCCAAGGAGGCGGTGGAGCTGACCAAGGTGTTGATGTTGGTCAACGCCGTTTCCGTGGCCGACAACCAGGAATTGGCGGTGTCCAGGTTGCTCTTATACTGGGTCACCTGGGACGATTCCACATTCAGGCCCATCAGGGCCCCCACCTCCACCGGGTCGTCGCTGATCCGCTGATACTTGCGGCCGGTGGAGATAGTGGCATTGGTATTCTGTAATTCCTCCGCCAATCTCTGCAATTGCGTTTGTATGTTGCCATACATGGTGGGCATGGAAACCCGCATAGCCTTATCCTCACGACTTCAGTGACAACAGGGTCTGCAGCAGTTCATCGGCCGTAGTCACCATTTTGGCCGCAGCCTGATAAGCCCGTTGAAATTTAATGAGGTTGGTCAACTCCTCATCCAGGGACACGCCGGAGACCGAGTCCCGCATCTGGGTGAATTGGTCCACCAGACCTTGGTAGTAAGTCTGTTTATTCCCGGCATTTTCCGCATCCAGGCCGATATTCGTCACAAAATGTTGATAAGCATCCGAGAAAGTCAGACCGCCAGGGCCCACTGGCTGCTCGCCCAAGTCGGCCAGGAGCAGGGCGTTGCTGTTGTCCCCTGGGGGATGAGCGCCGGTGGTGGGATCGATCGTGCCCGCGGCGATGAGGTCGGAGTTGTTTAACAGAGTATCATTGACCCCGATGCTCCAAGCGCTGTCGCCCGTAAAAAAATTATTGAGGCCCAGGGCCATGAGGGTTTGGCTGTCATCCTCGGAAAACCCGAAACTGTAGCCTGCGTCCGCGGTGATTTCCAGGCGGTTCTCATTGCCGGTGGTGACTATGGAGGCATTGAGGTTGGGGACGGCGTTGAGCGCGGTGGCCAAATCGTTTAAGGTCGTGGCCGCCGTGATATTGATGACGGTGGCCGCGGTGGCGCCGGTGCCGTCTTCCACATGGACAGTGAACTGGCCGGCGGTGATGCGGTCCCCAAAAGACAGGCTGGGGTTGTTGATCAGGGGCGCCGCCAGATCGGCGGTGTTTATGAAGTAGGAGCTGGTGGTTGTGGAGTAAAGGTCCAGTCCCACTCCCTGGCTGTGCTGGCTGTTTACCTGGGCGATGAGTTCTTTGGCGATGTCATCCAGATCGGACTGGTATTGGGGGATCAGGGTATCCCGGACCTGAACCAGGGCGGAAAGTTCGCCCCCCGAAAGGCTGGAGGTCACGTCCTCCACCGCGCCCCCGGGCCCCTCCCAGAGGATGGACACGGTATCGGCGGGGGTTATTTGGGAATCGAGCTTCCAGGAATTCACGCCTTCCACCAGGGAAGCCCCGTTGGGCAGAGTGACACTGATAGTACCGTCGCCGGAGGTGTAATAGCGGACGCCGGCGAGTTCGGAAAGTTTATTTATCG
>JACQYN010000232.1 GCA_016208235.1 Deltaproteobacteria bacterium
GCTGGTGACAAAAGTTTTGCGCATCTGTTGCAGGAGTTGGTCCAGAAAGACCCCCTCCACCTCGGCGCAGACCTTGGCCAGGTTCTGGCGCGCTTTGGCCGGATTTTTGCCCGCATTCTGCAAGGAATGGAGAGAACTCAGGCCCGTGGCCCCCAGGGGGGCGGAAGGCATGGACTGAACGGGCAGACGATCCATTCCCATCTCCTTAGATGATCTGCAACTCGGCCTGGAGGGCCCCCGCGGCCTTGATGGCTTGCAGGATGGCGATCAGGTCCCGGGGGGTGACGCCGATGGCGTTCAAGGCCTGGACCACCTGGCCGATGTTTACTCCCTCCGGCATGACCATAAGACGGTCCGCGCCCTCTTTCACCGTAATAGAGGTGTCCGGCACCACGGCGGTGGTACCCCCCCTGGAGAAGGGCAGCGGCTGGGAGATTCTGGGCTTTTCCTTGATTTGGATCATCAGGTTGCCGTGGGCGATGGCCACCGTGGACAGGCGGACGTTTTCGCCCATAACCACCGTGCCGTTGCGCTCATCGATGATCACCTTGGCCACCGTGTCCGTGGCGATTTCCAGGTTCTCCAGGGAGGCCAGCATGGACACCATCTTATCCTTATAGGCCGGAGGGATCTTGATACTGATGGTGCCGCTGTCCTGGGAGGACGCGTAGCTGCCCCGGAGATGCTTGTTGATGACTCCCACGGCCCTATTGGCGGTGGTGAAATCCTGGTCATTGAGAGCCATGATGATGTCCCCTTTGTGGGCAAAATCAAAGGGTATCTCCCGCTCCACCGAGGCCCCGTTGGCAATACGGCCGGCGGTGGGATGGTTCTTGGTAACGCCTCCCCCGGCCTCCCCACTGGCGGCAAAGCCCCCCACGGAGATGGGGCCCTGGGCCAAGGCGTAAACCTGGCCGTCCACCCCTTTCAGGGGAGTGAGGACCAGGGTGCCGCCCTGGAGGCTCTTGGCGTCGCCCATGGAGGACACCAGGACGTCGATGCGGGACCCCACCCGGGCGAAGGGAGGAAGCACCGCGGTCACGGCCACCGCGGCGATGTTCTTCACCTTCATTTTGCCTCGGCTCACGGTGACTCCCATATTGGCCAGCATGTTAGCCAGTTCCTGGGCATTGAAATCCACGTTGGTGCCGTCGCCGGTGCCGTTCAGTCCTACCACCAGGCCGTTGCCCAGGAGCTGGTTGGCCCGCACCCCCTTAAAAGAGGCCACGTCCTTCAGACGGATGGCCTGGGCCGGGGCTGGCCAGGAAAGGGCGAGAAAGCCGGCCAGGGAGCAGCAGGCCGCCAAGAATCCCCAGGCGCCGGGGGACCAGGCTTTTCTTTGGGCGTCGGATTCTGTTAAGTATCGCATATTTCCTCACCAAGGCCAGATATGGTCGATGATCCGGGTCAACCAGCCTTGCCGCTGCTTGTCGGAGACCACCCCGAATCCGCTAATCTCCATCCGGGCCTCCGCCACTTTGGTGGAGGCCACCGTGTTGTTGGTATCCAGGTCTTCAGGGCGGACAATGCCGCTTAAAGAGACTACCTCGGTTTCATTATTGATCTTCATCTGCCGTTGTCCCTGGATCACCAGGTTGTTATTGGGAAGAATCTGGATGACCCGGGTGGTCAGATAGGTGGTAAAAGTGCTTTGCCGCTCCGTCTTTCCTTGTCCTTTGGAGGTGTTGCCCACCGCGCCTTCGATGGCGTTTTCCGCGCTTATCGTTTCATCATTAAACGTTTTCATTTGCGGCAGACGGAGGCCGAGAAGGGAGGTGATGCCCACTTTGACCCCGGAAGTCTTGTCGGCCGAGGTGGAGGCCTCATCTCCGGCCTTGGAACTTTCCGTGATGCTGACGGTGATGATATCCCCCACGTTACAGGCCCGCAGATCGGCCAGCAGCCCCCGGGGGTTTTTGGGAGTCCAGAGGGACCCTTCCTGAGGCGGCGGGGAAAGGGGCAGGGGCAGGGCCTTGGGAGGCTCCATGACCACCCCTTGGGACTTGCTGTGATTAGGGGAGACACAGGCCCCGATGAGCAAAGCGAGTCCCAAGATTACCCACAGACTGGGAATTCTGTACAGGCTCATAACACCACCTTTACCGTCTTGGCGTCCAACACTTCGGCTTGAAATTCTTTTTTGCTCTTGCCATTGCGGACCCGCACCTGCCGGCCCAGATAGCCGTCCTCCCGGGTCACCCCTTTGGTGCTGATCACCAGGCCGTTTTGGTCCAGGACCACCGTCACTTCCTCTCCCCGTTTGATGATGGGTTTGTGGTCCATGTGCCGGCTGGTCAGAATTTCCTGGGGCCCCAGGCCTTTGGCCAGGACGTGCCCTATGACCTGTTTCTCGGAAGTGAAAATATCCCGTTGGTTGAGGCTGGTCACATCCCGGCGGCTGAGATGCACATCCTTGGGGCCGATCACCGTTTGGGGGGGCAATGGCAGGGTGGCGCAGACTACCGTTTGCTCCAGGGTGACTTTGCCGCTGACCTTGAATTTTTTCAGAAGGCGCCCCTCCTTGAGGACCGCCATCTCCAGGGCCACTTCCCCCAGGAACCGATCCTGTCCTTTGGGAGGCAATACTTCCAGGGTAAACTGTTTATCCGGCAGCAGGACCGGCTCATCCTGGGGGTAGATCTGGATGCGCACCTCCGACGCGGGCCAGGGATTCTGGTGCTGGATGTAACGCCGGTAGGCCGCGGCGATCTCTTCGCTATTTAAAACAATGCCGTTCTGGCGCACCTGAATGGCTGCGGGCAGGTTGGCGTCGGTGAGCAGACCGGCAAGCCCCATTTGGGTCAGGCGATATTGCAGGAACTCCCGGGTCAGAGTGAAGAATTGTCCCGGGGGGGGCGCCGACCAAATGAGGGCCTGGCCGTATTTCTGGGCCAGGTCCGGGGCCAGCTCCGCCAGATTATTCAGGGTGATGTATTCCCCGGCCGCGGCCGCTTCCGCCCGGAAATTCAACGGGGTCTGGCCCTCCTCCCCCCAGGCTTCGGAAACCGAGAAGGCCAGGATGAGTAGAGCCGCCAGGATCAACAGTCTCCCCAAGAACCGCATCTTCTCATCCTCCTACTATGTCTTGAGGTTGGTAACCCGCTCCAACATTTGATCCGCGGTTTGGATGGCCTTGGAGTTGAGCTCATAGGCCCGCTGGGTGATGATCATGTTGACCATCTCCTCCATCACGTTCACGTTGGAGACTTCCAGGTAGCCCTGCGCCACGGTGCCCACCCCGTCTATTCCCGGTTTGCCCTCGGTGGGTTCCCCGGAGGCCTCGGTCACCTGGAAGAGGTTGCGCCCCACATTGCTTAAGCCGGCCTGATTGGGGAAGGTGTAGAGGGTGACCTGCCCGGTGGCCACCGGGGTGTTGGTGGGTCCGTAACAGGTGATTTTGCCGCTGCTGTCAATGGAGGTGTAGGTGGTGGTGACGGGGATGGTGAATTCCGGCTGCAGCCGGTCCCCATTGGGGGTGGTGATGAAGCCGTCCTTGTCGATCTTGAAGGCCCCGGCCCGGGTATAATATTCGAGGCCGTTGCTGATGATCTTGTAGAACCCCTTGCCTTCCACGGCCAGGTCCAGTTCGTTCTCGGTGTGGACATAATCCCCCTGGGAAAAGATCTTGCTGATGGCCACGGGCCTTACCCCCAGCCCCACCTGCAGGCTGGTGGGCACCTGGCCGCCCCCGGGGAGCTCACCCCCTGCCTGGCGGGTGGTCTGGTAGATCAGGTCCTCAAAATCCCCCCGGCTCTTTTTGAAACCCGTGGTATTGACGTTGGCCAGGTTGTTGGAAATGATGTCCAGGCGCAATTGCTGGGCCCCCATGCCGGTGGCCGCAGACCACATCCCTCGAATCATGGCTGCTTCTCCTCCCTCTTAAGCAGGCGTGCCAATCTCTTCAATGACCTTGCGATCCTTGGCCGTGAAGGTGTCCAGAACCTTCAGGTAGGCCTCAAAACTGCGTTGAATGTTGATCAGTTGCACGATCTCGGCAGTGGGGTCGAAGTTGCTCTCCTCGATCTCCCCCTGGCGCACTTTGGTGGCCAGTGCCTCTATTTCCGACCCCGATTCCCTGGTGGCGGCAAATAAGCACTGTCCCTGCTGGGCCAGACCCTGGAGGTTGGGGAAATCCGCCACCGCGATCTGGTCTCCCAGGGACTTGTCCAAATGCACGCCGCCCTCCGGGTCCATGTAGAAATTCTGGTCATTGGCGTTAAGAGTGATCGGCCCGCTTTTTCCCTGCACCAGGTAACCCTCTTTGGTGGCCAACTGGCGGTCGTTGGTGAGCCGGAACTGGCCGTTCCTGGTATAGCGTATGCCCTGGGGCGTCTCCACCTTAAAGAAGCCGGAGCCGTCCAGGGCGAAGTCGGTGTCGTTGCCGGTGGCGTGGAGACTCCCCTGGGTATAGTCCCGGGAGCGGACGTTCAGAAAAGAAGCGGGAGTTTGCCCCAGGCTATCGGTAGGTCCGTCTGCGGCCTCCAGGCGCCAAAGATGCAGGAGTTCCGCCTTGAACCCCGGGGTACTGGCGTTGGCCATGTTGTGGCTCAGGAGCTCGAACTCCTGGGAGGCCCGCATCCCCATATAGGTGGCCATATTCCAACCTACCTGCTGCACCTCTGATCCTCCTTGGGCTAGGACCCCGGGACTTCTGGGGTCCTTCCGGGTCTTCTTTGGCAATTCTGGTTGCAAAGGCAGTGCCAAAAGATATGTTATGGTAATTATTGGCAATTTATGTTTTTGACGGGTCGTGGCGGCTTTTTCCCCAGGAAAAAGTTGCCCACAAGGCTTGCTGATTACCGCCTCGAGACTTTTTATCCCCAGGTTAGGTAATTGAACCGAACGCTTTCTGCGATCTCTGCGCCTCCACGGGGCAATGATGCACCGCAGAGGCCGGGGGGCGCAGAGAATAGTTGGTCCAGGCATTAGGTAGCAAGATATGGCTGAAAGCTCATAGTCCCTTTCCTCAGAATCCCTGTCTTGAAAATTACCGGGATTCCGGATATTCTAGATATAATTTTTTTAATTTCCCGGCGCGGTTGGTTAGCGGGGCCTTGGTCTCTTCAGCCCATAACTTCCGCCCCGGACCATTAATTATTAAGTGCCCTTAACCCACCACGAAACCGACATATTGCCGGCTGGCGCCGCCTGGCAGGAAGCCGTGCCGGCCCTGGCCCGGGGAGACCGGAGGATTTATCTCCAGGGGCTCACCCCGGCTGCGGGGGCCTATGTCCTGGCCCGGCTCTTTCAGAAGGTGCGCCGCCCCTTCCTGATCATCACCCCCAATACCACGGCCCACGAGATTTTTTATAAAGACCTGGCCTTCTTCGCCCCCGAGGAGGCCGCCGGAGGCGACTCCTGGCCCCGGCTCCTCCTCTTCCCGGCCCATGAAGTCCTTCCCTTTAAAGAACTCAGCTTTGACACCGACGTGAGTTGCGCCCGGTTGGGCGCGGCTTACGTGGCCCATACCTTCCGGGAGCCCTGGCTGGTGGTGGCTCCGGCCGCGGCCCTGCGCCAGAAGCTGCCGCCCCCGGAGAGCCTCCAGGAGGCCCTGGCTTATGTGGTGGCGGGGGAGAACCTGGAGCGGGAATCTTTCCTGCAAACCCTCTTGGAAAGCGGCTATGAGCGAAGGCCGGTGGTGGAAGAAAGAGGGGAGTTCAGCGTCCGGGGAGGGGTCATCGACCTGTTCCCGCCCCTTTATGACCAGCCCGTGCGTCTGGAGTTCTGGGGGGACGAAGTGGAGTCCCTGCGCTTCTTCGACCCGGCCAGCCAGCGCTCCCAGGGCTCTCTGGAGGAATTGCTGGTGCTGCCGGCCAGCGAGGTGATTCTGGACGCCCCGGCCCGGGAGCACGCCCTGGCCCGGCGCAAGCGGCGCCAGGACCCCCAATTCTGGCAGAACGTGCAGCTCGGGCGGCATTTTCCCCGCATCGAACGCCATATCGAAGATTTCTATGACCAGCCCCGCACCTTATGGGACTATCTGCCTGCGGACACCGTGGTGGTGGAGTGGGACCCCCTGAACCTGGCCCAGGACCTCCGGAAGTTGGAAGAGCAAGCCGCGGCGGAGCCCTCGGGCTGGCTGGACGAAAAACCCTGGGAAGAACGGCGGGGGGGCCATGCCACTATTTTCTGTCCCCTTCTCCCCTGGGGGATGCCGGAGGCGGCCCGGGAATTCACCTTTCAGGTGGAGAAGAACGAGGGCCTGGCCCAGGAGCTGGCCCGGGCCGGGGCCGAGGCGGGGCGGCTGGTTCCTGCCTTGGCAGGCCGCCTGGAGGAGTGGCGGCGGGGCGGTTTTCATACCATCCTGGTCTGCCTCAGCCGCCACCGGGCCGAGAGATTGGCCCAACTCCTCCGGGAAGAGAACCTGGACGCGGCCTTCACCCTTACACCCTCCTGGGAGCCGGGGGGCGAGGTGGAGATTACCGTGGGGGAACTCTCCGGGGGCTTCCGCCTGCTGGCCTCGGGGCTGATTGTTCTCACCGAGGACGAGGCTATGGGCTTCCGGCCGGAGCGGCGGCGCCACAAAGAGTCGAAGCCCCCCCAATTTCTCACCTCCCTGGCGGACCTGGAGGAGGGAGACTCTATCGTCCACCTGGATCACGGCATCGGCATTTACCGGGGTCTGGTCAAGCTCACCGTGGGCGCTGAGGTCAACGATTTCCTGGAACTGGAGTACCAGGGGGGAGACCGCCTCTATCTGCCGGTGGACCGTCTGCACCTGGTGCAGAAATACCTGGGCGTGGACGGCGTCCAACCCCGCATCGAACGCCTGGGGGGGAAGTCCTGGGAGCGCATCAAGAAAAAGGTCAAAAAGGCGGTGGAAAAGATCGCCCGGGAACTGGTGGAGCTTTATGCGGCCCGCCGGGTGCTGCCAGGCCATCACTTCTCGCCGCCGGACCCGGTGTTCCGGGAGTTCGAGGCTACCTTTGAATATGAGGAGACCTCCGATCAACTCCAGGCCATCCAGGAAGTCCTGGCGGACATGACCGGGGAGAAGCCCATGGACCGGCTGATCTGCGGCGACGTGGGCTACGGCAAGACCGAGGTGGCCCTGCGGGCCGCGTTCAAAGCGGCCATGGACGGCAAACAGGTGGCCGTGCTGGTGCCCACCACCGTTTTGGCGGAGCAGCACTATGACAATTTTGCCCGGCGCCTGGCCCCCTATCCCCTGGAGGTCCGGGTCCTGAGCCGCTTTAAATCGCCGGCGGAGCAGAAGCGCATCCTGGCCGATCTGGCCCAAGGCAAGGTGGACATCGTTATCGGCACCCACCGCCTGGTGCAGAAAGATGTGGTCTTCCATGACCTGGGGCTGGTGATCGTGGATGAGGAACAGCGCTTCGGGGTAAGCCAGAAGGAGAAGATGAAAGAGTGGCGCCGCACGGTGGACGTCCTGACCCTCACCGCCACTCCCATTCCCCGGACCTTGCAGCTCTCCTTGACCGGCCTCAGGGAGCTGAGCGTGATCAACACCGCGCCGGAGAACCGCCGCTCCATCCGCACCTATCTCTGCCACCCGGAAGGGGCGGTGATCCAGGCGGCCATCCGCCGGGAGCTGGCCCGGGGCGGCCAGGTCTTCTTCGTGCACAACCGGGTGCGAACCCTGGGCACCTGGACCCGCCAGGTCCAGGAGATGGTGCCGGAGGCCCGGGTGGCCATGGCCCATGGCCAAATGGCGGAGCGGGAGCTGGAGCGGGTCATGCGGCGCTTCAGCCGGGGGGGGGTGGACGTCCTCATGTGCACCGCCATTATCGAGGCCGGGCTGGATATCCCCGCGGCCAACACCATCATCATCAACCGGGCCCATACCCTGGGGCTGGCCCAACTTTATCAGCTCCGGGGCCGGGTGGGGCGGAGCCAGACCCAGGCTTACGCCTATCTGCTGGTCCCCGGGGAAGCCGGGCTGTCCACCGACGCCCAGAAGCGCCTGAAGGCCCTGATGGAATTCACGGAGTTGGGCTCCGGCTTCAAGATCGCCCTCCACGACCTGCAGATCCGAGGCGCGGGCAATCTTCTGGGCCAGGCCCAATCTGGCCACTTGGCGGAGGTGGGCTACGAACTCTATCTGCAGCTCCTGGAGGAAGCCATCCGGGAGTTCAAGGGGGAGGCCCGGGAGGAACCGGTTCCCGATCCGGAGATCCGCATTCCCGTGGCCGCCTATCTGCCGGAGGATTACGTGCCGGATATCCAGCAACGCCTGGCTCTCTACCGGCGCCTGTCGGACCGGCTCTCCCCGGAGATGGTCCAGGAACTGGAAGAAGAATTGTTGGACCGCTTCGGGCCGCTGCCCCCGGAGGGGCGGAACCTGCTGGAGGTGGTGCGGGCCAAGAATCAGCTGCGGCGTCTGGGGATCAAGCGCCTGGATCTGCAGGACACCTTTGCGGTGCTCCAGTTCGCCCGGCCGGAGCGCCTCAACCTGGAGCGTCTACTCAGCCTCCTCAAGAAACGGCCGGAGACCTTCCGCCTCACCCCGGATCAGGCCTTGAGGGTTCGGCTCCCGGAGGCGGAGACGCCGTTTATGCTTTTGCAAAATTGCTTGAAAGAAGTGGAGACATTTGTTAAGGCTTGAAGGAGAGGGATAAAAGAGATGAAAAGGTTAGTAATGCGAATATTAGTTTGCCTAGCTGCTTGCCTGGCCCCGCTGCTTTTGGCATTGCCCGGCCATGCCGAGATAGTGGACCGGATTGTGGCCGTAGTCAATGATGAGATCATCACCATGTCCGAATTGGAACAGATGTCGAGGATGATTCAGTCCCAGGCCGGCGCAAACCCTAAATCCAGGGAAGGCCAGGCCATAAAACGGGAAATGCTGGAGGCCTTGATTGACCGGAAACTGGCGAAAGCAGAGGCCAAGCGCCGGGGTATTATTATTTCGGACAAGGAAGTGGATCTGGCCGTGGAGGATTTCAAGAAAAAAAATCGCCTCCCGGATGATGCTGCCTTGAATCAGGCGCTGGCCAAAGCGGGGCTGACTGTCAAGGAACTGCGGCAGCAGATAGCCGACCAGATACAACAAGAGCGCCTGGTTTTTATAGCCTTGGGGGCGAAGAAGGCGGAGGTCCCGGAAGCGGAGGTGCGCCGCTACTATGATGCGAATGTCCGGGAAGGCGGCGGCGGCAACCAGGTGCATCTTCAAATAATCAACATTCCTTTCCCTCCCGGAGCCACCGCCGGGCAAAAGGAAGAGGTCCAGAAGAGGGCGGAGACTGTCCTCAAGGACTTACGCCTGGGTGGGTCCCTGGCGGAGGTCCAGCGGAAGCATTCCCTCACCAGCCAGGATCTGGGATTCATCAACCAGGCCGATCTGAATCCCCAGCTCGGGGAATTGATTAACAAGCTGCGGCCCGGAGAGGTGGCCCCCATCCAGAGCCCGGAAGGTTTCCAGCTGGTGGTACTGGTGGGAAAGCGCTCCGGCAAGCCCCACTCTTTTGAAGAAGTGGCCCCGGAAATCCGCCGGATGCTCTCCAGCCAGGCCATGCAAAAGCAATTTTTGGAATGGGTCAAGACATTGCGGGAGAAGGCCCATATCAAGATTATGTTGTAGTGGCCAGTGGTCAGTTGCCAGTGGCCAGTGGTTTTTTCTGGCTCCCAAGCTGCGCTTGGGAACCCAATTAGATGCGAAGCATTGCTTTGGTCGAGTAACACTATCTGTAGCGGGTCCGCCCAAGCGAAGCTTGGGAACGAGAATAAAAAAAGCTGACTGCTGATAGCTGAAAGCTGAAAGCCATTGACAACTGAAGATCAAGGACCAAAGACCGAAAACCCGCCGCCGGTGGCCGACATCGCCCGCCTGGCCGGCCACGTCGGCCAAACCGTGACCATCCGGGGTTGGGTCCATCACCTCCGCTCCAGCGGCAAGGTGCGGTTTGTGGTAGTCCGGGACGGCACCGGGTTGGTCCAGGGAGTGCTGGTCAAAAGCCAGCTCTCCGAGGAAGACTTTGCCGCGTTCGACCGCCTTACCCTGGAATCCTCCCTGATCCTGGAAGGCAAGGTGCGGGCCGAAGTCCGGGCCCTTGGGGGCTTTGAACTGGAAGTCACCCGGGTGGAGCCCCTGCATATCTCCCCGGATTACCCCATCTCCCCTAAAGAGCACGGGGTGGCCTTCCTCATGGACCACCGCCACCTGTGGCTCCGCTCCCCCCGGCAGCAGGCCATTCTCAGAGTGCGGGACGAAGTCTGCCGGGCCTGCCGGGACTTTTTCCACGACCGGGGCTTCATCCTGGTGGACACCCCCATCCTCACCCCCACCTGCTGTGAAGGCACCACCAGCCTCTTTGAGACCGACTACCTGGATCGGGGCAAGGCTTATCTCTCCCAAAGCGGCCAGCTCTATCTGGAAGCCGCGGCCCTGGCCTTGGGCCGGGTCTATTGTTTCGGCCCCACCTTCCGGGCGGAAAAGTCCAAAACCCGGCGCCACCTCACGGAGTTCTGGATGGTGGAGGCGGAGGCCGCGTTTTACACCCTGGAGGACGTCATCAGTCTGGCCGAGGGCCTCGTGTGCCAGGTTGTCTCCCGGGTGCTGGCCAACCGCCGCCCTGAACTAGAGACCCTGGAGCGGGACGTGACCCCCCTGGAGGCGGTGACTCCCCCCTTCCCCCGGATCAGTTACGCTGAAGCTATTGCCCGCCTTTTGGAGCTGGGCAAAGAAATGGCCTGGGGGGAAGATTTCGGCGGCGACGAAGAGACCCTCATCTCCCAGGCCTTTGACCGGCCGGTGCTGGTGCACCGTTATCCCCGGGCCTGCAAAGCCTTCTACATGGAAGCGGACCCGGACGCGCCGGAGCTGGCCCTCTGCGTGGATATGCTGGCCCCCGAAGGCTACGGGGAGATCGTCGGCGGGTCCCAGCGGGTGGCCGACCTGGAGACCTTGCTGGCCCGCCTGGAAGAACACCACCTGCTCCGGGAGCCCCTGGAGTGGTACCTGGACCTGCGCCGCTACGGGAGCGTGCCCCACAGCGGCTTCGGCTTGGGGATAGAGCGCCTGGTGGCCTGGCTCTGCGGCCTCAAACACGTGCGGGAGGCCATCCCCTTCCCCCGCCTCCTGGACCGGTTGTATCCGTGAGGAAAGGATATTGGGGGAGGGGCTAAGGGCAGTAGCACAGGCGTCTCGCCTGTGGACCTTAGCTTTTAACTCCGAAATCGTAGCAATTGCCCAAAGGCGATGGTGTCGCCACTTTTTCCCTCCCCCTTGAGGGGGGAGGGTTAGGGAGGGGGTGGCGTCTTTGAACCTTCGTGGCCATAGTCGCCACCCTCCCCCTAACCCCCTCC
>JACQYN010000002.1 GCA_016208235.1 Deltaproteobacteria bacterium
CCGCAGCAGCAAAAGCAGCAGCAAAAGCAGAGGAAGCCGGGCGAACAAGAGAGATAACCTGCTTCTGATCTGACTTGGCCTGACCCGGGTTTCCACTCCTTAGGGGGTGGAAACCCGGTCTTTTTTCTGCTATAAGCGTCTAAATACCGTTTTTAGTTTTTGGTTTTTAGTTATTAGTTAAAAGGGACTGAATTATCAGTAAGTTACAGATTAGGATTGCAATTTATCTGAAAGTGAAAAAGATAAGGCTTTGATTTTGCCGACCCTCCCCGGCCATAAATAAAACAAGTTCTATACCTTTTTCACTGTCAAATTACACAAACTTGCCATTTAACTTATTAATAATATTTATTCTTTTAACCAAAAACGAAAAACGAAAAACGAAAAACCGTATTTAAGACAGGAGGCAAAATGGCTACCATCAAGGCAATCAACGCCTGGGAGATCCTGGACTCCCGGGGCCAGCCCACGGTGCTGGCTAATGTGCAATTGGACAACGGTATCCGCACGGTGGCGGCAGTGCCTTCGGGCGCCTCCACCGGTGAAAACGAGGCCCTGGAACTGCGGGATGGGGATGCCGGCCGCTACCTGGGGAAAGGCGTGCTCCAGGCGGTGCGCCATATCCGGGAAATCATCGCCCCGGCCCTCCAAGGGCAAAACCCCCTGGAACAGGGCCTGATCGATCGGCAATTATTAGCCCTGGACGGCACTCCCAACAAGAGCCGCCTGGGGGCCAACGCCATTCTGGCCGTGTCCATGGCTGTGGCCCGGGCCGGAGCCGCGGTCAGCGGACTCCCCCTTTACCGCTATCTGGGAGGCACCGGGGCCGACATTCTGCCTATGCCCATGTTGAACATCATCAACGGCGGGGCCCATGCCGGCAACAATCTGGATATCCAGGAATTCATGATCATGCCGGTGGGCGGTTCCAGCTTCGCCGAAGCCCTGCGCATGGCCGCGGAAGTCTTTCACACCTTGAAGAAGGTGCTCTCCTCCCGGGGTCTGGCCACCGGCGTGGGAGATGAAGGGGGATTCGCCCCTGACCTGCCTTCCCACGAGGCGGCCCTGGACCTGATCATGGAGGCCATCGACAAGGCCGGCTACCGGCCCGGAGCAGATGTAGTCCTGGCTCTTGATCCCGCGGCCTCGGAATTCTTCGATAAATCGACAGGTGAGTATGTCTTCAAAAAAGGAGACGGCTCCCGGCGCACTGCCGCGGCTATGACCGATTACTACCAGTCTCTCATCAGCCGTTATCCCATCGTCTCCATCGAAGACGGCCTGGCGGAAAACGACTGGGACGGCTGGCAATACCTGACCCAAACCCTGGGGGGCAAGCTGCAACTGGTGGGGGACGACATCTTCGTCACCAACGTGCAGTTCCTGAAGAAGGGCATCGAGTTAGGCGCGGCCAACGCCATCCTCATCAAGCTGAACCAGATCGGCACGGTCACCGAAACCCTGGCGGCCATCAATCTGGCCCGCACCTACGGCTACCGGGCCGTCATCTCCCATCGCTCCGGGGAGACCGAAGACACCTTTATCGCCGACCTGGCAGTGGCCACCGGCGTGGGCCAGATCAAGACCGGGTCCGTGTCCCGGTCGGAGCGCATCGCCAAATACAACCGCCTGCTCCTCATCGAGGCCGACCTGGGGCCTGCGGCCCGCTTCCGGGAAGACCGGTTCTGGGAAAAACGGCGATAGGTGAATTTCCAGATTGTCTGTAGGGGGAGGGCCAGGAGGCCAGTGAGCGGTAAGCAGTAAAAAAACAAGTCCTACCGGGCCACTCTTTTTCACTGCTTATACCAATTAGTCATCAAAGGCATATTTTTTCGTAGGGGCGAACCTTGTGTTCGCCCTGGAGCGACCGGGCGAACACAAGGTTCGCCCCTACGTTTTAATACCTTTTTGACTGCAACTCTCCATCCCCAAATACGTGATCACGTCTTCCAGGAAAGCTCTCCAGGCGGCAAAAACTTTGACTTTTACCTCCGGTATTGCTAATCTGGCTTAATTTCAAAAATTAACCTGAACGCTTGCATAAGGGGGAGAATAATGCTGCGCACAGGGAGAAAATGGCTGGCCGCGTCCATGCTGGCCGCGCTGCTGGCGCTGCCGGGGGTGACCTGGGGGGCGGGTTTCGATTACGGCAGCTTCCAAGGGGAGTTGGGGCTGCGCTTCGGCTACGGCAAATCCACCCGAAAAGCCTCAGTCCATCTCTACAGCCTGCTGCCCCGTTGGGGCATCTTTCTGCTCAAGCCCGGCCAACGATATGGGGTGGGGCTCTCCTTTGTCGTAGAAGGTATCGTTAGCGTAGCCGAGGCTGAAGGGGACGGCTTCGAACTGGGTTTCACGCCCATGCTGAAGCTCAGCCTGCCCCTGGGGCGTACGGCCATGTTCTTTATAGAAGGGGGTGCGGGCCTGATCACCGAGAGCTTCGACAGCCCTGCGGTTGCCCATGCCTTCAATTTTACTCCCCAGGTGGGCGCCGGTTTTGATATCGCCTTGATGCCCCGCCTGGGCCTCACCCTCGCCTATCGCTTCCGCCACTCCTCCAATGCCGGCCTTTACGACGAAAACCCCGCTTTTAATTGCAACTTTTTCCACGGGGGTTTAACCTATTTCTATTAATGCAATTTTAGTTTCCCTCTGATAATCCGAACCGCTCTGTTCTCCTCTCCGCCCATCCTCACCGGATGGGCGTTTTTTTTCGTTTTTCTTTTTTACCCGCCTTGACAAATTCAGTAATCATTATTATCTGATATTTATTCATGGAAACTTTAATGCAAAAATTGCGGGCCAGGCGGATTGCCGTCACCCCCCAACGACTGGCGGTACTGGCCGTACTAGAATCCCTTCCTGATCATCCCAATGCGGAAATGATCTATCAGGAAGTGCGGCGGCAAGTGCCTGCCATTTCTTTTAACACCGTGTACAAAACCCTGGAGGTCTTCTGCCAAAAGGGCCTGGCCATTAAGGTCAACCCGCTCCACGAGGTGGCCCGCTACGACAAATTCACCCGGGAACATGCCCATCTCATCTGCCGGAGCTGCCACCGCATCATCGATCTGGACTGGCAGCCTCCGCCGCTAACCACCTTATCTCCGGAGATGCTTCACGGTTTTCTGCCGGAACAACAACGCCTGACGGTGTGGGGCCTCTGCCGCGCCTGTCAGGAAAGTTAAACCGACATGGAGGCATAAATGGCTACAGCAGTGGGACAGACCTATGTCTGTAAGATTTGCGGCAACAAAGTGAAGGTACTGGAGGCCGGCGGCGGCTCCTTGGTCTGCTGCGGCGTGTCCATGAAACTGGTGGAAGGCAATCAATAGCTCAAAAAGAAAGGAGAAACATATGGAAAAGACCGTAGATAATCTCAAAGAAGCCTTTGCCGGGGAATCCCAGGCCAACCGCCGTTACCTGGCCTTCGCGGCCAAAGCGGAGCAGGAGGGTTACGCCCAGATCGCCCGGCTCTTTAGGGCCGCGGCCGCGGCGGAGACCGTCCACGCCCATAATCACCTCAAAGTCTTGAAAGGCGTCAGGTCCACCGCGGAAAACCTTCAGGAGGCCATTGACGGAGAGACCTCCGAGTTCCGGGAGATGTATCCCCGGATGATCACCGCAGCCCAGGCCGAGGGAAACAAAGAAGCGGAGCGCACCTTCACCTTCGCCAACGAAGTGGAAAAGACCCACGCCGCCCTCTTCCAGAAGGCCCTGAAAAATATGGCGGATAAGACCACGGTGGATTACTACGTCTGCTCCATCTGCGGCCACACCGTGGCCGGGGAACCGCCAGACACCTGCCCGGTGTGCAAGGCGGTGAAGAAGTTCTTCAACCGCGTTGATTGATACTAATTCACCATTAACCGTTATTTTTTCGTAGGGGCGAATCTTGTATTCGCCCCGCCTTGTTAGGCGAACACAAGGTTCGCCCCTACATGGGAATTGATATTAATTTTAGATAATTGCAAAGGAGCCCAATATGGGACTGAAACTTTATCGTTGTCAGATCTGCGGCGATCC